>CAZVEE010000012.1:0-61534 GCA_964625525.1 uncultured Alphaproteobacteria bacterium | reverse complement strand
CGGTGTTCCCCCCTAGAGCCGTTTCAATGAAAACCAGATCATTGAAACGGCTCTCGGTCTTTGGTTTGGCGCGCTTTCCGGGCGGAAAACCGCGCACACTTTTCCTGAAAGCGCTCTAACCAGAGGCCATGCGACCTTACGGGATGCAGCCCCATGCCGCTGCAAGCGGCGCCATGACCGCGCCTCTTGCCCTTGCGTGCCCGGTGGAATGCGATATGTCCTTGCAGTGCTAAACCACCGCCGGAAGGGCCACTGCCATGGGCGAGATCGACGCGCTAATCGACGACTTCGCATTCCTCGACGATTGGGAGGAGCGCTACAAGCACGTGATCGAACTGGGCAAAGCCATGGCGCCCCTCGATGATGCGGAACGGTCAGGCCAGAACAAAGTCGCGGGCTGCGTCAGTCAGGTCTGGCTGGTCACGGAAGTCGGCGCAGGGGAGAACCCCACACTCACTTTTCGCGGCGAGAGCGACGCGCATATCGTGCAGGGATTGATCGCGATCCTGTTGACGGTTTACTCGGGCAAGTCCGCCCAGGACATTCTCGAAACACAGGCCCAGCCGGTCTTCGAGCGACTGGGCCTGCATGAAGCCCTCAGCCCTCAACGCTCTAATGGCTTCTTCGCCATGGTCGAGCGCATCCGCCATGACGCGCGGCAGGCTCTGCCAGCCTGAGCCTTACCCCCCAGACCCGCTTTACGCCGCAAACCCCAGCAGCGGTAGGGCGCTGCCCTGGTCGGGGCCGCCATGACCGCCGCGATCCCGGCCCGACCGTCGCTGCAACACGCCCTGCTCCAGATAGGCTTCCAAGGCGTCCAAGAGCATATTGAATCGGTCGTCATCGCGGCAGTCTTCGATCGTCGAACACGCATGAGTGACCGTGGTGCGGTGTCGATTGAACGCGCGGCCCACATCCGTCGGCGTGAAGCCCAGGACCACATGGGCCAGATACATGGCCGCTTGACGGGCGCGTGCAACCGCAGCGGCCTTGCCACGGCCGCGCAATGCCCCAACATCGACGTCAAAGACATCTGCGACCAGAGACTGGGTCACAAAGATTTGTTGGAACGTTCCTGCCTCGTCCGGTTGTCCAGTTCGATCGCGCACCTGCCTGTCAGAGTGTCGACCTGCCTTCTGCATTCCCGTCTCCTCTTGGATGGGTAGACACCGATTAGTACGAACGTGTATACCACATCGACTACACGTGTGGATAACTAGAACGCGAAACGGCAGATTTCCGCCATTTCAGTTCCGCCTCCGACGCTCATTTCACGGTATAAGTGTGACTTTTGACACGCTCACGGACGGGCTGGCAGGCGGCAGCGCCCGTTCCAAGGCCCTGTGCCGCCCAATTCGCCGGGCACATGGCTCCAGCTGCCCCGGAACGTCCGGCCATCCGCGCCGAGCACCAGCCGCGTGCCCCCCGCGCCCAATTCCGACTCCCATCGGCCGGTCAGAACACGGCCGGAGACCGAGCCCGTGAGGAACCCCGGAGCCGCCTGTGCCGAGCGCCTGTAGGTCCCCCGCACGGTGCCCTCGCGCTCTACCAGGCGCAAAGTCCCGAAATCCGTCTCCCACAAGCCGGAAAAGCCCGAGCATGTCTCCGGACTAGCCAGAATATCGAGCGCCGTCGTGGTCAAAGCCGCCCCGCCCCGGGCCGGCGGCGCCAGAACCGCCAGATCATAGAGACCGGGCACGGCCGGCGTCTCCACCAGGACAGATGTCCCAGGCGAAGGCAGCGGAACCGGCGGCGGTGTCGCCCCGCCGGCGGTTTGGGGGATCAGGGCGAGGCTCGCGCCAGGCTCGCGCAGGCAGGCCGTTTCGGCCCCCTCCACGCGCACGCGCATGGCCTCGCCAACTTGGTAGCGGGCGAGGTCCGCCGTGAGACTTGGGAGCACGCTTGGCGCAACCGTGATGTCGGTCGCCAGGCGGTCGAGCGCCGTCAGCGCACCATCCAGACGCGCCAGCGCATCCAGAGCCGGCGCCAAGGCCCTGCCACCAGCCGGCAAAAAAGTCCCGTCCGAGGGCGCCTGTGACGTGCTGCAGGCCGCCCGTTTCCGGCAGGTGTCGAGCATGGCGGCACTGACGGCCAAGTCCTGAGCCAGGTCACGGGCGCGGGCCTGGCGAGCCGCCGCACAGGCGGAATCGTCCATGCCGGCCAGGGGCGGACGAGCATCGAGTGTCAGGCGCAGGCGGGCGGCATCGGTCAGCACGTGAATTAACTCGCGGCTTACCGCCTGCCAGGCGGCGACACGGATGTCAGCGCCCTCCCCCCTGGCCGTGCTGTCGGCGGCGGTGAGCTGATCGAACGCCGTGACAAGACGCGCCAGCCGCACGGCGAGTAGACGCACACGCCACACGCCCGGCGCTTCAGGCATCTCGGCCGCCCGTTGCGCCAGTGAATCCGCGCGGGCGGCCAGCCCCACCACATCGGCCCGTAACGCGATAAGCGGCGCCGCGCGGGCCACACCATCGGCTTGAACGGTGCGGGCCAGCAGAGCCGGAAAGGCCGTGGCCAGACGATCCACAGTGGCGGCAAGCCGCACGGTGTCGCGCACCAAGGGCGTCAGCGCCGGATCCGTCTGCCGCGGCGTGCCATCGAGCCGGGCCAGCAACGCCAGAGACTCTTCCCCAGCCCGCACGGCATCATGCAGACGCGCCGTCAGCGCACAGTCCGTTTCCGGACACGCCGCCGCGACACAGGGGTCGAGCCGCTCGCGCAGTCGTGCCATCACAGCCCGGACACGGGCCTCTGGCAGAGTGGTGCCGGGACGGCAGTGATCTGCGCCCGGCGCCCTGGGCGCGTCGGGCCGCAGCGGGCCCGTCGAACCGACCGCGCAAAGCGCCTGCGTCACACACGCTTGCGCCGCCCGGGCCAAGACCGTATGGCTCGCCGCCGCGGCCTGCACATCATCGCGAGCCAGGACAAGCGCCGCCTCTGGCCCCGCCTGTTTTTCCAAACGCCGGAGCCGCTGGTGCGCCTCGCGCCCTTGCTCCAGCACCCGTGCGGCGAGCGTCTCCAGGCGCACACAGTCGGGGCAGCGCGGCGCGACGCGCTGGTCGGGTTCAGGCTCGGAGAGCACCCAAAAGGGCATTGCCGCGAGCAGCAATGACACCAGAGCGATACACGCCATCAGGCCGATCCAACCGACCGCAGACGATGCCCCATGAGGCCGGGAAGACGGAGACGCCATCATTGGATCCTGGCATCAGCGCGGACGCTGCGCCTTCTTAAAAAACAGACAGGACCAGGCCAGGACACCAGATCAGCGCCCTTGGCGCCCCCGATCCGCGGCATTCTGCCTCGTCAAACCGCCGCATCGCCCTGGCCTGAGGCGTGGGACCGGACAAATTGATCAGACCTTAGCCTTTTTCCGCGTCCGGCCCTTTTGACCCAGCCCCATATTCTTGGCCAATTGGGAGCGGGCCGCCGCGTAATTGGGGGCCACCATGGGATAATCTTTCGGCAGGTCCCATTTGTCGCGGTAATCTTCCGGCGACAGATCGTAATGAGTGCGTAAGTGACGCTTCAGCGACTTGAACTGCTTTCCGTCCTCAAGACAGATAATGTAATCGGGGAACACGGATTTCTTGGGATTAACCGCAGGTTTCAGCGGCTCACTGCGCTCTTCGGGTTCCGAGCGCGTGGCATCCTGCAACGCTGAATAGACCTGTTGGATCAGGGTCGGTAATTCTGCTGACCCAACAATATTATTACCCACATATGCCGAGACAATATCGGCGGTCATGTCCACGAGTTCGGTTTTGGACGAGTCCATTGATGCTGTTCCTGATTTTTACAATGGGTCACTAAAGCTTAGGAGACGCTATGAAGGTTGCTTAGCGTTTTCAAGTCAAAAATGAATAAATTCATCCACCCAAAGCAAAGTTGCTAGCTGTGGATGATTTCAAGTCTGGTCTGCTAAAACACTACACGCGGTCATGTCTTCTGGCGCGTGGGGGAACGCTGCGGCGCGCCCGGTGCCGTCCTCTGGACGCGTGGCCGCAGCCCGCGCCCTTATTCGTAGTCGCGGGTGCTCAAATCAGCCCCGCGCGGGCCATGGCGAGGATCGTCATAGCGGTCTTTCAGATCGTCAAAAGCGGTTTTGTGCCAAAGGGGAATGCCCGCGCTATAAGCCGCCCGCCCCAGCAGATGGGCGGCGATGGGCGCCGTAACAATCAGAAAGTAAATGCCAGCCAAGGCGCGCAGGACCACGTCAAGCTGCCCGTCATGAATGGCCATGGCCGCGATCACCACGCCGGCCCCCAGAGTACCGGCCTTGGTCGCCGCATGCATACGGGAATAGACGTCCGGAAACCGCAGCACACCAACGGCCGCCAAAAGGCTCAACCCGGTGCCCAGCAAAATCAGGACACCACAGAGAATATCGACGACCTCAGTCACGGGCATCCCTCGCATCTCTCGACCGGCGCGCCACATAGCGCGCGAAAGCCACGGTGGCCAGGAACGCAACCAGCGCCAGGGCAATCGCGACGTCCAGATAGGCCTCACGACCGGTTTCCAGCGCCGTCAGAGCCACAAAGCCAATGGCCACCAGAGTAATGAAATCGAGCGCCATGATCCGGTCAGGCACGGTCGGCCCGCGCACCAACCGCACCCCACCCAGGATAAACGCAATGAGCAGGAAGGCGTATGAAATGAGGATCGCCCAATCGAGAAAGCTCTGGGGCTCCGAGCCCGTGAAAATCATCATCGGAACGCCCTCATGATACGGCTCTCGAAAGTCCGCTTGATATAGCGGCGCAGCTCGTCCGGATCGTCCACGTCGAGCGCGTGAACGTAGAGCGTGCTCTTGTCTTCCGACACATCCACGCTCAACGTCCCCGGGGTCAGGGTGATCATATTGGCGAGCATGGTGATCTCGAAGTCCCGACCGGTGGACAGCGGAAGCGCCACAATGGCCGGGCGCATCTCCAGGCGCGGTCTGATCACCAAGCGCACCACCGACCAGGCGGACATCCCCAGCTCATAAAAGAAAATCATGGCGAGCCAGGCCACGCGGAAGGGGCGCACCCGCACCTCTGTCGGCACCACGAAATCGCGGATGAACCACAGGCCAATGCCGCTGACCGCGACGCCCACGAGCAAATTGAACACCGAGATATCAGCGGTGATGCCCGCCCACACCGCGGTGAGGGTCAGCAGGGAAAAGATCCAGACCAGGATCCGCATGATTCCGCTCCTCCCTTAGTGCTCGACCGGACGCAAGACGGCGTCCACATAGGCGGCCGGATTGCGCAGGTCCTCCACGGATTGGGCCGCGTAGCCCTCCAGCGCCTGCGGCCAAAGCCCGAGCGCCAACGTCGCGACGGCCAGCAGCGCGAAGGCACTCAGGGCCGCCGCCCCCACCCGCTCGCTGGGCAGCTCCGGCGCACCCTCATCGCGATTGCGCCAGATACCCAGCGCGAACGCCCGGCCCACCGCCATCAGCGACAAGAACCCCGCGACCAGGACCGCAACGACTGTCACAGTGCTGCCCGCGTCCAACCCCGCCTTGACCAAGATGATTTTTGGCCACACGCCCGAGAAAGGCGGCGCGCCGGCCACGGACAGGCTGGCAATGAGAATCAGGAACGCCAGCGCCGGCGCCTGGGCATAGACCCCGCCCATCTCGCCAATCACCGACGAGCCCGCCACCCGGCGCGCCAAGCCCACGCCCAGGAACAGGCAGGCCGTGATCACCATGGAATGGATCACATACATGATCGACCCGGTCATGGCCGCGTCCGCGCTCTCCCGGCCGGTCAGGCCCAGCCCGACCAGCATGTAGCCAATGCCTGAGACCACCAGGAACGCCGCCATGCGGCGCAGATCCGACTGAGCCAGCGCGCCGATGGCGCCGATCAGCATGGTGGCGACCGCGATAATCAGGAACACCTCCGCCCACCAGCCGCCGGTGACCGGAAACACCAGGGTGAAGACCCGCAGCAGCGCATAGACGCCAACCTTGGTCAGCAAAGCTGCAAACAGCGCGGACACCGCCGGCGCCGGGGTGTGATAGGACGCGGGCAGCCAGAAAAAGAGCGGGAATGCGGCCGCTTTCATGCCGAGCGCCAGCAGGTAGAGCGTGGCCACCACTGTCAGCGTGCCGGTCATACCGGTCTCGCCAATGATCAGGCTGAGGTCGGCCATATTAAGCGTACCGGTGGCGCCATAGAGCAACCCGGTCGCAATGAGGAAAAAGGTGGTCGCCACCAGATTGACCACCGCATACTTCACCGCGCCGTCGATCTGCTCGCGCGAGCCCCCAAGCACCAAAAGGCCGAAGGAGGAGATCAGCATCACCTCCAACCAGACATAGAGATTGAACATGTCCGCCGTGAGGAAGCCGCCGATCACCCCGAAAACGAGCGCGATCAACAGGGGATAGAAGCCGTAACTGCGGCTGTCCTCGTCCACGGTCCCGACACCGTAAACGGCAATGACAAGGCCGATTACGGCGGTCACCACCACCAGCCCCGCATTGAAGCGGTCCGCGGCGAAGGCGATTCCAAAGGGCGCCTGCCAACTGCTCATGCTCATGGCCACCGGGCCGGTGGCCCAAACTTCAGCGGCCAGAAGTACCGCCAAAGCCAGGATCGCCGAACAGGTCCAGATGCCGATAATCGCCTGCGCCGCGGGGCGGCGCCAAAACACGGTACACAGCGCCAAGCCGAACAAAGCGATGACAGACGGCGCGATGACGAGCCAATCCCTGAACACGCCGGTCATTGGACGTCCGCCTCCCCCGCGGTTCTGGGCTCGGCCTCGCGCATGTCGTGGGTATCCACGGTGCCGAGGCTCTCATAGGCGCGATAGGCCAGGATCAGGATGAAGACGGTCAGGGCAAAGCTGATGACAATCGCGGTCAGGATCAGCGCCTGGGGCAGTGGATTGGCGATCGCGGGTTCGATGGGCGGCACATACATGCCCTCGGGCACCAAGGGAGGCACCTCCCGGGTGAGCCGGCCGGCCGTGAAAATCAGCAGATTGGCCGCATTACCGAGGGTGAACACCCCGAGCAGGATGCGCACCACCGACCGGGACATCAGCAGATAAACCGCGATGGCGAACAGGATGCCGACGACGACGGAGAGTATCGGTTCCACTCAGTCCTCTCCTTCCAGTTCAAGCGCCAGAGCCACCACGGCCCCCACCACCACCAGATAAACGCCGATATCGAAGAGCACCGGCGTGGCGATCAATTTGAAGTTTTCGTCGATCTCCGGGATGTACCAGAGCCCCGTGAGGAACGGCTTGCCGGCAAAAAGCGACAAGAGGCCGCTGAGCGCGGCCAAAAACAGGCCCGTCCCCGCATAGATCATGGGATGCAGGCCCATGGCGCGCCGCGTGGCCGCCGGGCCGTCGGTGATCGAATAAAGGGCAAAGGCGGACGCCGCGATCAGACCGCCGATGAACCCGCCGCCCGGTTCGTTATGGCCACGAAACAGGACGAAGATGGAGAACACCACGGTCAGGCAGACGATGAACGGCGTGGTGACCCGGAGAATGATCGAATTCATGCGCGCTGTCCTCCGGACGTCCGAGCTGTGGCGGGGTGAACCGTGGCGGGGTCGGTCGCGGTGACCACATTGTCACGGACCGTTTCCCGGCGCCCGAGCGCGCGGGCGCCGATCAGCGCAAGCCCGGCGATCCCGGCGATCACCAGCACGGCGATCTCGCCCAAGGTATCAAGGGCCCGGAAGTCCACCAGAATGACGTTCACAATGTTGCGGCCCTTGGCTTCGGGATAGGAATTGGCGGCGAAATACTCAGACAACCGCGCGTCGAACGGCTCGGCCGTGATTGCGAGCAGGATCAACGTCACGCAGACCCCGGCGGCGATTGCCACCGTCGCGTCCCGCAACACCGCGAGTGGGCCGCGCTGGTCCTTCCGGTCCACCGGCAGGCGCAGAATAATCAGCGCCAGGACGACCACGGCCAGGATTTCCACCATAAACTGGGTGAACGCCAGATCAGGCGCACCGAAAAGCAGGAAGACGAGCGCCACCGCCACGCCGACCACGCCCAAAAGCAGGATCGCCTCCAGGCGCGAGGGGGTGATCAAGACCGCCACCGCGCCGCCGACGATCAGCAGGCACACCGCATAGACGAAAAAGTCCGCTTCCGGCAGGGCCGGGATCGCCGGCCAGGCATTGGTCGCGGCCATGGGGATCAGGACAGCGGCCACGAAGGTCGCGACCGTAATGAATACATAGCTGCGCAAGCGACCGGTCTGAAGCACGCCCGTAATCAGCCGCGCCAGCGCCCGCAGCCCCCACAACGCCTGGTCATAGCCCCGGTCCGGCCCCCAGAGCCGGTCGATCACGGCGGTCAGCAGCCGGGTCACCGGGCCGGCGAGCCAGAACAGCGCCAACGCCCCCACCACGGTGATGATGCTCAGGATCAGCGGCATATTAATGCCGGCCCACAGATGCAAATGGATGTCGATCCCACTGCCCCAGATGGCCGAGGCGGCGGGCAGGATCGCCGCATGCTCGGTGAACCCCAGCACCAGGGTGGACACAAGCCCGAGCACGGCCAGCACCATGGGCCCGATCCAGAGCGCCAAAGACCCCTCGTGAGGTGCATGCTCATAAGCCGGCTTCGTGCCCATAAAGGGGCCCACCCCCGCCAGGAAGGCGATGGCGCCCATCATGATATTGCCGCCCACCGCGACCCAGGTGACCAGATCCGCTTGGGTGGGCAGCGCCAGCGTGCCGGCGTAGATCACTTCCTTGGCCAGGAAGCCGATAAAGGGCGGCAAACCCGCCATGGACAGGACCGCCAGCAGCGACGCCACCGCCGTGATTGGCATGGCGCCCCAGAGACCGCCGAGCCGGGTGCGGTCGCGGGTGCCGGTGGAATGGTCAATCCCACCGGCGATCATGAACAAGGCGCCTTTAAACAGCGAGTGGGCGATCAGATACGTCACGGCCGCCACGACGGCTTTTTCGGTGCCGAGCCCCAACAACATGACCAGGAGCCCAAGGCTCGCCACGGTCGTGTAGGCGAGCATGAGTTTCAGATCCGTCTGCCGCAGCCCCAGGATCACGCCCACGATAAAGGTCACGCCGCCAAACACCGGCAGAATAGTCATCCAGAGATCGGTGTCCCCCAACGCCGGATGCACGCGGGCAAGCAGATAGACGCCCGCCTTCACCATGGTGGCGGAGTGCAGGTAGGCGCTGACCGGTGTCGGCGCTTCCATTGAGTCGGGCAACCAGAAATGGAACTGAAACTGGGCCGATTTGGTGAATGCCCCGCCCAGGATGAGGATCAGAAGCAGCGTGTAATGCTGATGGTCGCGGAAGATATCGCCCTGGCTGAGCAGCTCCGAGAACTCCAGGCTGCCGCCGATCGAGGCCATGAGCAAAAGGCCCGCGAGCAGGATCAGCCCACCACCGCCGGTCACCACCAGCGCCTGCACCGCGGCCCGGCGGGAGGCGGCCTTATGGTGATTGAAGCCGATCAGCAAGAAGGAGGTGAGCGACGTCAACTCCCAGAAAATAAAGAAGGTGATGATGTTATCGGCCAAGACCAGCCCGAGCATGGAGGCCATGAACATTAGCAAAAAGGCGTAGAAACGCCCCAAATGCGGGTGATCACCAAGATAACCGCCCGCATAAACAATAATGAACGTGCCGATCCCGGTGATCAGCAAGGCAAAGACGAGGCTAAGCCCATCAACTGTGAAGGATAGGGTGACACCCAGGGACGGCAGCCAGGCGAGGCTTTCGCGCAAGACCTCTCCATTGGCGACCGGGCCGACAAAGCCGGTAAAATACACCAGCAGTGCCGCCGGCAGCACCGCCAGCACCCAACCCGCGCCCGAGCGCAAGCCGGCATAGGCCGCTGGCGCCAGAGCGGCCAGCAGAAACCCAGACAACACCGCTAACAGCATTCGTGCCCACCGCTTTGCAAAGTATCCCAACCGTAAGGTGCCAAATCCCCACGCTCGCCGGAAGCCTTTTCGACGCTTCGTTGACCTTACGCATACAGCTTAGGCGCGGCGTGTCCGCGCACGGTGGCGGAGACCCCTCCCCCATTGCGTGCGCAGGCGCGTCGGCACCCGACCTCATGCGACCTGTCTTGGTCTTACCCGTTTGGCAAATCAGCCCCGTTTTTGTGCATGTAGGGCTGTCTTACCGGAACACCAAGGGTTTTCGGCGCCAACCGGCGCAGATCCTGCGGCATAGATCCGGTGGCATGCTTGACACTGGACCAGTCTTCGCGGCAAGGGGACTTTGTCGCCTTTTTGTCTTGGTTCTCCAATTGGATACGCCGATTTGCGCCGCGATCATCGCCCTTACTGGCTGCGCTCACTCTTCGCCGCTTACGAAGCTTGGTACATGCGGCACTACCTGCTGCCGAGCTTTGATGCGGTGGGGCTCGCCCCGCATGTGGAGGCGCCGTGGCACGTGCATGTGTTCGGCGACCGGGTCCGTCTGGGCTCTTATGTGGAAATGCGCGCGACGGCGGAAGCCCCCGTGCGCTTCACCACATGGCGCACCGAGACCTGCCAGGGCGAGATCACCGTGGAGGATTACGCGCTGATCGGACCCGGAGCGCGGCTGCAATCGGCAAGCGGCATTACCATCGGTCCTGGTGCTATGCTGGCCAGCAATGTGCTGATCAGCGATGCGGACTGGCACGACCTTTATGACCGGCTGTCGGTCCCTGGCAAAACCGCGCCGGTGGTGCTGGAGGAAAATGCCTGGATCGGTGACAGCGCCATTCTGTGCAAGGGTGTGCGGGTGGGCCGCCATGCGGTGGTGGGTGCGGGGTCGGTCGTGGTGCGGGACGTGCCGGACTACGCTATCGCCGCTGGCAATCCGGCCAAGGTGGTGCGCATGCTCGACCCAGCGGGCCCGTTCGTAACCCGGCGCACGCTTTACAATGATCCCGAGGCCAGAGCCGCGCGCGCCGATGCGCTCTACCGGATCCTGCTTCAGGACAACACGGTCCTGGGTTGGCTGCGCTCTCAGGTCTGGCCCCGACGCGGCGACTAAAAGCGCGAGGCAGAGTAAGCCGCTCTTGGGGATTTTCTGTCATCCAAGCGGTTCTGGGGCAGGCAGCGGGTTTCCTTACCAGCTATTCTGGCGCATGCTGCGTCGCGGTCTGAGGCGGCTGGCGCGGCAGTGCGGGCTTGGCGGACTTCTTGCTTTTCCACAGGCCGGCGAGCGGTAAAATGCTCCCGGTAGGGGTGTGGCGGACGCCATGGCGTGGGGACGGAGGTTCAGGGCGGCACGCCCGAGAGAACCAGCGCCTCGTATGAGCGCCTCGTATGAATGAGCAGCCCACGGATGTGGGTGCAGGGTTGAAAGGGCTGAAGGGCGATGGCTGAGCGCACATTGAACGGACTGCTGCGCGCGGGCGCAGGACTGATGATCCTCGGTCTCGTCACCGCATGCGGCAACTCCACGGATCCCGCACTCGTCAACAGTGCCAGCTATCAGCAGGGCTGGACCGACGGCTGCACCACGGGCAACCAGCGCGTGGAAGGCTTCAGCGACACGGTCACCCGCAATCAGACCTTGTTTGAAACCGACGAGGGCTACCAGCAAGGCTGGCGCGCGGGCTATGTGAATTGCGGCGGACAGACCCGCCGTGACCAGCGCGGCCAGGACTTCCTGTTCAACGACCGCTTCGACCAGGGCCCGATCGATTGATCGGTGCCTGCGGGGCGGAACTTCGCGAACCGGCCATCTGAGAGGGGATCACCATGGCGGCTTCGGGCGGGCGCACCAACTGGTCGCGCATTATTCTCTTTATCCTGCTGTTCTTCATCGCGATCATCGTAGGCATCATTGCCTATTACGGCACCGCTGATCCGTGCCGCATGCTCGCCCAGGAGCGCGCTTGGGACACGGTGGAACGCGGCAGCGACTGGGAAGAAACAGTCGAGAGCGTACAACGCCTTGTGACCTCGCAAATGGAAACGGGCGAATGCGTGTCGGAACTGACCACCGAGTGGCAGGACAACTTGAGCGAGTTTTTTAACGGCGAGTAAGCGCCGCCACCTGGCCTGAGACAGGAAGCCCGCGGATGAGTCCGCGGGCTTTTTTCATGCCCCCTGAGTCCATGCCCCCTGATCAGTGCTGGCGCGCTTCGGCGGTGCGTTCGATCTGATCACGCAAGGCGGGATTGGCGCGCAGCAGGCTCTGGAAACGGCTACTGGACAGGCTGAGCAGCGTGCAAAAGCCCACGGCAACCACATCCGCGTTGCGCGCGGCATGGGTGACGAGCGCCACTTCGCCGAAGAAATCCCCATCATTGAGCGTGATGCGGTCCTCTTCGAAGCGCACTTCGACACGACCAGAGACGATGAAATACATGCAGGTCCCCGGATCACCCTCATGGATGATCACTTCGTCCGGCACGGCGATGCGCGGGGTCAACAGGCGCCCCACTTTCTCCAGCGCCGCCTCATCGAAACTGGCGAAAAGCGGCACCTGTTGCAGCATGGAGGCAAGCCGCAAGCCCAGGTCGAGTTCCGGGCGCTCTTCTAAGCGCCGGGAGCGGGCCAGACGCGCCTGTTCCAGATCCTCATAGACTTCATTGGAAATGACGGCCTGATCACGCTGGAGCCGATACTCGCTCTGCTCAAAGCCAAGCGCCACCCGCTCCACATATTGCGCCCGCAGGCTGGCGGCATAGCTGGGATATTGCACATCCAGCACTTCCAGATGGCCCGCAACAATGCCCTCGCGCCGGTCAAGCGCCTCTTCCACGTCTGCGCCGATGCCCGCGCCCACCATGGGGGTCAGATGCTGGCGCATGAAGGGGCGCAGATCGCGCAAGGCCAATTGCGAGATGATCAGCACTTCGAAGCGATCGGAAATGGCCTGACTCAACGGTCCGGCCCAGCCCAAGCGATGATAGAGCCAGAGCGCCAGATTGAACGGCATCTTGATGGCGACCGCGTCCATGGCGGTGGCGAGATAACGATCCACCGTGCCGGTCTTAGCCGCGTCGATCAGGCGCCCCGACTGGGCGCGCAGCAGATCGGCGATCCGCCGGTTGAGAATGCCGGTCTGGAAGTAATCAAGATACAGCTCCCGCTCCCGACCCGCCAGCGCCACCAAGGCAAACTGGCGCCGGTCCCGCTCGTCGAGCGCCGGGAGCGCGGCGAGCTCCGCGTCCTCTTCGGACGGGCTCAATGCGCCAGACAGGCCCAGATTGCGCGCCACGCCATGCATCTTTTCCGACACCCGGGCCCGCGCCAGGCTCTGCACCCGATCGCGCACAATGCTGTCGCGGGCACTGAGTTCGGTCAGGCCAAAGGCGCTCATGAGCGGGCGCAAGGTGGGGGCCATGACCACCAGGGTCAAAAACACAAAGCCTGTGGCAGAAACGAGAATGAAGCGCTGGATCTCCGGTGGCACGGCCGGGTTTTCAGCAATGGCCAGCGCCAGCGCGACCGTCACCGCGCCGCGCAAGCCGCCCCAGACCAGAACCGCCTTGTAGGACCCGGAAATGGGCTGGGAGATGTTGACAAGGCTCAGACCCGGCGCGAGGCCATAGAGCACCAATGCCCGCGCCACAATGGTGGCGGCGAAAAGCGTGAGCACGACAAGCAGGTCAGCCCCGGTGAAGCCGGCCAGGGTCGCCGGCGCGGTCATGGCCGCCAGCGTGAAAATCAGGCTGACGGCAATGAACTCCAACAGCCCCCAGGTGGAGCGCAAGAAGGTCCAGGTGCCCGGCGACACAATGGTCTGGCCGCTGGCATTGATCACAATGGCGGCCGTCACCACAGCGATCACGCCGGAGACGTGCAAGTACACTTCGGCGCCCACAAAGGCCAAATAGGCCAGCGCCACGGTCAGGGTGATTTCGGTCAGCGCCGCGTCGCGCAGACGCGAAATAATCAGCGCAAAGCCCCGCGCCAGCAGATAGCCGAACACCAGACCGCCGATCATGCCGTAAAAGAACGTCCCGATGCCCGAGGCCAGGCCGACTTCGGCGCCGCCGGTGAGCATCGCCAACAGCACCACGAAAATGGCGATGGCGGCGGCGTCGTTGAACAGGCTCTCGCCTTCCACAATGATCGACAGGCGCGCGGGCGCACCGATGTCGCGGAAGATGGCCACGACGGCGGCGGAATCCGTGGTCGCGACAATCGCCCCCAGCAGCAGCGCCGCCACCAGGCCCACCTCTGGCGCCACCAGCGACACCGCAAAGCCCACAAGCCCGGTGCACACGACCACCGCGACAACGGCGAGCAACAGCACCGGCCCCATATCATCCATGAGGCGACGCACATTCACGCCCAGTCCGGCCGCGAACAGCAATGGCGGCAGAAACAGATACAAAAACGCATCGGAAGACAGGTTGAGCTGGCGAATGGCGGAGATGAAATTCCCCGCCCCACCGCCTTCATCCCAGTCCATCTGCACCGCAAAGCCGATGCCCACCCCCACCACGGCGAGCAGCACCGTGTAAGGCACGTCGAGCCGGCGCGCCAGCGGCAGCAGCAAGCTCACGAATCCCAGCAGGGAGGCCACGGCCAGCACCGTGAGCACGACCTCATGCATGGATCTGATTTCCCCCACGGCACCGAGGCGCGGAACCGGTGCCAGAAAAGCGCCCGACCTCTTGCAGGTCGAGCGGTGCGGCAGATCACGTCCGCCGCTGAAAGAGCCGCGATCCGCCACGCCCGGGACGGATCGTAAAGGGCTCAGACGCGAGCCCTTTACGAGTCCTTAATCTGGGCTTTGCCCCTAAGCAAGCGTCAGCGATAGGGATACTCGCCCCACCAGGGGAAGAAGTCCGGCATATCCTGGCTCACTTTCAGGGTGTAATCGCCTGGACGTTTCTCCAGGAACGACACCACGCCTTCGCGCGCATCCGCCGAACGGCCCGTTGCGAAAATGCCGCGGCTGTCCACTTTATGGGCTTCCATGGGGTGATCGGCGCCGAGCAT
Organism: uncultured Alphaproteobacteria bacterium; assembly: GCA_964625525.1. Taxonomy (GTDB): domain Bacteria; phylum Pseudomonadota; class Alphaproteobacteria; order JAJFIK01; family JAJFIK01; genus CAZVEE01. The sequence goes on along the minus strand of CAZVEE010000012.1, from coordinate 46,605 downwards.
GCGCCACATCATCTGCCGCGTCAGCGCCACCGAAATGGCGGACGTATTATCGGCGATTTCCCGAGCGATGGCGCGGGCAGCGTCCATCAGCTCTTCGGGCTTGAACAGCTGGCGCACGAGGCCGCCTTCATAAGCCTCCTGGGCAGAAAACACACGGCCCGAATAGGTCCACTCCAGCGCTCGGGAAATGCCGACCACACGCGGCAGGAACCAGCTCGAACAGGCCTCCGGCACCACACCGCGCCGGGCAAAGACAAAGCCGAAGCGGGCCGTATCGGCCGCGATGCGGATATCCATGGGCAGTTGCATGGTGGCGCCGACGCCGACGGCGGGACCATTGACCGCTGCGATCACCGGCTTCAGACATTCAAAAATACGCAGCGTCACCCGGCCTCCGCCGTCGCGCACACGCGGGTCTGAATAGTCGATCTTGCCGTCCGAGGTGGCGCCGCTGCGGCTCCCGCCGCGGGCTTCATAGTCAAAGGTGTCAGCCCCGGCCGATAAGTCCGCGCCGGCGCAAAAGGCGCGGCCCGCCCCTGTCACGATGATCGCGCGCACACTATCGTCCGCATCGGCGCGGTCGAAGGCGTCAATCATCTCGGTCATCATGGTTTCAGTGAACGCGTTCAGCTTATCGGGCCGGTTGAGCGTGAGGGTGAGGACCTTGTCCTCCACCTCATAGGCAATGTGCTCGTACCCCATCAGCAATCCTCCCATGCTTTGATGATTCGTGCGGGCTTTACGCCCCGTGGCGCGTGTTCCTATCATGGCGTGGAAAGGACGGCGGGTGAACGCCCCCGCACCGCCCAGCCCGCGCGGCACACCGCAGCAGCGCCCGGGCCAGAACCCGTCAACGGGCTGGCGGTACCATGACTGGGTCGCAAACCGTCACAGACGGGGCAAGGGAAACGCCATGTATGACTATATCATTGTCGGTGCGGGCTCGGCGGGCTGTGTGCTCGCCAACCGCTTGACCGAGGACGCCACCACACGGGTCCTGCTGCTCGAAGCGGGGGGGCGGGACTCAAGCCTGTGGATTCATGTGCCGGTCGGCTATGCGATGACGCTGAAAGATCCGGACATTAACTGGCTTTATGAAACGGAAGCCGACGCGGACGGGCGCACTCATACCTGGCCCCGGGGCAAGGTGCTCGGCGGCTCCAGCTCAATTAACGGCCTGCTCTATGTGCGCGGCCAAGCGGAAGATTATGACGGTTGGCGCCAGCTCGGTAATCCGGGCTGGGGCTATGACGACGTGTTGCCATACTTCAAAAAATCTCAGCACCAGGAGCGCGGCAGCGACGCGTATCACGGCACGGACGGACCGTTGAACGTGTCCGACCCCACGACAACGAACCCGGTCAGCGACGCCATGATCGAAGCGGGTGTCGCGGCGGGCCTTCCGCATAATGAAGATATCAATGCGGGTGACCAGGAAGGCATCGGCTATTATCAGCTCACCGTGAAAAACGGCCGGCGTTGGAGTGCCGCGACGGCCTATCTCGATCCAGCCAAGAGCCGCCCCAACCTGCAGGTCGAAACTGGCGCGCTGGTGCAACGGGTGCTGATGGACGGCAAGCGCGCGGTGGGTGTGGCTTATCAGCAAGGCTCCAAAGTGATCGAAGCGCGGGCGGGGCGCGAAGTCATCCTAAGCGGTGGCGCCATCAACTCCCCGCAGGTGCTGGAACTGTCCGGGATCGGACGGCCCGAGGTGCTGCGCGCCCATGGGATCGACGTGGTTCACGCCTTGCCCGGCATCGGTGAAAACCTTCAGGACCACTATGTGGTGGGCGTGCGCCACCGCATCACCCAAAACGTCACCGTGAATGACCAGATGCAGGGCTTGTCCTTCCTGAAGGAGATATTCAAGTATCTCTTCGCCCGCACTGGCCTGCTCACCTTAAGCGCGGCGCATCTTTATGCCTTCGTGAAGACCCGGCCGGACCTGGCCACGCCGGATGTGCAGTTCCACATCCTGCCCGCCACGATGGATATGGAAAAACTCACCAACGAACAGGAGATGGTGCTCGAATCCCTCCCGGGGCTGACGACCGCGCCCTGTCAGTTGCGCCCGGAAAGCCGCGGCACGGTGCATATTCGTGGCGCGGATCCCGCCCTGCACCCAGCCATTGTGCCCAATTACCTCAGCGATCCGCTGGATCAACAGACGATCGTCGAGGGCCTGCGCTGGGGGCGGCGGATTGTGGAGCAAACACCCATGGATCCGTATCGCGGTGAGGAACTGACGCCGGGCGCAGCCCTGCAAAGCGACGATGAGCTTCTGGCCTTCGCGCGCGAGACCGGCGGCACCATCTATCACCCTGTGGGAACCTGTAAAATGGGGCCAGCGGATGATCCCATGGCCGTGGTGGGTGCGGATCTGAAAGTCCACGGCATTGAGGGCCTGCGAGTCATTGATGCATCTGTGATGCCGCGGCTCGTCTCCGGCAACACCAACGCGCCAACGATCATGATTGCCGAAAAGGTCGCGGATATGATCCGGGGTCGGAGTGCCGCGACAGCCTGACCGCGTGCGGACAACCTGATTGACGACCTGTTTTGATAAGATTAGGAGGAGCCTCTATGCACCCTCGCGCCTACGCCAAAGACACGCCCGGCAAAGCCGCCTATGTTATGGCCGGCAGCCTGGAAACCGTCACCTATCAGCAGCTTGAGGAACGCGCCAATCAGGGGGCGCATCTATTCCGCCGCCTTGGTCTCTCGGCCGGCGACTGCATCGCCATCTTCATGGACAACACGGCGCGTTTCCTGGAGATCTGCTGGGCGGCACAGCGTGCGGGTCTTTACTATGCATGCATCTCATCACGCCTGACCGCGGCGGAAGTCGATTACATCATCGGCGATTGCGGGGCGAAAGTCTTTATCACATCCAAAGCCCTTGAACCGGTTGCCCGGAACATGGTGGCACTGATGCCTAATGTCAGCACACGGTTGAGCGTGGGCGGTGCGATTGATGGCTACAACGCTTATGAAACCTTGCGCGACGGCGAGCCGGTGACGCCGATCGCCGATGAGACAGCCGGCGCGGACATGCTCTATTCCTCCGGCACCACGGGCCGCCCCAAAGGCATCAAAGTGCCACTGACCGGCGAGCCCATCGATGCGCCGAACCCGCTTTTGGCGCTGACACAGTTTCTCTATGGCTTCAATCAAGACACGGTGTATCTGTCGCCTGCCCCCCTCTATCACGCGGCGCCCTTGCGCTATTGCATGGCGGTCCAGCGCCTGGGCGGCACCGTGGTGGTGATGGAGAAATTCGAGGCGGAAGATGCCCTGCGCCTCATCGAGCGCCATCGCATTACCCACAGCCAGTGGGTGCCGACCATGTTCGTCAAGATGCTGAAACTGCCCGAAGACGTACGCACGAGCTTTGATGTCAGCTCCCTGAGCGTCGCCATTCATGCCGCCGCCCCCTGCCCCGTCGAGATCAAACAGCAGATGCTCGATTGGTGGGGGCCGGTGATCTACGAATATTATGCGGGTACGGAAGGCAATGGTTTCTGCGCCATCAGCCCGGAAGAATGGCTAGAACGGCCGGGCTCGGTGGGCAAGGCGCTGCTGGGCGAGATCCACATTCTGGACGAAGACGGCACGGAACAGCCACCGGGCGAGCCGGGCACGATCTTCTTTGCCAATGGCCCCGTCTTCGAATATCACAACTCCCCCGACAAGACGGCGGAGAGCCGCAACGCCTCAGGCTGGAGCACGCTGGGCGATATCGGTTATGTGGATGAAGACGGCTATCTGTTCCTGACTGACCGCAAGGCCCATATGATCATTTCCGGTGGGGTGAACATCTATCCCCAGGAAGTGGAGAACCTGCTCATCACCCACCCGAAAGTCGCTGATGTGGCAGTGTTCGGTGTGCCGAATGAAGAATTTGGCGAAGAAGTGAAGGCCGTTGTACAGCCCATGGACATGGCCGATGTGGGGCCGGAGTTGGAACAAGAGCTGATTGCCTTCTGCCGTGCCGCACTGAGTGCGATCAAATGTCCGCGCTCAGTGGATTTTCTGGAAGAACTGCCGCGCCACCCCACCGGCAAGCTGTACAAGCGGTTGTTGCGGGATCAGTATTGGGGCAACCGCGACTCGCGGATCGTGTGAAGGGAGATCAGGACCATGAAAACCATCGCTTATGACGACCTGCAAAGCTACGTAGGCCAGGAAATCGGTGCGTCCGACTGGGTGGAGATCACGCAAGAGCGGATCAACCTGTTCGCCGATGCCACTGGCGACCACCAATGGATCCATATCGATGAGGAACGGGCCGCGCGCGAATTGCCCACCGGCACCACCATTGCCCATGGTTATCTGACGCTGTCGCTGATCCCCTGGCTGGGGGCGCAGATCATGCGCGTGGATGGCGTGACCCGGGGCATCAACTATGGCTGCAACAAGGTGCGCTTCACCAATATGGTGCCCACAGGCAGCCGGGTGCGGGCGCGCCAGAAACTGCTTTCGGTGGAACCTAAAGCGGGCGGGCTGCAGATGATCGCAGAGATCACGATCGAGATTGAAGGCCAGGAGCGCCCGGCCTGCATCGCGGAAACCATCTCGATTGTCTACAACAGCTAAGGTGGTTAGGACACGGACTATGATCGAGAAGATCATCCGCACGGACGAGGAATGGCGAGAGATCCTCTCACCCATTCAGTTCCAGATCATGCGGCAACATGGGACGGAACGGGCAGGCTCTGGCCCCTATTCTGACAGCAACGACCCGGGCACCTATGTATGCGCGGCCTGCGGCTTGCCGCTCTATGGGGCGGACACGAAGTATGAGTCCGGCTCCGGCTGGCCCAGCTTCTGGCGCCCTATCGCTCCGCATGTGGTGGAGGAAAAGGAAGATCTCAGCTTCGGCATGCGCCGGGTGGAAATCCTTTGTGCCCGATGCGGTTCGCATCTGGGGCATGTGTTCCCAGACGGACCACCGCCCACGGGGCTGCGGTACTGCATGAACGGCCATGCTCTGCGCCATGTCCCGCCGGGGGAAATGCTCGACGCGTATTGATGAGGTCTTGCCGCATCTCGACGACGCGAAACGGGGAGCTTGAGGCTCCCCGTTTTTTTGTCCGTGTCAGAAGTCGAGCGCCCCGCGTTCCGCCGCGACCTGGGCGGGGGTCACTGCCGCATCGTGCACCGGCTCCTCATGGGAGAGGTCACGGCGCATGTAAGTGACGATGGCGGCAATCTCCGCATCACTCAGATGCGTGAAGCCGGGCATGGCATTGGCCCAGAGGCTGAGACCTGTATCCGCCCCCGGCGGCGTGCCCATCAGCACCCAGAGGATGGCCACGCCCGGATCACCAGTCACGATCAAGCTGTCACGCAAGGCGGGCTGCATGTTTGGCACACCGCTGCCATCTGCTTGATGACAAACCAGGCAGTGCCGAGCGTAGAGGCTCTCCCCCGCGCTCGCCGCGTCCTCCGGTGGATCCGCCAGGACCGGTGTGGTGGCGGCAGCCATTCCCGCCGCCACCGTCAGCATCATGAGCAGGTGCTTCACTGAGCGACCCCGCCATAGGTTACCCGCCAGATATAGCCTTCGCGAGAATCGGCGATGTAGAGAGCACCGTCAGGCCCTTGAGCAAGCCCCGTGGGCCGGTGGTCCGCATCGCCGGGGCTGTTGATTTGCCCTTGGGCAAAGCCATCGGCAAAGACGCCCCAGTCCCCTTTGGGCTGAGCCCCATCAAAGGGCTGGAACACCACATTATAGCCGCCCTGACGGCGCGGCGCCCGGTTCCACGAACCATGGAACGCCACGAAGGCCCCGCCCCGGAACACCTCCGGGAACGCATCCCCGGTGTAGAACAGCAGATCATTGGGCGCCCAGTGCGCCGGGAAGGTTTGGATCGGTTCGGCATACAGGCCCGGATCGGTGGCTTGCTTTCCGTCCCCGCCATATTCCGGCGCCACAAAACGCACGTCCTTGCGGCCATCATAATAGGAGTAGGGCCAGCCCGCGTCATGGCCGGCCTCCAGCAAGTGCATTTCCTCGGCTGGCAATTCCGCATTATCGCCCGCATCGTACAAATCCGGGAACAGCGTATTCAGTTGATCGCGCCCGTGCTGAACCACATACACGTGCCCCGCCAGCGGATTGAAATCGATGGCTACGGAATGACGCAGGCCTGTGGCGAAGTGCAACCCGTCCGCCATTTGATCCTGGCCGGTGGTGTCCGCATCGAACCGCCACACACCCGAGCGCACATTCTCCGGACACGGACGCCGACCTTGCGAGCCCGGTGTCCGGATCTCCTGCTGACAGGCGTTGGAGGGCACACCCTGATTCACATAAATGTGACCATCGGCATCAAAGGTAAAACTCTTGGCGCGGTGCGCACGCTGGTCGGGAAAGCCGGACACGATGGTCTCGGGCGCGCCCTCCGGCGTCAGCCCCTCGCCCAGGCGGTAGCGCACCACCGCGCTGTCCGACGACACATAAAGCCAGTCACCGCGAATATCGATTCCTGTGCCCCGTTGGTCGCCAAATGTCTCGTTCACATCGGCGACCCCGTCGCCATCGGTGTCGCGCAAGGCCACGACGCTCTCGCCCGCATCACCGTCCATCAGATTCACGAACACATCGCCATTATCGCGCACCACCACGTGACGCGCCGTACCCAGATCACGGGCAAAGACGGTGGCCCGGAAACCTTCGGGCAATCGCAACCCGGTCTGCGCGTCATAGGTCGCGGCCGGATCGCGGGTGAACGCATTAGGGCCGGCAGCGGCCGGCAGAGACAGCGCCATGGCCGCCCCAAACAGAGCGGCAGTGGACACGGGCAGGCGGAAGGCAGGCTGGAATGGCATGAACGGTTTCCCCTTTCGCAAGGCCAAATCGTGAGCCATCATACACATCTTCCCGATCTCTGTCAGGATTGCGCCTTGCGCTGCGGACCAGCCGCAAGACCCAATCTGCCCAGTATGAAAGGACTGTCATGAGCGCCTCCCCGCCCGTCCCGGACAAACGCCCCCACAGCCTGGGCGCCCATGGCCGCACGCGTACGGACGAGTATTACTGGCTGCGCGATGATAACTGGCAGGCTGTGATGCAGGACCCCAGCCGCCTGCGCGCCGATGTGCGCGCCCATCTGGAGGCCGAAAACACTCATACCAAAACCATCCTCGCCCCCACGGAGGCATTGCAGGAAACGCTGTATCAAGAAATGCGAGGCCGGATCAAAGAGCAGGACGACGGCGTGCCGATGGCCGACGGCCCTTATGCGTATTTCGCCCGCTATGAGACGGGTGGTCAGTATCCGGTGCTGTGCCGTGGTCCACGAGATGATCCGCAAGGCGCGCAGGTGGAAACGCTTTTGCACGCAGATACGCTGGCCAAGGGCCATGCCTACTTCAATCTGGGCGATAGTCTGCATAGCCCGGATCATCAGTGCCTGGCCTATGCGACCGATACGCAAGGGTCGGAATATTATACAATCTTCGTGCGGGACTTGACGACCCAAGCCGACCTGACCGATCGCATCGAGAATACGGCGGGTACTGTCCTATGGACACCGGACAGCACGGGCCTCATCTATATTCGTCTCGACGATAATCACCGACCGTCCACGGTGTGGCTGCACCGATTGGGTACGGATCCCTCCAAGGACACACTGCTCTATCGGGAGAATGACCCGGCCTTTTACGTCTCGGTGAGTTTGACCGAGAGCCGTCGCTTTCTGCTGATCAATGCACATGATCATCAGACCAGTGAAATTCACCTGGTGGAGGCGAACACGCCACAGGCGGATCTTCGCCTGGTGGCAGCGCGCCGGGAAGGGCATGAGTATTCCCTCTCAGACCGGGGCGCGTGGTTCTATATTCTCACAAACTCAGGCGGGGCGGAGGATTTCCGCATCATGCGCGCGCCGATCAAGACACCAGATGACTCGCACTGGGAGGAGATCGTTCCCCATGAGGCCGGACGGTTGATTCTCGGCCTTGATCTGTACCAGGATCACCTGGTGCGCCTAGAGCGTCAGGCGGGCCTGCCACGCATCGTGATCACAGCGTTCAATGAGGACGGCGCCCTGGGGGAATCCCATGAGATTGCGCTGGCGGAAGAAGCTTACGCCCTGTCGCTGGCCGGCGGCTATGAATTCGCCACATCGATGTTGCGCTACACCTATGCCTCGCCGACAACCCCGACGCAGGTCTTCGATTATGACATGGCCACGCGAGACCGCGTGCTGCGCAAGACCCAAGAGGTGCCAAGCGGCCACGACCCGGCCGATTATGTCACCCGGCGCCTGCATGTGACCGCGCCGGACGGCACGCAAGTGCCGGTGACCGTGCTCCACCGGGCGGATGTCACTGCGGACGGGACGGCGCCGCTGCTGCTTTACGGGTATGGCAGCTACGGCATTTCCATGCCTTCGGGTTTTTCCATCGCGGCACTATCGCTCGCGGATCGAGGCTTGGTCACCGCAACGGCGCATATTCGCGGCGGCATGGAGATGGGTTATCGGTGGTACACGGATGGTAAGCTGTTCCGTAAGAAGAACACCTTTACGGATTTCATTGCAGCCGCCGAAGGTCTCATCGCCGCAGGCTATACGGCGCCGGGCCGGATCGTCGCCCAAGGCGGCAGTGCCGGCGGCCTGTTGATGGGTGCGGTGAGCAATCTGCGCCCAGACCTGTTTCGCGGCATCATCGCCGAAGTGCCATTCGTGGACGTGCTGACCACGATCAGCGATGCGGACCTGCCGCTGACACCGCCAGAATGGACCGAATGGGGCAATCCGATTACGGATGAAGAAGCATATGACTATATCGAATCCTACTCGCCCTATGATCAGGTCACCGCGCAGGCTTATCCGCACATTCTGGCCACGGGCGGCCTGAGCGATCCTCGTGTCACGTATTGGGAGCCAGCCAAATGGGTTGCCCGCCTGCGCGATCGGCGGACGGATGACGGGCTGACCTTGCTGTGGACCTATATGGAGGCTGGCCATGGCGGGGCCGCCGGCCGTTTTGAACACTTGCGCGAAACCGCCCAGGTCTTTGCCTTCGCCCTCATGACTTTGGATCAGCCCTAAAGCGAATCAGGGAGGGCGTCAGCCGCGCCGGGGCCGCCCCTCGTCATGGTGCACCAATGAAAACACCGGGCCGATTGTCATCTGGCCCGGTGTTTTGACGTCGCGTTCTATTCCGCCCGAGAGGCGCCGTGTTATTGCGGCTGTTCTTCCGTCTCGGTGTCGCCGGCCTCGTCTTCGGCGGTTTCGCCATCAGCGGTTTCCGCCGCGTCAGCCTCATCCGCCTCTTCACCGTCTGGTGCGTCGGAATCGGTTGCGTCCGCATCGCCGGCATCCCCGCCCTCAGCAGGCGTGTCCTCGGCCTCGCCTTCTTCCCCTTCCGGGTTCACCACATCCGGATCCGGACCGGCCCCATTGATGAAGAGGATGATTTCGTTGGCGCGGTTCAGGTTGGCTCGAGCCGTCGCCAAGATCCGCTCCCGCTCGGCAATCATGCTTTCCAGCTCATTGACGGCCTGTTCGGTGGGCGAATCCATATCCAACTGCCGCACCGCTTCAATGGCCGTCATGCTCGGTTCCATGTCCTCGGCCATTTGCGGCGTCTGGCGATCGAGAATGGCTTCAGCCTGTTCCACACGGATATTGTATTCCTGCAGCGCCCGCTGGCGGGATTGATCCGTATCCGCATCACGGGCCCGGCGAGCCGCTGCCAGAGCATCAATGGACGTGTTTTCCAGCGCTTCCAGATCGGTGAGCGCATTGGAACTGCGATCCAGCATGATGTTCAGCGTTTCGACCGCAGTCACCAACTGCTGCTGGCGCTCAATGGCGATCTGATTGCGCAAGAAGGTCAACCAGGTTTCCGCGTCATCGCGGGTGGTTTGGAATTCCGCTGCGTTCTCAAACGCTTGAATGGCGGCGGCGCGACGGCCCAGATTGTTGCGGGCATGGCCAAGCAGCAGCCACGCATTCGCCCGCTGGGTCCCGCTGAGACCGCCACGGCGCAGCGCCCGCTGCAGATAACGCTCGGTCTGCTCCCACTCTTCATCCTGTGCAAACGTACCGGCGATTTGGAAATCCAAACGGCCCGTGCCGCCTCGCTCACTGGCCTGAATGAGTGCGCGGCGGGCGCGGGTGTATTCGCGCGCGCCGAGCCAATAATTCCCGAGGCGCTCCAGGTTCTCCGAGGTGCGCTCAACGCGGCCCCGTTCCATTTCCGTCGCCAAAAGACGCGCGCCCTTATACGGATACCCATAGAAGGCGTGCAGATCGGCCAGGATCACAATGTCCGAGCCGTTATCGAGGAAGCCTTGCTGATAGCGCAACTCCTGCACCGCATAGGCATCACGAGCGCGATTGAGTTCCTGATACCCGGCGGCCAGCTGCTGCCAATACTCATCCTTGGTCGGGAACAGACGGACAATCCGCTCCAGAAGCGGCACGGCGGTGCGCCAATCCTCAAGATTGATGTAGGCCGCCGCGAGAAGGCGCAGATAGCCCTCATTGGGGGTTTCCGACAGCTCCACCGCCCGCCGAGCCGGCTGCAGAGCATCGCGCCAGCGTTCCTGCACCGCATAGGCCTGCGCCAGCAGGTAATAGGCCGCTGCATTGGGCGTCTCGGCCAAATCAAAGAAACGCTGCAGTGATTGGATGGCTTCGTCGTAGCGCTCCACGGTCAGGTACAGACCGCCCATGAAGAAATAGAGTTCGGCAAGCTGCGGCCCTTCAAACGCGCCACTGCGCACGGCCCGCTCCAGAGCATCAATGGCCTGGGGATAGCGCTCGCGCTCCAATTCCACATTGGCAAGGAAGCGGTAGAGAATACCCTGCTCGAGCGCATTGAGCTCGTCGCCGGAGTCCAACACTTGTCGGATCCGACGGGCGGCGGCATTGGCGTCGCCGTTGTCGAGAAATTCCTGCGCTTCGATATACGCATCGTAAACGGCTTTACTGGTGGTGACGCCCTCGTTCTGGGCGAGCGCAGTGCCGGTGAGCGCGAGGGGCGCCGTGCCCGTCGCCAGCGGCTCCACCCCGTGCGCAAAGACGGCCAACGCTGCCGCGCCCGCCAGGGCGAGTACGCCCGCGCGCTTTCCAGACTGTTGCCTCTGATCCGCCCGTGCCATCCAACACCCTCCTGGACCTGTCCGGTCCTCGCTGCTTCCCCGGTCCGGCTTGCGCCTGCCACCGGAGTCCGCGCCGCCGCTTCATCATATCGTGGCGGAGGGGACCGTTTGCCCCGTCGCCTGATTTGCGCTTCCGCTCCGCGCGCCCTTAGCGCGTGTCTTCCAGGCGGAAGTCGATGGTCACCCGCACGCCCGCTCGGTCGATGGGTTCGCCATTCACGATCTGCGGATTATACCGCCAGCCTGCCACGGCCCGGAGCGCTTCACGCTCGAAGATCGACGACGAGGATTCAATCACGACCGGATTGGCCACAGACCCGTCCGTTGTGATGGTGAATTCCACCACCACATAACCTTCCTGACCCCGCTCCGCGGCCCGGCGCGGATATTGCGGCGGGATCCGCACGATCGGCTGGGGATCTCGGTCCAGCACGACCGCACCGCTGAGATTGCCGATATCCACTTGCGCCCGAGGCAGACCAATGGACGAGCCGCCAATATTGGGGCGGGTGGTCTGCTGCGGGGCCGGCGGTGGCGGCGGCGGCGGGCGATCCTGCTGCTGCGGGCGCTGCAGGTCCCGGTCACGCACATTGAGATCTTCGTTGCGGTCAGCCCGCGTAATCTCAATCGCAGGCGCGTCCTCAGGGTCTTCCGGGCGCTCATTGTCCGGCTCGATCAGGATCTGCATAAACATGAAGAGCCCGACCGCGACGAGGAAGCCAAGAACCAGACTGATTGCCAGTCGAATGATGCTCATTGCTCCCCGCCCTTATTCCTGCTTCGTCGCCACGGCGACTTCCGGCGCGCCCGCCAGACGGGCCTGATCCATCACCTGCACCACAATGCCGGTGTCTGCCCCTTCATCCGCCTGGATCACCACCGACCCGGTCGGGTTGTCCGTCCGTAGACGTTCAATGGCCACACGCACACCACGCAGTTCGACCTCACGACCATCCATGAAGATCTCGTTGTCCGCGCCGACCGCAACCAGCACCGCGATCCGGTTTTTATCCTGGTCGGTTACAGCCTCTGGCCGTTCGACCTCAATCCCGGTTTCGCGGATGAACACCGCCGTCACGATAAAGAAGATCAGCATGATGAAGACAATGTCGAGCATCGGCGTCAGGTCGATGGCGTTTTCGTTGTCTTCCGGCTGGCCGCCCCGCTTCCGAGTGGAGCCGCCGGTGCGTCCGGTCCAGGCTTCCCGCTCGGTCATGGGGTGAATTTCAAGAGCAGCGGATACTCCGTCCACCGCATTCTTCGCACGGTTCTGCAAAGCAGTGACGAAATACACGCCCGAGATCGCCACCACCATGCCAGCCATGGTGGGGATCGTGGCCCGGGACACGCCGGAGGCCATGGCGCGAGCGTTACTGCCGCTCGTCAGGGCCATCACGTCGAACACCTCGACCATGCCGGTCACGGTGCCCAGGAGGCCGAAGAAGGGCGCCACGCCCACAAGCGTTTTGATGAAGCCGAGATATTCGCTGGTCTCGACCTTCACCTCAGAAATCAACTGGGTCCGGATCTGGTGCGCCTTCCAGGTGGAATGGTCCGCACGGTCCGACCAATAGGACAGGATCCGGCTCCGCGTGCGCGGCAGTACCGCGAAGAAATACCAGTACCGCTCCAGGATCAGCGTCCAGAGGATGAGTGTCACCCCCGCGATCCACAGCAGCACCGGGCCGCCCCGCTCCACGAAGTCACGCAGGCTCGTGAAGATCACCAGGGGATTCAGAGTATTCAGCAGGTCTTCCATGATCCGGCTTCCTCAGTGCCCACGGGCCGACACCAATCCCGTAAACCATGCCCATCAAGGCATAGCCACGACGGTGGCGGGTCGGGATGGCGGATCTTCCCGGCTCGGAAGATCCGCCATCAAGCTCGTCCGCGTTAGCCTTCGGCCCGCTTGCGGCCTTCGGCACGTGCCGCCACCAGACCGGCGCTTTGCTCCTCGAGGACCTGTTCGATCTCCTTGGCGCGGCCGGCGGTGAGGGCGTGCAGCAGCAAGAGCGGAATGGCTGCCACCAGACCCAGCACCGTGGTGATGAGGGCTTGCGAAATACCGCCCGCCATCAGCTTGGGATCACCGGTGCCGAACAGCGTGATCTGTTGGAACACCACGATCATCCCAGTCACTGTACCAAGCAGGCCGAGCAGCGGCGCCACAGCAGCCAGCACTTTGATGATGCTGAGACCCCACTCCAGACGCGGCTTCTCTTTCAGGAACTGCTCGTCGAGCTTCAGCTCCAGAGTTTCCTCGTCCACACCGGAAGAGATCTGGTCGTCGTAGACCTTCAGCATGCGCCCCAGCGGGTTCCCCGTGCTCGGGCTGTCGATGGCGCGCATCTGAGCCCGCACCCGCAGCCCCGTGATCAGGAGCGAGATGAAGCGGATGACAGCCAGGATGATGCCGACGATACCAAGGCCGATGATGACGTAACCGATCTCCCGACCTTGATCGACGCGCTCATACAGGCTCGGCGTGCGAACCAGCAGGCTGAGGATCTGGCCCTGGGAGGGGTCGATAGCCGCATCGCTCAGCACACCCGCATCCGCGTCGACCAGACGGCCAGCCGCATTGGTGAAGCGGGCCCCCGGCTGGCGCGCCAGCAGGTTGAGCGAGTCCGTTTCGTCGTTATAGGCCAGGAAGTCGCCGGTATCTTGGCGCATGGCGGTGAACGGACCGACCCGCACCACAGAGCCAGAGACGAAGTTCCCATCGGGCTGGGCATATTCGCTGTCAAACGACACGGTCTTGCCCTGCTCGATCATTTCTTCAAACAGCACGGCCCACAGCAGTTCCAGCTGTTCGATGGTCGGCAGCACGCGGCCCTGGGTCAGCACATCAAGCTGATCCCCCCGGTTCGGGTGCTGAGCGCTGACCAGCGAGGTCTGCAGCTGCGCCTGGGTATCGGCCGCAACCTGGCGCACAATACCAAACAGCTCACCTGCTTCCCCGAGCGCATCGGTCAGCTCATTCTGGAGCACTGCGATTTGCTCTTCATTCGATTGAGACTGGGCCTCAAGCTCCTCGGCGGTGACGCGCTCGGCGTCCAGTTCCGCTTCCGCTTCTTGCAGCAGGCGATTTTGCTCGCTGCGTTCGCGACGGAAGCGTTCTTCCCGCTGGCGATTTTCGCGGTTTTCCCGCACCCGGCCCTGACGCACCGCATTGAGCAGTTGGTCGAGGGTCAGAGGTTGCTCGGCTTGAGCCTGCGCGGCGCGCGGTCCGACGACAGACACGCCCGCGGTCTCAGCAAGGATCAGCGTCGCCGCTGCGGCGAACGTGATGCCAAAGACACGAAGGATGCTCTTCATTGGGCGCCCCATCAGTTCGATTGTTCGCTGTCAGAGGCCGCGTCATCACCGGCTTCGCCGGCCGCATCCTCTTCGGTGGTGTCTTCGCCGTCGGCGGCATCCTCGGCCTCGTCTTCCGCGGGCTCTTCCACCACCGGTGCCGGCGGCACGATCTCGGTCACGGAGACTTCGCGGCTACCGCCCTCGGTGGGGCCGTAGATGGGCAGGATCAGCAGTTCCGGCGGGATAAACTCACGCGCCATGTCCATGGCGGTGCGCACATTGCCGGAATAGCTGTCGTCAAGGATTTCCCACTGACGATCCGTCTGGTTCCAGATGGCGGTCTCTTCCCGATCGAGCGTCTGGTAGTAGAAGCCCACGCGGCCAATCATCAGGAAGTCCACTTCCCGGCGATCAGCGCCTTCACCGAACTGAGCCGTATACGCCTCAATGGTGCGGCCGTAGTCATTTTCGATCTGGTACGCTTCGAGGACCAAGCGGAACTTCTCCGCGATGGTCACGTCCGACCGGCCCATGACTTCCTCAAGACGGGCAATGCGCGACTGCCGGTCGTCGATCAGGAAAGGCACATCCAAGTCCACGAAGAGCTTCAGCCCTTCGATCATGCGCAGGGTGAGCGGCACGATGTCACGCTCAATGGTCTTCACCCGCTCGATCTGTTCGCGGATCGAGTCCATCTCCGCCATCTGGGCTTCGATGAGTTCACGGCGCTGCTGGTTATACCCCTGCAGCTCCTCGATATCGCGCAGCACGCCGCGATAGTTCCGCACCAGTTCTTCCGTATCGCCCGCGATATCGTCAATCCGCTCCTGGGATTGAGCACCTTCCGCGGTCGTCCGGTTCACCGTGTCGCGCGCGCTGTCGAGCTGAGCGGCCGCCGGACCACTGAGGCATCCGACCACGGCGACCGCAGCGGCAATTGCCGGAATGCGCCAAGCCTGCATCATCGTCTCCATTTCACCCTCGTTGGCCCGGGATCAAACTCAATCCGTACACCCCGCCCCACCGGTTTCCCGGTGTTGCGGAGCTTTCCAACAGTCTGCCGAAGAAACGGCGGGGCTGGCAATGCCTTAGTTACCCCAACGCCCCATCGCTCTCGCGACCCGCCATCGCTTTCGCGACCGTTCGTCGCCTTCCGTATACCCTCTCCCCCATGGGCGCAGAGCCCACCATGGAAAACAAAGCATACACTCCGCCGAGAGAGGCCGATCCGTTCGGAACCGTCCCCCATCCAGCAGAAACTCGTGTCCACGTCCCGGCCAACCCCGCAGGATCGCCGCGCTTGGGAAAACCCCCTAACCTCGGCACTCGCCGATCGGGCGGCACCGTACCCCTCACCTCTCGCGGCTGCGCTTGGACCTGGATCCGGTCCTCTCGACCTTTCGGACCCGTTATCCTTCCCCGCGCCACGAGGCGTCTCACAAGCGGCGGCAGCGCCGCGTGGACTGAACGCTCCCGCCCCTGGGAGCTGTAGCACCGCATTTACTGCGTTTTCGTTGTCATGCCGAATGAGCGCGTCTCGCGGTTTCCTTCGCCATGTTTCGCGCCCCTTGCGAGACGGTTCCCTCCAAACTCGTTGCGGATCCCATCAACCCGCTTGGCACGCTCGCAAGAGCCACCCCGCAAACTCTCCTTAAGGCTACCCTGCAGCATAAATCGGAAGTGTCACTCTTCCGTGACATCTCACGATTTAGGCTCAACCAACCAAGCCTCTTATCTCACCTCACGTGCGCACGGGATGCGCTCTCTCTTGGCCACCCGGTCCATCACGTCAAAAATGATGACGCCTGAGTCAGCGAAATCGCCTTACAAAAACCACATCGCCACCCGTCGTTAACCTTTTTTCAGCGTCACACACCTGCAGAGGATTTGCAAGGCGATGACCGGTGTCAAAAGGCTGTTAAACCGCCTTCAGAACGGACATGACGGGCGACGCCTCCTTAAGCGTGTCCCGTCCACAACCACGGTCGCCCGAAACAATCCCTGATCCAATCTTAGGCGTGAACCGAACGGGCGGGCAAGACGCACGATGCGAGAATCTCCAGCAAAAACGCCCGCTTGAGCGGATTCAAGAATGAGGACCCTCCGCTTACAGATTGTATGCATGGTAATGATTCGGGTGTTTTAGCGCTTGAGGGTCCTGCCCCGGATGGCCTGGCGCTCGGCCCCGCGGGAGCCTTCCCGTTCCCAGACGCAGCACCGCCTCGGCGCATGGGCCTATGCGCGATATGATCGTGAAAAAGGATGGCTGGGGCGGGAGGATTCGAACCTCCGCATGGCGGTACCAAAAACCGCTGCCTTACCACTTGGCGACGCCCCAATAGGTCCACCGGGTCACGCACTGACAAGGACAGGCCAGATCCGGGGGAAAGCACGGAAAAACGGGCCGGAATCGGTCGGTCATCCCGTGGAGGTGGCGCACCATAGTGCCTCTCTGCGCGCAACGCAACGGGGGAAAAAGACCCTGTGCACGCGCCCTTGCCCGCCCGCGGTCAAAGGGCTATACCTGCGGCTCTTCACGTGTCGGAGCGTAGCTCAGCCTGGTAGAGCACTGTCTTCGGGAGGCAGGGGTCGGTGGTTCGAATCCACTCGCTCCGACCATGTTTTCACCGGCTTAGGCCGGTCCCCATCCTGCCCCCCCTATCACCCCATGCCTTTGGACGCCCCGTGCAAGGCGTTGTGCCTGCGGATCGGCGCAGACTGGGAGTTGGCCCATGATCCTGCAAACCATTTCCATCCTCGTCGATGATTATGATCGGGCGATTGCGTATTACTGCACCGCCTTGGGCTTTGTGCTGTTGGAAGATCGCGTCGTCTCGACGGACAAGCGTTGGGTGCGTGTCGCCCCCTCGGCGCAGGGCACGGCGCTGCTGCTTGCCAAGGCAACCACGCCGCGCCAGCGCGCCGCCATCGGCGACCAGGCTGGCGGTCGCGTCTTTCTGTTTTTGGAAACAACCGATTTTGAGCGCGACTTCACAGCCATGCGCCAACGCGGCGTCACCTTCTGCGAAGAGCCGCGTGATGAGCCCTATGGCATGGTGGCGGTCTTTGAAGACCTTTACGGTAATCGATGGGATTTGATTGAACCGCGATGACCGCACGCCTGACGGATACGAAAACGGCGCCCTGAGAACAGCGCGCCGTTTGCCGTCGATCGCCGTCGTCTCGACCCCTTTTATGGCACCAGTCGCTCCTTGAACGCCGTGATGCGCCGGGCGTTGACGCCCACATCGCTGCGGCCGATGCGGGATTGGGAGCGGATGTCGAGAATGGTGCTTGTTGCGCCTTCATCGATGCGGATCACCACATCATCCACGAAACCGAACCAGAACGACGTGTCACTGGCTTCGATACGGCCCTCCTCACGTTCCGCCGCGACAATGGTCCAGCCCAGCCCTTCCGCGGCCGCCAGCGCCCGGTCAAAGACCGCCTCGCGGTCTTCCAGGAATGTCAGGGGCCGGATCTCCGGATAGGCCTCGGCCTGAAGGTCCGAGATAGGCGGAGCGGTCTCCTGCCCGAGAAAGCCCGGCAGATAGTCCGGGTTGCGGACATAGTCCGAGGGATTACAGCCGCCGCTGTCCACAATGTGCTGCTGAGCGCACCATTCGGCCCGCACGGGCAGAATGGCCTGAAAGGCAGGCGGGGTTTGGGTGTCGGTGGAGATGTCATGGATTGGCGGCACGGCGCGGCCGGTCTGGACTTGCGGGCCCACCAGGCCCACGACCACCAGGCTCACGCCCGCCGCGAGGATGGCGGAGATCAAGCCCCCCTTGTAGCTGCGGAACACCAGGATCACCGTCAGCAGCGCGCCCACCGCTGCGGTGCCCATGAACATCACCACGGCGACGCGGAAGTACCCCAACAACGCCTCGCCCAGGGGCAGCATGCCATATTTGAAGCCCAACGCTCCGTAAAGCGCCAAGCCCAAAGCCACCAAGGTCGCCAACAGGGTCAGCAAAGCCAGCCACCGCAACAGGCCGGAAAACACACCCGGTTCATCCCTTGTCTGCGTGCTCATTGTGTCCTCTCCTCCCAGGCCCATGGCCGCGTACCCCTGGTTGCGTTTCTGGTCGGCCTTTGGCGTCTCTGGTCCGCCGGCGCTCAGGCCGTCGGCAGTGTGTAATCGGCGAACATCTGGCGCAGCTGCACCTTCTGGATCTTACCCGTGGCCGTGTGCGGAATATCGTCCACAAACACCACATCGTCTGGCATCCACCATTTGGCGATCCGGCCGTCGAGATAGCCGAGGATCTCCTCTTTGGTCGCTGTCTCATCGTCCTTCAGTACAATGATCAGAAGCGGCCGCTCGTCCCATTTGGGATGCGGCAGGCCAATCACAGCCGCCTCGGCCACTTTCGGATGGCCCACGGCGATGTTCTCGATCTCGATGGACGAGATCCACTCGCCACCGGACTTGATCACATCCTTGGCGCGGTCGGTGATCTGCATGAAGCCGTCCGGATCGATGGTGGCCACGTCGCCAGTATCGAAATAGCCATCCTGGTTAAGGATCGTGCCGCCCTCGCCTTTCATATAGGAGGCCGCCACCGCCGGCCCGCGCACCAGCAGGCGCCCGAAAGTGACACCGTCACGGGGCAGATCATTGCCTTCGTCATCGACGATCTTCATTTCCACCGTATAGGGCACCCGGCCCTGCTTGCAGCGCAAATCCAGTTGCTCTTCCCACGGCAGATTGACCATAGAGCCTTTGAACTCAGACAATGTCCCCATGGGGCTCATCTCGGTCATGCCCCAGGCGTGCAGCACGTCCACGTCATATTTGCGCTTGAACGTGTCGATCATGCTGCGCGGCGCGGCGGACCCGCCGATGATCACCCGGCGCAGATGCTCAAGCGGCTTGCCGGTCTGTTCCAGATATTGCAGCAACATCAGCCAGACCGTCGGCACGGCGGCGGTCACCGAGACCTGCTCGCCTTCGAGCAGTTCATAGATCGCTTCGCCATCCATGCGCGCGCCCGGCAGCACCAGTTTCGCGCCCGCCGCCGGCGCCCCAAAAATGATGGCCCAGGCATTGGCGTGGAACATGGGCACCACCGGCAACATCACGTCGGAGGCGCGCATCCCAATGGCATCGGCGCTGTTCACGCACAGCGCATGGATAACGTTGGAGCGGTGCGAGTACACAACCCCTTTGGGATTGCCCGTGGTGCCGGAGGTGTAGCAGATGCCCGCCGCCGTGTTTTCATCAAAGCGCGGCCAGGTGAAGGCCGGGCTCTGCGGGCTCAGCCATTCCTCATAACACAGAACATTCTTAAGCTTGGTCTCGGGCATATGATCCCGATCCGTCAAGATAATGATGTTCTTGAGCCGGGTGATATCGTCGGCAATGGCCTCCAGGATCGGCACGAATGTCAGATCGACGAAGAGGTAATCATCCTCGGCGTGGTTGATGATATAGGCGATCTGTTGGGGGAAGAGGCGCGGATTGACCGTGTGGCACACCGCGCCCAAGCCCATGGTCCCATACCAGACTTCGGCGTGCCGGTGGGTGTTCCAGGCCAGGGTGGCGACCTTGTCACCAAGGCCCACACCCATGGACTTCAGGCCACTCGCCACTTTGCGCGCGCGCTGATGTAGATCGCGATAGGTATAGCGGTGGATCGGCCCTTCGATCGTGCGGGTGACGATCTGCTGGTCGCCGTGGTTTTCGGCAGCGTGATCGATGATCGTATGAATCAACAGCGGCCAATCCTGCATCAATCCGTACATGGACGTTCCCTCACCTCAATTCGGGCAGCCCGTCGCGGCTGCAACACGCTCTATTTTCGTGAGAAAGTCTAGCGCGCCCCCATCACGGCGCCAAGGGCCTGCCCGCCTTAAGACGGGTGGAGCCGCCGGATCACAGCGGCCTTCAGGTCCTCACGGCCGCCGCCCGCGTCAAGCCGGTCCCACGTGATGGCCCCCAGATCATAGCCGAGCTGAGTTTCGAGCACCGAGACGGTGGCATCGGAGGCGTCTCCTGTCCGCGCCGCAACGCGTGCACGCAAGATCTCCGGATCCGCCTCCAGCCAGAAGCCGTTGAACGGCACACCGCATTCCGCCGCCAGACGCGCGGCCGCTTGACGCTGGAACGGCTGGGCAAAAACCGCGTCCAAGATCACGGGCTGGCCGGCGGTCACCACCAGACGGGCCTCCTCCTCCAGCATTTTGTAGATCATGGCGCCCACTTCCGGCGTATAGGCCTCATGGGGGAGTGCCTCGTCCATGGCAACGCCGAAATGGCGCTTGCGCACTTCGTCGCTGCGCAGAACCACCGCTCCAGCCACACTGTCCAGGAGCGGCGCCAGGCTCAGGGCGAGCGTGGATTTGCCCGTACCCGACAGGCCGCCCACCGCGATCACCCGTGGCACCGGATCGCGCAGGCATTCGATGGCCAACGAGACATAGCGCCCGGCCTCCGCACTCAACGCCTCCACATCGCCTTGCGACAAAGGCGTACTGGCCAGGCTCACCCGCTGGGCGGTCACATGGCCGCGAATGCCCGCGCGCATGGACATGTAAAGCGGTAACAGCGCCAGCGCCTCTAGCGTTGCTTCGAATTCCCGCTGCGGCAATTCCGCCAGATAGGCATTGAACAGGCGGCTCGCGAAAACCGGCAGCCCCCGGAAGCGCAAATCCATCAACAGAAAGGCAAGATCATAGAGCGTGTCGATGCAGGCGATGTCATCGCTGAATTCAATGCAGTCGAAGGGAACCGGCCGGCCGTCGCGCAAGACAATGTTCGACAGGTGCAAATCACCATGGCAGCGGCGGACCCGTCCACCGCGCGCACGCGCCTCCAGATGTTCTCTATGCTCATGGACCCGTTCATCCGTGCGGTCGGTGTAAAGCGCCACCTGCCGCTCTGGGACCAGGCCGATGCGCGCGGCCTTGAACAACAAGGCCTCGCTGGAGCGCACGATGCGGTTCACCGCGTCGCGCCATCCCCGGGTGCGGCACCGTGCCGCGCCGGCATGCAGCCCCGCCACGGTCCGCGCCAGCGGTACAGCCAGTGTCTCGTCCAAAGCGCCCGCTGCGGCACGGGCAGAGAGCATATCCGCCTGATCGAAGCGGTCCATTTCCAAAAGCCATTCGAGCGGCCGCCCCGTGCCGTTCACCTCATAGCCATCATTGGCGCCAGTGACGGGCACGACTCGGCGATAAAGCCCTGGCGCATTCGGCGCGTTGAAGCGCAGCTCGCGTTCCAAACAATGGCGCCGGCGTTCCTGAGTGGAATAGTCCAGATACCCCAGATCGACGGATTTCTTCATCTTGTAAGCGCTGGCACCCACCAGAAACACGATGGCGATATGGGTTTCGCATACGTCGAAATCAGCCGCCGCGACGCCCCAGTGCTCTGCCTGGGACAGATAGGCGATGATCTCGTCCTGGCGATCTGCGTCGGCGCCTCTCATGTCTTCACCAGTTCATTCTCGATGAATTCGCCCACCGGTTCCTGATGAGCGATCACGTCGGCGTCGGGGAAGACGGCGCGCACGCTGGCCTCCACCGCATCGGCGATGCGGTGGGCCTCACGCAGCGTCATGTCCGGGTCAAGTTCCAGATGAAACTGGATGAACAGATGCGCGCCAGCCCGGCGGGTGCGCAGGTCATGAACTCCCTCCACGTCCGGATGGGCGAGGATAATCTTCTTCAGTTGCTCGCGATGGCGATCCTCCACCTCCCGGTCCATGAGTTGGTCGTAGGACTGCACCAGAATGGCGACCGCGGACACGCCGATCACGATCGCAATGGCAAAGCCGAACAACGGATCGGCCATGGCATAAGCAGGCGCGGCGGACAGCCACACGGCAACGCCAGCCCCGATGCTGACCAACACATCAGCCCCGTAATTGGCCGCGTCCGCCCCAATGGCCAACGAGCGGGTCTGGCGATAGGCATAATACTGATAAAGGGCGAGCAGCAGGCTCGCCAGGGCCGACACACCCATCACCCAGAGCGCGACACTCTCGGCTCGGATCATTTGCGGCTCCACCAAGCGTCCCACCGCCTCCATGCCCACAAAGCCGGCGGACACCAGGATCAAAAGACCTCGCCCAAGCCCCGCCAGTGAATCCGCCTTGCCATGGCCGAAGCGATGCTCATGATCGGGCGGGCTCATGGCCACGCGCACGGCGAAAAAGGTGATCAGCGAAGCCAGAAAATCGAGCCCGGAATCCATCAGTGAGCCGAGGATGGCCACTGAATCCGTCATGATCCAGGCCACGGCCTTGATCGCAATCAACAAGGCGGAGACCGCGACAGCCGCCAGGGTCGCGCGCCGGCGCAGACCATCGGCCACCTGTGCCGGGCGTCCTTGTTCCGCTTGCTGAGGCAACGGTTCGCTGCCGGTCACGCTCCCCTCCTGCCGCTGCCCAAGCTCGCCGCCCCGATCCCCTTCCGTCCCCGCCGGTTAGGGATAAATGCGCCCCTGCTCCCAGGGCGCCGACACCGTCTCGCGCGTGAACACAAGCCGGTCATGGAGCCGGAATGGCCGGTCCTGCCAGAACTCAATGGCCAGCGGCGTCACCCGGTAGCCAGTCCAATGGGGCGGACGCGGGATGTCCGTGCCCTCATAGCGTTGCTCGACGTCTTGCACCGCGTCGATAAACCGGTCGCGCCCGGGCAGCGGCCGTGACTGCTGCGACGCCCAGGCCCCTGCCTGACTGCCGCGCGGGCGGGTGGCGAAATAGGCATCGGCCTCCGCATCATCGACCCGCGCCACCGGTCCGCGCACGCGCACCTGCCGGTCCAGGCTCTTCCAGTAGAAGAGGAGCGCGGCTTTGCCCGCCGTGTCGACCTGCGTGCCTTTGGCACTTTCCGTATTCGTGTAAAAGGTGAATCCGCGCTCGTCCATATCCTTCAAAAGGACAATGCGCGCATCTGGCAATCCGGTGGGATCCACGGTGGCCAAGGTCATCGCATTGGGGTTCGACGGCTCGCCCGCCTCGGCGTCCGCGAACCAGGTACGAAACAGGGCAACAGGGTCCTCGCCTGAGATCAATGGGATCTTACGGTCCTCGGTGCGGATATCCATGACAGTCCTTTCCGGCCCCCTCAGTAAGGCCCCCCCTCGCGGTCCTTTGGCTACCGCCAACCAGGCCTCGGAGCAAGCACGGCGCGTCCCGGATTGGACGCGTGCGTTTGGCGCCCGATTCAGTATCATGGCGCTCGTATTTTGCGAGTGCGGCAGGAATATCACGTGCGTCAGACCAAGCGGTTTTCGGGGCTCTGCCCGGCCCGTCTCCGGCATCTTGCCAGACCACTGTCCGGCCTTCTGGTGGCAACAGTCGCCCTATGGCCGGCGCCGGTGCAAGCCGATGATCCGGCAAACGATCTGAGCCTGCCGCCCTTACGCGGCACGTTGAGCGATACGCCCGAGCGCGACTCGGCCGATCCTGCTCCCATGCCCGAGCCGGCGCCTGACCCCGCGCCCGAGATTGCAGAGACGCAGGCCGCGGCAGTGATCCCGATCCCGCGCCGAAAGCCTGCCGCCCTCGCCCTTGCCGCCCCTCAACCGGCACCAGAGCCGGCGGCGACGCCCGCCCCCGGACCGGCTCCGCAGGTCCTGGTCCCAATGGCCCAGCAAGCGAGGGCCCAGCAAGCGAGGGCTCAACAAGCGACACCACCGGCACCACCCCAACCAACGCCCCCGCGCGCCGCTCCGCCTCCGGGCTCACGCGAGGCGCGGTTCGAGGCTGGCGTTGTCGCGTATGACGCGGGCGACTATGCCGGGGCGCTGGAGATCTGGATTCCGCTGGCCGATGACGGCGATGTGGCCGCCCAACGCAATGTGGCGCATCTGCTGCGCCTGGGCTTGGCCGGCGAGCCCGACTTTCGGCGCGCCCGGCGCTACTACGCCCGCGCCGCCCGCGCCGGTCTAGCGGCGGCCAAAGTCAATCTTGGCCTGATGATCCTGAACGGAGAAGGCAGCCGGCCAGACGCGGCGGAAGCGGCTGAGTATTTCTATGACGCGGCCCGTGCGGGGAACGCCAATGGCCAGTTCTTCCTGGCGCAGCGCCTGGAGACGGGCGACGGGGCCACGCAGGACCAGGACGCCGCCATCGCCTATTACACGGCCGCCGCACGGTCGGGCCATGGGGATGCGCGCGCCGCGCTGGAGCGACTCGGGGCGCCCTCACCGGAAGACGTGGATGCGGCCCGCGCGATCCCTGACCCTGCCCCTAACCCGGCGACGGAACCGACAGCCACGCCGCGCACAACGGCCTCAAATTTGCCCATGAAGGACCCGAACTTGCTTTACGGGGGGACCGGCCTTCTGCGCCGTCCGGTTTCACAGGACGATATCGACCGTTGAGCGCTTCAAAGTGGCGCGCCGTGACCGGTTTGGCGTGTCGACACGGAACACTCTCTGCGTGGATTGACAAACGCCCCGGCGAGACGGCCGAATTGAGACAGGCCTTACGGGTCTAAAGGGTTATCCCGGCTCGGGTCAGGGTCGGACGCGCGAGGCCTTGGGGTTAGGGCCGCGCGAGGTCAGGGACGAAAACGCGTGATACAAAATCCTTACGAGGTTCTGGGGGTCACCACGTCGGCCACGGACGCGGACATCAAGACCGCCTATCGCACCTTGGCCAAGCGGCTGCATCCGGATGTGGATCCGTCCAACACCCGCATCGTGGAGCGTTTCAAGGAAATCACGGCCGCCTATGAGCTGTTGAAGGACCCGGTGCGCCGGCGCCGCTTTGACCGGGGCGAGATCGACTCCACCGGCACGGTCCGGCGGCGGCGTGGCACGGGCATGCGTGACCGGGCGCGCCAAACCGCCGATGGGGCCGGCCCGGGCGAACATGCCAGCAATTGGGCCGCGCGGCGCGCGGCGCGCGCCGCCAAGCAGGCCCAAGCCAATAGTCAGAGCCAGGCCACTCGTCAGAGCCAAGCCAATGGCCAAGCGCAAGCGAACGGTCACACAAAGGCCAATGGCCAAGCGCATGGCAGTGACCACCCCCATCCCATCGGCCACCACCCCCATGGCCAGGCCAATGGCGACGCGCGGGGGCGCTATTCGGATCTGTTCTCGGATTTCTTTGGCGGCGTCAGCCCGGATGAGGCCCGCGCCACAGCCGTCGCCCGGGGCGAGGACCAGCATTACCGCCTCACGATCAGCTTTTTAGAGGCCAGCAACGGCATCACCCGGCGGCTCCGCCTCGCGGAGGGGCGGCGGATCGATGTGCGCATTCCCCCCGGCATTCAGGAGGGTCAGCAGATCCGCCTAAAAGGCGCCGGCATCACGCCGCTGGAAGGCCCACCGGGCGACGCGCTCATCAGCATTGAGATCGAGCCCCATGCCTATTTCACGCGCCGCGGGCTGCATATCCTCATGGATCTGCCCGTGAGCCTGAGCGAGGCGGTGCTGGGGGGGCGGGTCAAGGTTCCGACCATCGAGGGTCCGGTGCAGATTGCGGTGCCGCCTGGCTCGAACACAGGCACCACCTTGCGCCTGCGCGGCCGGGGTATCCGGCCCGACAGCACACCGGGCGCAGCCGAGGCAGTGCCGGGCGATCAGTTCGTGACGCTGAAACTCGTGCTGCCCGACGACCCGCCCAAGGATTTCGTCAAGACCGTGCGCGAATGGTCCAAGACCTGGACCGGCAACGTGCGCGCCTCCCTCGACATGGAGTGAGGCGCGCCATGGCAAGCTCTTACGGGCAGGTCTGAAAGCGCACATAGCCGATCTGCACGCTCCCCGCCCGCTGATAGCCCTGCCCGTCGAACACTTCCGTCAAAGTGAAGGGCCGCAGCTGACAAAACGGGTCGGCCGGGCGCTTAAAGATCACATAGCCCGGCAAGGTCCGGCGCAGCGGCACACCGAGCACATTCTTGATGATCTGCCATTCATTGCGGCTCAGATAAGCATCGATCACCCGCGCATCGTCATGCATCCGCTGCACTTGGTTGCGCGCGAGGTCGCTACTGTAATTGCGGCCTGCAGTGCGCGGCAGCGGCCACTCGCTTGCCCGCTGTTCAACCGCCTGGCGCAGATCCACCAGCCGCTGCTCCTGCGCGCCCAGATAATCCGCATCGTCCAGCGACGTCCCCGCCGCCGCCATGATCCGTTCCAGGCGCGCCCGGGCACCCGGCGTCATGGTGTTCAGCGGATCGAAGACCGCCGCGAAGGAGGTTGGGCCTTCGACATGCAGATAGCCTTCGCGCTGCACGAAGGTCTCGACCGACGGCGTGCGCAGGCCCTGGGCCGCCACTTCCCGCCGTGCTTCGGCCGCCGCCATGGCCTGCACAATCTCCGGTCCCCGTGCCGCGGCCGCACACCACACGCGTGGATCCGTCTGCGCCTCATAGGCAAACGGACACTGGCCAATGGCGTCTGTGATGCTCAGCTCACGGCAGGTGCTCTCGACCGTTCGGGCCGTTGCCAGCAAGGTCTCGATCTCATCCACATTGCCGACACTCAGCGCGGTGTCGCCCATGCTTTGGATCAGCCGCTGCATGGGTGAGCGGGTCTGCCGGGTCATGGCCCGCTCGCGGAACGCCTCACATTGCGCCCGTTTCGAGGCGGCCGGCGCCGAGGGCTGCGCCGGGGGCGCGGGCGGCGTTGGCACCGGTGCGGCCGGCGCGGGTTGGGGCGGTTGCGCGGGCTGGGCCGGCGCCGGAGCCGGGGGGCGCGCTTCGATCGCTTGGCGCTGCCGTTCGGCGGCCTCTGCTGCTTGACGCTGTTTCAGGGCCTGGAACGCGGGAAAAGCTTGCTGCATGGCTTGGCCATAGGCCAGCCGCTCCTGAAGCCAGGCATAATACTGTTGCCCTTCCGGGGCGTTCTGCGCCGCGCCCGTGAGGCCATTCCAGGTCCGCGTGGCATTGTTCAGAGCGCGGATGTACCGATTCATGTAATCGGCCGCGTCTCGGTCACTCACGCTCTCGACAAAGGCTGTCCCGTCGAAAATGGCAGGATTTTCCTGCAACGCGCCATTGGCCATGGCCTGTGTGAGTTGTTGACGCTGATAATCGGTGATTTGGGCCTGAGCGCTGGTGGCCAACGCAGCCACCAAGCCAGAGCCGATGAAAGCCGCGACGCAGATCATCTGCACCGCGACCAAAACCATGCGAGCCATCCGACGTCCCCCTTATGCTGCGCGCTGATGGCCGTATTAAAATCAGCCAGGATGGGTCGCGTCAACCGTGCGCCGGGATCCTTTCCACATCCTCGCGAGGCAATTGTTCCTGCCGCGGCGCGCGTGCTATAGCAGCGCCACAGTTTCCATAACACCAAGACTAAGTGGAGGTCGCATGAGCGACGGCACCGGCCTGATGAAGGGCAAACGCGGGCTGATCATGGGCGTGGCCAATGATCGCTCGATCGCCTGGGGCATTGCGAAGGCCTGCGCGGACGCGGGCGCGGAGCTGGCGTTCACCTATCAGGGCGATGCGCTGAAACGCCGGGTGGAACCGCTGGCGCAATCGCTGGGCGCGGAGTTCCTGGTGCCGTGCGATGTCACGGACATGGACAGCCTGGATGCCGCCTTTAGCGCCCTCGGTACGCAGTGGGATAAGCTCGACTTTCTGGTCCACGCCATTGCCTTCTCCGATAAGGAGCAGCTCAAGGGCCGCTATGTGGACACCACGCTCGACAACTTCCTGATGACGATGAACATCTCCTGCTACTCGTTCACCGCCATCGCCCGACGCGCGGAAAAGATGATGAGCGAGGGCGGCAGCATGCTCACCCTCACCTATCTCGGCGCCGAGCGGGTCATGCCCCACTACAATGTCATGGGCGTCGCCAAAGCCGCGCTGGAAGCCAGCGTGCGCTACATGGCCGAGGATCTGGGCCGCCAGAACATTCGGGTGAATGCCATTTCCGCCGGGCCCATCAAGACGCTCGCCGCCGCCGGCATCGGCGATTTCCGCTATATCCTAAAGTGGAACGAGTACAACGCTCCCCAGCGCCGCAATGTGAGCATCGACGAGGTGGGCCAGTCCGCGCTCTATCTGCTCTCCGATATGGGGACCGCCGTGACCGGCGAAGTGCATCATGTGGATTGCGGCTATCACGTGGTGGGCATGAAGGCGCCGGATGCGCCAGATATCACTGTGAGCTAAACCACGGTTTGAGCCAGAAAGGGGCGCATGTCCCATAACAGTTTCGGGATTTTGTTCCGTGTCACCACCTGGGGCGAAAGCCACGGGCCGGCGCTCGGCTGCGTCATCGACGGCACCCCGCCGGGCCTGCCCCTGACCGAGGCGATGATCCAGGTGCATCTGGATCGCCGCCGCCCGGGCCAGTCCCGCCATGTGACACAGCGGCGCGAGGCGGACCAGGTGCGGATCCTCTCCGGCGTCTTTGAGGACGAGCGGACTGGTGGCCCCGTGACCACGGGCACCCCCATCAGCCTGCTGATCGAAAACACCGACCAGCGCTCTAAGGACTATTCCCAGATCCGGGATCAGTTTCGCCCCGGCCACGCCGATTACACTTATTTCGCCAAATATGGCGTGCGCGATTATCGTGGCGGCGGGCGTTCGTCCGCCCGGGAAACGGCAGCGCGGGTCGCCGCCGGTGCCGTCGCCCAGGTCGTGCTCGCGTCTCTTTTCGGCAATGCGTTCGGCCTCAAAGCCGCGCTGGTCCAGCTCGGCCCCCATGGCCTTGACCGGTCGCGCTGGGACTGGACGGCTGTCGATACCAATCCGTTGTTCTGTCCGGATCCGGGCAGCGTGGGCGCCTGGGAAGAGTATTTGGATGGGGTGCGCAAGGCCGGCACCTCCTGCGGCGCGGTTATCGAGGTGGTGGCCTCTGGTATCCCTGCAGGGCTCGGCGCCCCGGTCTATGGCAAGCTCGACGCGGAACTCGCCGCCGCCCTCATGAGCATCAATGCGGTCAAAGGCGTAGAGATCGGCGCAGGCTTCGCGGCGGCGGCCCTTGACGGGGTCGCCAATGCCGATGAGATGAGGATGAGCGCGGATGGCGTTGTCTTCGGCTCCAACGCCGCTGGCGGTGTGCTTGGTGGCATCTCCAGCGGCCAGGACATCGTGGCCCGCTTTGCGGTCAAGCCGACCTCCTCCATCCTCACACCACGCGACAGTATTACCGTTGAGGGCGATCCCGCTCAGGTCGTCACCAAAGGCCGTCATGACCCTTGCGTGGGGATCCGCGCCGTGCCCGTGGGCGAGGCCATGATGGCCTGTGTCCTCGCCGATCATGCCCTGCGGCAGCGTGGCCAAGCCGGGACCCTCACACCGACCGTTCCGCAGCCGGGCGCGATCTGACACAATAGGCTTTGGGATTGGATCTGAGGGCGACGGGCATGGCGCCGGAGACCGGCAAGGAGCCGCTGCGCATTTTCTTCAATGACGGTATTGGCCGGCCCATCGTCTATGGGGCGGGGATTCTGGCGTTTGTCCTCATCCTTTACGGGTTCATCCGCGAGGACGTGGTGTTGATGCTGCTCAGCCTCGTGCCCATGGCCTTTTCCGGCTATCACCTGCCGGCACTGCACAATGACCGCCCGCAGGTGATTGTCGCGGATCGCGGCCTCTACCTTGATGGTCTGGGGCTCATCCCGTGGGAAGAAATCGAGGAGATCGACTATTACGACCCGAGCCTCGATGAAGACGACGACGAGAGGGACGAGGACGTGGCGCTGCTCCCGCCGGAGATCGTGGTCCTGACATCCCATTCCCTGGAAGTCGTCATCGACCCCCAGAGCGATCTCACCCTGTCGCGCACGTTCCAGATCATGGCCTGGCGGCTTGAAGAACTGGATCTCATCCGCCTGCGCCTTGGCATCCTGAACGTGGATCCGGACTTCCTCATCACCGATATGCGGCTGCGCCTGCGCAAAGCCCGCGGATTATGGGGGTGAAGCCCCCTCACCCAGGTTTGTGGAACACGGTGAGCTTGGACAGGAAGCCGTGATCGGACCAGGCAGGCTCAAGCCCCGCGTCGCCGAACAGGGCAGACAGATCTTCGGTGAGATAGCTAGTGTAGTAGGGTTCGTGGAAATAGACGGGGAAGGCTTCCAGCATGCCGTCCCAGTCTTCCGCATCACCCAGTTGCAGGGAATCGACCATGATGAAGGTGCCGCCGGGTTTCAGCACGCGGGTGATCTCGCGGGCGATGACCGCACGGATTTTCGGCGGCAGCTCATGGAACAAATAGATGCAGGTCACCACGTCCTGACTGGCGTCATGAACGGGCATGGTTTCGGCGTTCGCTTCGATGAACTCCACCCCGCCCCAGGGCGCCAGGTTTTCCCGCGCCACCGCCAGATACTCTGCCGACAAATCAAGGGCGTTTACCCCTAGGCGTGGGTAATTGTCCTTCACAAAGGTGAGGAACCGGCCGGTGCCCGTGGCCACGTCGAGCAAGCTGGCCTGGCGTTGATCGCGGCCCTGAAGGGCTTCGCGGAGCGGGACCAAGGCCATGCGGCGCATAACATCGGCCATGCCGGTGAACAGCACCTCGACCTGCGTGTCATAGCGGCGCGCGGACTCCTCCGACAGCCAGCCGTCCGTCTGGTAATGGAAATTCTGGAGATAATAGCGGGGATAGCGGCCCTTGCGATCCGTGGTGAACACCTCGGAATTGGCCTTGTCCATACGGCGCCGGTCTACCGTGGGCACATCCCGGACAAAACGGACCGATTCGCGCAGCAAGGCCGGCATGTCCGGCAGACCGAGCGTATGCGGACGGGCGTAGAGGCCCCGCTCGATATTCTCCCAGTCCCGTTGCACCAGATCGCGCAGCACGCGCAGGATCTCGGCCTGGTCCGGCACTTTGCCGTTGGGCTCAAAGCGCGGCTCGCCCGGCGGCGTGCGCGGGCCCGTCATGCCGTGAAGCGCCAGATAATGCCCACCATACCACGCCATGCGCGCGGTCTGGGCGATACCGTATTGGACCCGGTCGAGGAGCGTAGCCATGGAACCTCTCCGCTTTACGGGCGCGAGAACACGCCGACGCATTCAATATGGGGCGACCAGATGAACTGGTCCACCGGGGTCACGCGCTCGAGGCGATATCCCCCATCCACCAGCGCCCGCGCATCGCGCGCAAAAGTTGCCGGATTGCAAGACACGGCGGCAATGCGCCGCACGGGGCTGCGCGCGATCAAGGCCGCTTGCGCGGCCGCCCCGGCGCGGGGTGGATCCAAAACAAGGCCGTCGAAACGGGACAATTCCTTGACGCTGAGCGGCGCCTCGTCCAGGTCACGCCGGGCGTGGCTGAGCGCTTTGTGCCCGCGCAGGCCGCGCACGGCCCGGTCCAGCGCCTGGAGCGCGGCCGGGTCGTTTTCAACCGCATGGACCGGCCGGGTGGCACTGAGGGCCAGGGCAAAGGTGCCGCACCCGGCGTAAAGATCGGCGACCGCGCCGTCACCGGGCCCGAGGCCGTCCAGGACCAAGGTGGTTAAGGCGGCCTGGCCCTCGCGGCTCGGCTGGAGGAAGCCGCCGGGGGCAGGCATCACGCGGGCCGCGCCCATGGCCACGTCCGGTGCGCGCCACTGGATCAGGATTTCACCGGCATGGCTGAGCCGCGCCGCGTCGAGCGCCCCAGCAGCGGCGATGGCCCGCTGTTCCGCAGCGGCATCCAAGGGGTCATCCGGACGCAAATCGATATCAAGGCCGGTGTCGCTGTCGAGCACATGCAGCGCCCCGCCCGCACCCGCTTCGCCCACCAACGCCGTCAGCCCATCCCAGGCGCGCGCGATCGCCTCGGTGACAATGAGACAGCCCGTCGCCGGCACCAGCGCATGGGAGCGACGGGCGTGAAACCCCAGCACCGTCTCGCGCTTGCTCCGGCTCCAGCGCAGGGTCACGCGGCGCCGGCTCGCACGCGGCATGGTCACGATCTCCGCAACCGGAGGATCGACGAACCCGCGCGCGGCCAGGCTCATGGCAACGTGGTCCCGTTTCCACGCGGCGAGCGCGGTCGTTTCCATATGCTGGAGCGCGCAGCCGCCGCAGGCCCCGAAAACCGGACACGGTGGCGGCACACGCGCGGGACCCTCCGCGAGCAGCGTGACGGCCTCAGCCCGCTCTCCCCGCCGCGTGCCGCTCACCCGATCTCCTGGCACCGTAAAGGGCACATAGATAGGACCCTGCGCCCCCGGTATCAGGCCGTCGCCCTGGGCGCCGACGCTGGTCACCTGCCCCTCAAACGCAACCGCCGGCACCTCAGCGCGGCGTGGACGGCGGGCAGATCTAGGGCGAACGGTGCGCGGCAATGAGAAACTCCTCGTTTCCATCCGGCCCCGGAATGGGACTGGGGATAAGCCCGTCAATGGTCCAGCCCTGATCCTCGTCGAGCCAGCGGGCGATGTCATCACACACGGCTTGGCGGATGGCGCGATCACGCACCACGCCCCCTTTGCCCACCTGGGCCCGGCCCGCTTCAAATTGTGGCTTGATGAGCGCCACCAACCGGGCGCCCGGCGCGGCCAGTGCCAAAGCCGGCGGCAAGGCGAGTTTGAGCGAGATGAAACTCACATCACTGACGATCAGATCCGGGGCCTCGGGGATATGCTCAGCGGTCAAGGCACGGGCGTTGACCCCTTCAAGGACGACCACGCCGGCATCCGCCCGCAGGCTTTCATGCAATTGTCCGTGTCCCACATCAACGGCGTAAACTCGGGCCGCACCAGCCTCGCGCAGGACTTGGGTAAATCCGCCCGTGGAAGCCCCAAGATCAAGCGCAATGAGGCCATCGGCAGAAAGCGCGAATGCGTTAAGCCCGTGGGCGAGCTTCAAGCCACCGCGCGAAACATAAGGATTAGCCGTGGATTGAACAGTCACAGCCGCATCAGGCGTCAGCAATTGCCCTGGCTTTGACAGCACAACGCCGTCCAGAAGGACGGCGCCGGCTTCGATTTCCGCGCGGGCCCGGGCCCGGCTCGGCATCAAGCCCCGTTCGGTTAGCCAGACATCGGCACGCTGGCGAGGCGGCACCGCCGCCCCGCCCCGCGCATCTGGATCAGGCGCGTTTCGCGGACGCCTCGCCATGGGCCGTTCCTACGGCGGCGAGCACCGTTTCCACAATGTGAGGCGCATTGAGGCGCGCCACGTCGTACATGGCGGCCGGCTTGTCCTGATCGATAAAGATATCGGGCAACACCATGGGCCGCACTTTCAGGCCGCGGTCGAGCAAGCCTTCCGTCGCCAGATGATGCAACACAAAGGATCCGAACCCGCCGATGGAGCCTTCCTCGATGGTCACCAGAACTTCGTGATTGGTGGCCAGCGTCTTGATCAGCTCCGCGTCAAGGGGCTTGGCAAAGCGCGCATCGGCGATGGTCACACGCAGGCCATGCTGGGCTTCCAGCTCCTGCGCGGCCGCGCGCACTTCCTGCAGACGCCCGCCATAGCTAAGGATCGCAACGGTACTGCCTTCCTGGATCATCCGGCCCTTGCCGATTTCGAGCGGGGTGCCCTGTTCAGGCATCTCCACGCCGATCCCTTCGCCACGCGGATAACGCAACGCGGACGGACGATCGTCGATGGCGACGGCGGTCGCCACCATATGCATCAACTCTGCCTCATCGGCAGAAGCCATGAGCACGAAGCCCGGCAGTGCACCGAGATAACCGATGTCGAAGGCGCCCGCATGGGTCGGACCGTCCGCCCCCACCAAGCCGGCACGGTCGAGGATGAAGCGCACGGGCAAACGCTGGATGGCGATGTCGTGCACCACCTGATCATAAGCCCGTTGCAGGAACGTGGAATAGATGCAGGCGAAGGGCTTGTACCCTTCTGTCGCCAGACCACCGGCGAACGTCACCGCATGTTGCTCCGCGATGCCCACATCGAAGGAGCGCTCGGGGAAGGCATCGGCGAAGATGTTGACGCCCGTGCCCGAGGGCATGGCACCGGTGATGGCAACGATCTTGTCATCGTTGCGCG
Organism: uncultured Alphaproteobacteria bacterium; assembly: GCA_964625525.1. GTDB lineage: Bacteria > Pseudomonadota > Alphaproteobacteria > JAJFIK01 > JAJFIK01 > CAZVEE01. The sequence continues at coordinate 12,302 of CAZVEE010000012.1, read as the reverse complement.
CATGGGCCACCAGGCTTTGGCCGAAGACTTTAGTCAGGGCCGGAGCATTGGCCTTGGGCTTGTGCTGCTGGCCGGTTTCCACGTCGAATTTGGCGACGCCGTGATATTTGTCCGAAGAGCTTTCGGCCGGTGCATAGCCCTTGCCCTTCTGGGTGATCACATGCAGCAAAATTGGACCGCCATCCGTGTCGCGGATATTCGTCAGCACCGGGATCAGGTGATCCATATTGTGCCCGTCGATCGGACCGATATAGGTGAAGCCCAATTCCTCAAACAAGGTGCCGCCGGCGATGATCCCCTTGGCATATTCCTCCATGCGCCGCGCGGTTTCTTCCAGCGGCTTGGGCAGCTTCTCGGCCACATGCTTGGCCAGGCTGCGCACGCTTTGATACGTGCTGGAGGACAGGAGCCGCGCCAGATAAGCGCTCATGGCCCCCACTGGCGGGGCGATGGACATTTCATTGTCGTTGAGGATGACGAGCAGGCGTGACTTCAAGTGGCCAGCATTATTCATGGCCTCATAGGCCATACCGGCGCTCATGGCCCCGTCGCCGATCACCGAGATCACATGGATGTCACCGCCGGACAGGTCGCGCGCCACCGCCATGCCCAGACCAGCGGAAATCGAGGTGGAGGAGTGCGCCGCGCCGAAGGGGTCGTAGTCGCTTTCCGCACGCTTGGTGAAGCCCGACAGGCCCCCGCCCTGACGCAATGTGCGAATGCGATCGCGACGCCCGGTGAGGATTTTGTGCGGATAACACTGGTGGCCCACATCCCAGATCAGCCGGTCATCCGGCGTGTTGAAAATATGATGCAGCGCCACGGTCAGTTCCACCACCCCGAGGCCGGCGCCCAGATGGCCGCCGGTGACGGACACCGCGTCCACCGTTTCGGCGCGCAGCTCGTCGGCGAGCTGACGCAATTGATCGACAGAGAACTCACGTGTGTCGCGCGGCTCGGTGACCGTGTCCAGCAGCGGCGTCTTGCCAAGATGCGCGGTGTTAATGCGGTCGGCCAAGGAACACCCTCCTCAATGATGGTTGCCGGCGGAAAAATATCCGGACAACGGCCAGAATGCGTGCTGCCCGCGGGGAACCCTGTGTTCATGTGAACCTTAGGGCGTGGCGGGGCGTTCAGGGGTGCAAACCGGCGGTCCCATCATTGGGATGGGCCATCATGTCAGTGAGGCGGGTTTTCCGCTTCGGTGTGGCCGGTCACGCACCACGTTCCGGACCGGGTTTTACCACGAAATCCGCAGCGTGGCGCAGAGGGTCGGCCTTTTCATCGAACAAATCAAGGTGACGAACCGCCTGGCGGGCCAGAAGCTCGGCCTGATCTTGGGCCCGGTCCATCCCCATGATAGACGCAAAACTCGCGCGTGACGATTCTTCACGCGTGGCGCTCTCGCGCCGGATGTCATGCCTTATCTGAAAGGCGAGACCCAAATCATGGGCATAGCCGCTCATCGCATGGAGCAGTTCCTCGCTTGCCCGCGCCATCAACGGCCCGGCCTCACAGGCAAAGGCAATCAGCGATCCGGTTTTCATGCGCTGCAGGCGTGTCAACGTGCCGATATCGATCCCCTCGTCGGCATAAGACAAGTGGATCATCTGCCCACCGACCATCCCCGCATGGCCGACCGCCTCGGCCGCCCGGGTCACGAGCGCACAGCGGCCGAACGGGTCAGGGCAGGTGTGGGGGCTCGCCAACACGGCAAAGCTCAATGTGACCAAAGCGTCACCGGCCAGAATGGCGGTGGCCTCATCATAGGCCTTGTGGGTGGCGGGCTGGCCGCGCCGCTCGTCTTCATCGTCGATGGCCGGCAGGTCGTCATGCACCAGAGCATAGGTGTGCAAACACTCTAACGCCGCCGCCACGCGCAGCATGGCCCGTTCATCCATGCCGAACAGACGCCCGCTCTGCACCGCCAAAAAACCGCGCAGGCGTTTGCTGTCCGCAAGCGCCGCGTAGCGCATGGCTTCCAAAAGACGCATCTCGGCGCCCTGGGGGGTGGGCAAAATGCTCATCAACGTATCGTCGATGGCGCGGGCGATGCGGGAGAGTTCAGACTCGAGCGGCAGGCTGGCCAGATGTCCCATCGGGCAGGCTTCCTTGACTGGCGCGTGCGGACACGCGATGGCGGGGAGATCAGGGCAGATCGGCCGGTTCAGCGGCGATCTCGCCCGTTTCCCGGGTGACGATCTTGTCGATGCGGGTCTGGGCGGCTTTGAGCTTGGCCTCGCAATGAGCCTTCAGGCGGGTGCCGCGCTCATAGAGCGCGATGGAGTTCTCCAGATCCACCGTCCCGTCCTCAAGGCGCGCGACGATGGATTCCAGTTCGCTCAGCGCCTGTTCGAAACTCAACGCCTCCAGGGACTCCGCCCCGTCAGACACCGTATCAGCCGAAGATTGATGGGACGTTTTCACCATGGAGGGATCCTTGTCTGCGCGAGGAGGCGCCAAGGCCAGCGGGCGTTTGGGCGAGAAGGCCTTACCGCGGCGGCAAGAACCGGCGCCAAGCCCAGTAATTGTCGCCGCCGTCATAGGCGCAGAACCACCAGCGCTTGATCAGCCGGGCCTTGATCATGCGATTGAACCAGCCATGGGCACACAGCATGACCGTGCCGCCATCGGAAGCCGCCTCGATCAAACGGTTCGCGGCCTGCTTCGCCCGACGTCGCGCCATTCTGTGGGATTCGCCGCCGCCGGAATAGCCAGCATACCAGGTAAAGCGCGCGATGCCGCCCCACATAGCGGTGGGCAGGCGCAGCCAGTCCGGCAGGGGCGGCGCCGGCAACGGCGCTTCCACGAACATGGGATCGGTCACGAAGGGCCGCCCTTCCATGGCGTGTTCGGCCGTCTCCACCGCCCGGCGCAAGGGGCTTGCGAACAAATGCGTGGCGAGGCGCGCATGGGCCAGCAGGGGTTCTGGCGGGAGTTGATCGTCGCGCAGGCCGGACTCGTTGTACCGGGCCCACCAGTCGTCCCATTCGCGGGCATTGATCCAGCCTTCGCGGGCCAGCGACGGGCGGCCATGGCGGACAATGATGATCTCACCGGGCCGGGTGCGGCCCGCACCGGTGATTTTGGAGAGCAGAAACGTGCGAATGCGATGCCCGCGCCGAAAGCCGAAACGCCGGCGTGGGCCCGTCTGCGCGTCGGCCGCGGGGCTTGCGCCGCCGCCCGCGTCATCCGCCCCGCCTTGCCGCAGGACAGGATCTACCGCCTCGGTGCTCATGCTTTTCAATCCCTGCGCGCCCATCCCGCTCCCGGCGAAGCGGATGTCTTACCCAGCGCTTAGCCCATGATCCTAAACGGATCGGAAACCGCGTCCCCTCACGCCCCCATCAGCGCGCGCACATGCGCCGCCGTGCTCGACGCCAATGCCTGCAGGTCATACCCGCCCTCCAGGGTGGAAACAACGCGCCCCCCGCAATGGGCGTCCGCCACCGCCATCAGTTCGCGCGTGATCCAGGCAAAGTCCACATCCCCCAGATTGAAGTGTGCCAGCGGATCCCGGCGATGGGCGTCAAAGCCGGCGGAGATGAACAGAAAATCCGGCGCAAAAGCATCAAGGGCCGGCAACAACCGGTCGTCCACCGCCTGGCGGAACTCCACGGGGCCGGTCCCTGCCGCCATCATCAGATTCAGCACATTATTGGCCGTGCCGCGCTCCTTTGGCAGGCCCGTCCCAGGGAACAGGGGACCTTGATGGGTCGAGGCATAGAAGAGATCCGGATCGGACCAAAAGATATCCTGGGTGCCATTGCCGTGATGGACATCGAAATCCACCACCGCCACGCGCTGAAAGCCGTGGGCGGCGCGGGCGTGATGGGCTCCGACCGCCACATTGTTGAAAAAACAAAAGCCCATGGCCTGGCCCGGCGTAGCGTGATGGCCGGGCGGGCGGACGGCGCAAAAGGCATTGCGGGTGCGCCCTTCGGCAACCGCATCGACCGCTGCCACGGCCGCCCCGGCAGCGCGCAGCATGGCCTCACGCGAACCTGGCGCCAGCGCCGTGTCCGGATCGATATAGACCCAGTCCTCACCCTCCTCGGGCACCATGGCCAGGATGGCATCCACATAAGGCGCGTAATGGGCGCGCACGAGATGCTCGCGCGTCGCCTCCGGCGCCTCTTCCCGGTGGAGATAAAAGAAGTCTTCGCTCTCCAGCGCCGAGAGGACAGCGCGCAGGCGGTCCACGCTTTCGGGATGGCCTGGCGGGGTTTCGTGGCCCAGGCATGCGGGATGGCTGAACAGGATCGTGTGCATGGCCCTACCCTGCCGGGTCAGGCCACAAACGGCAAGACAAGGGTCACCACGAAGACCAAAACCAACAGCCCCAGCACCCCATGGCGCACATAGGCCGGCAGCCCGTTCCACCAGGTGCGCAGTGCCGGTCCGAAAAAATACACCGGCACGCCCATGAGCGCGTAGCGCACCGTGCGCCCGATGGCGGCGGCCCAGAAATAGGACCACAACGGCACGCCCGCGACCCCGGCCGCCAGCGCGGTCACTTGGAACGGCACCGGTGTCTGGGCGGCAATGAGAATGATCCAGAAGCCCGCATCCTGAAACCGCTGCCGACGGTCTTCGAAATCGGCCTCCCAGCCCAAAGCAGCGATCATGGGCTGGCCCAGGCTCTCAAACAGATACGCTCCGATAACAAAGAACACCACGCCGCCGATCAGACTGCCCGCGATGGCAATCAGTGCCGCCGGCAGCACATGGCGGCGATGCTCAAGCATGATGGCGGCGAGCATGAACTCCACCGGCCAGGGAAAGATCGTGCTTTCGATGAGCACGCCCAGAAACAGAAACGGATAGGCATAAGGCGAGCGCACCCACTGGTGAAACCAGCGGGCCACAGGCCCTTGCGGCTCGGGTGCGGGCGCAGACGGCGGTGATGCGCCCGCGCTGACCTGATCCGCTCTGCCCCCCGTGCTCGCCATGACCGCTTAGGCCACGGGATCGAGACTGATGCCGGGCGGGGGCGGCATATCGTCAGGCACGAAAAAGTCCGGCATCAGCGGTTTGGAGGGATCAACCCGGTACTGATCAAAATCACGCACGCCGAATTGATGCAGCAGCGTGTCGTCGATGCAGAACTGGCCAGTGAACTCCCGCGCATTGCGGGTCAGGATCACATGAGCTGCGTCAGACATGATATCCACCGTGCGACAATGAAGCATGCCTTCATCGCCGGCCAAGGCGTTGCGGATGGCCGCGGTGGCGATCCCCGTGCGCGGCCATAACGCGTTGAAGGCGATCCCGTCTTCGCGGAATTCCTCCGCCATACCGAGCACGCACATGCTCATGCCGAACTTCGCCATGGTGTAAGCCACATGGTTTTTGAACCATTTGGGGCTCATGTCGAGGGGCGGCGAGAGATTGAGCACATGCGGGTTCGCGGCCCGCTTCAGATGCGGCACACAGCATTTGGAGGTCAGATAGGTGCCGCGCGCATTGATCTGGTTCATCAGGTCATAGCGCTTCATGTCGGTCTGCAGCGTGCCAGTGAGCTGAATGGCGCTTGCATTGTTCACACAGATATCAATACCGCCGAAGCGCAGAGCGGTCTGCTCCACCGCGCTCTGCACCGCTTCTTCATCGCGCACATCGACAATGAGCGGCAGAGCCCGTCCGCCGGCTTCCTCGATTTCTTCGGCCGCCGTGTAGATGGTACCGGGCAGTTTGGGATGGGGCTCGGCGGTTTTGGCGGCGATCGCCACATTGGCGCCATCGCGCGCAGCGCGTAGAGCGATGGCCAGGCCAATGCCGCGGCTCGCACCGGTGATGAAGAGGGTCTTGCCCTTCAGATCAGCCATGGGTCCTCCGTGTTATGGGGCCCTCTTTCGGGCCAAAGCGATTATGCGTGTTCAGGCCCGCACGTACCAGTCCACCCCGTCGCCATCGCGGGTTCGGGTCACCTGCTTGCGCGTCAACAGACAATTGAGATGGGCGAGCGCCTCGCCCGTGGCCATCCCGACCAGATCGCCCGTGATCTCCCGGCGGAACAGCGCGGGGAACACGTCCACCGCCCGGCGCGGACCGTCGAGCAGCGCCAAGAGCTTGTCCAGACCCTCTTCATGGTCGTTGATGAGCTGGTCACAGCGAATGTGCAGATTGCGAAAGGCTTTCTGGTGCGAGGGCAGGACGAGCACGGTGTCCGGGATCTCCCGCTTGATCATGGCGCAGGCGGTCAGCCAATCCGTGAGCGGATCGCCATCGGGCTCGGTGGGCCAGACACTCACATTGGAGCTGATGGTGGGCAGGATCTGATCGCCGGAGATGAGGACGTCCAACTCAGCGCAATGGAGCGAGGCATGTTCCGGCGAGTGGCCACCGCCGGTGACGGCGCGCCAGGTCCGCCCACCGATCATCAGTTCACTCCCATGCACAAGGCGGGTGTAGCTTTCGGGAATATGATGCACCCCGTGCCCAAACAGGCCGAAGCGATCCTTGTAGCGCTGGATCTGCTCGTCCGTATAGCCGGCGGCCCTGTAAAAGCGCACACCTTCGGGCGGAGCCTCGCGGCCCGTGTCATGCACCAGCATGCGCCCCATGATATATTCCGTGCGCGTCATACAAAAATCAGAGTCGAAACGGCGCACCAGCCAACCGGCAAGCCCCATATGATCGGGATGCATATGAGTGACGATCACCCGGCGCACCGGCCGCCCGCCCATGACACCCGCGAGCACGTCTTCCCAGATCGCCTTGGTGTCATCCAGGCGTAAGCCCGTATCGACAATGGTCCACCCCTCGCCATCCTCCAAAAGCCACACATTGATGTGGTTGAGCGCAAAGGGCAGCGGCAGGCGCAACCAGTAAATCCCCGGAGCCACCGCCACTGGAACGCCCGGCTCGGGCGCTTTGTCGAACAGATACTCAAGTGCCGAATCCTTGGCCACGCGGCTTGCCTTTCTTACTGGTCCCGGGCGCAGACGCTAGGCCGCGCGGACCGGATCGTCAAATGAGTGCGTGCATTTACACGATTGTCTCTTAGGCTAAGATAACGCCAAGCAGGAGGAGCGCTATGACTGATCCGTCCCCAGAGGCCCACGCTGACGCGCCGTCGCGCCGGCCCGTGATTGCCGTCATGGGTGCCGGTGAGGCGACCGGTGGAGCCATCGCCAAACGCTTCGCGCGTGAAGGCTTCACGGCCTGCCTCGCGCGCCGGCGCGCCGCGGAATTGGAACCGCTGAAAGCCAGCATCGAAGCTGAGGGGGGCCATGCCCACGCCTTCGGGGTGGACGGCCGGGATGAGGCCCAAGTGGTCGCGTGGTTCGAGACCATTGAGCGGGATATCGGCCCGGTGGACGTCGCTGTCTTCAATGTGGGCGGCAATGTCCGCTATCCCATTGTCGAGACCACCGAACGGGTGTTCCGCAAGGTCTGGGAAATGGCCTGCTATGCGGGCTTTCTGACCGGTCGGGAGGCGGCGCGCCACATGATCCCGCGCGGCGCGGGCACAATCTTCTTCACCGGCGCCACCGCCAGTGTGCGCGGCGGTTCGGGCTTTGCCGCGTTCTCCTCCGCCAAGCACGGCCTGCGCGCGGTCGCCCAGAGCATGGCGCGGGAACTGGGGCCCATGGGCATCCACGTGATGCATACCGTCATTGACGGCCCCATCGACACGCCGTGGATCAACGAGAACTTTCCGCAAATCAAAGAGACGCGCGGACCGGAGGGGCTCTTGAACCCGGATCATATCGCGGAAACCTATTGGCTTTTGCATACGCAACCGCGCGATAGCTGGACCTTCGAGGTGGACATGCGCCCAAGCGTGGAACCCTGGTAAGACCCATACAGATAAAATCGTCAGAGGGAGGACGTGATGGGACGCAAGCTGGAATTCTTCTTCGACTATGGCAGCCCGACCACCTATCTCGCCTATACGCAGCTGCCTGGATTGGTGGAGCGAACCGGCGCGACCCTCGTCTGGAAGCCCATGCTGCTTGGGGGTGTGTTCAAGGCGACCGGCAATCAGACACCGGCGGCGATCCCCGCCAAGGGCATGCATATGGGCACGGACCTGGCCCGTTTCGCCAAGCGCTATGGTGTCCCCTTGCAGTTCAACCCCCATTTCCCCATCAACACCCTGTTTCTCATGCGCGCGACCTATGCGGCGCAGGAGGACCGGCGGCTGCATGATTTCATCGACATGGCCTTCCATGCCATGTGGGTGGAGCCCAAAAACCTGAACGACCCAGAAGAAACCGCCCGCATGCTGATGAGCGCTGGGTTTGACCCGGACTATATGGTGGCGCGGGCGAGCCAGCCGGCCATCAAGGATCAACTTAAGGCGGTTACGGACGAAGCGGTGAGCCGCGGCGTCTTTGGCGCGCCGACGTTCTTCGTGGATGAGACGGAGATGTTTTTCGGCCAGGATCGGCTCGATTTCGTGGAAGAAGCCCTGCGTGCATGAGTGCCGGGCCTGAGCATACGGGCAACGGCGCGCCCTGGGGCCACTTCGGCCATGGGCTCGCCGTCCTTTTGGATATTCTTCACTACACGCTCATTCCTTATGCGCTTCTGGCCTGGGTCTGGCCGGAGCCTGTCTGGCTAATCGTGCACCTGATCTTCATTCCCGGGCTGATGATGCAGTGGTGGCTCAACCAGAACACATGTGTTTTAAGCAATATGGCGAGCTGGCTGCGCCGGGGCCTGTGGTGGGATCCGGCGGACCGGCATCAGGGTTCCTGGGCGGCGAGTGTGCTGGAATTCTTGTTCCGCCACCCTTTCTCGCCGCGCGCAGCCGCTATCGCGACATATGGATTGCTCGCGGCCAGTTGGGGATTGAGCGCTTGGCGACTGGCCACGTCTTAAGACAGAGACCGGATCATGCACCTGCCTTATCTTATTCTCGACGTCTTCACCGAAACGCCTCTCGCCGGTAATCCGCTGGCGGTCTTTCCCCAGGCGGACGGCCTGGATAAGATCACCATGCAACGCATCGCAGGCGAGATGAACTTGTCGGAATCGGTCTTCGTCACCAATGCCGACCCGGCGGCGCGGCGCTATCCGGTCACCATTATGACGCCGCATCTGGAGTTGCCGTTCGCCGGCCATCCGCTCGTGGGCACGGGCCTAGCGCTGAGCCTTCTGGAGGCGCGCGAACACGGTACGGCTGCCGGATCGCTCACGCTGGTGCCGCCGGTGGGCGCGGCGGACATGACGGTGGCGCTGAGCGGCGCGCGCTCTGGGACGGCCCGTTTCACCGCGCCGCGCGTGCCGGAGGAAGTCCCAAGCACGCTGACCCGCCCGGATGCGGCCAAGCTGCTTGGCCTGTCCCCAGAGGCCATCGCCCATGAGGACCAGCGGGCCTGGTCCGCCGGCGCCCCATTCCAGATGATCGCGCTTGCCCAGCCTGAGGCACTCGACGCCTGTGCCCTGGATCTCACCTTCTGGAAAGAGCGCGTGGCGGGTGCCCCAGCCAGTGATATCTACCCTTATTATTGGACCGCGGAAGACCCGGGGCTTATCCGGGCCCGCATGTTCGGCCCCCATGTGGGCATTACGGAGGATCCGGCCACCGGCGGCGCGGCCGTCGCTCTGACCGGGGAACTCGCGGCCCGGGGGCGCCTGCCCGACGGTTTGCAAACCACCCGAATTCACCAGGGCGAGACCATGGGCCGGCCGAGCACGCTGCACCTGTCCTGGACCCAAGAGCAGGGCCGCCCCACACGCGTCAGTCTCGGCGGCCCCGCCGTGCTGCTTGGCGAAGGCACATTAACCCTGGCCTAAAAAGCCCACAGCCCGTCCGGACCCGCTGAAGCCCGGCAGAGAGCCAAGGGATATCCAGAATGGACGGGCGCGCGCAGATCGCCCGTCTGGCAGAAATGAGCCTGTCTTTGCTGATGGATAGACCGAGAATCACCCCAGACTCAGGCATGATCATGACCAGGGGTGCGCTCTGGTTCCTGGCGGGATGGTCGCCTCACGGGTCTCGCTCCGGCCCCGGGCCTCCAGCATGATGGAAACCTTTTGACCATAAGAGGTCGCCCAGGAATAAAGATCGACCATCGGGAGCGTCCGCCGTTGTGGACGGAGGGCGCCGCTCGGCACGGTGCCGCATCACGGACGCGTGCCCCCCTCACAACGCCCCCCGAGCCCTAACCCGAGAAGAGGACAGACCAACCATGCCCTCCCCCGTCAGCCTCCATATCGATCCTCGCATGGCCGCCTACGGTTTTATGCGCGGCTCGGCGCCCGGCGGCCGGCATACCTTGTCCGCCGACCGTTTTGCCGCCTTTTACAAAGAGGCCCTTGCCCGCGGGCTCGACCGCAAGGTGGAAGTCATCGCCGCCTCGCCGCGCGCCACCCAGAGCGAACTGACCCTGTTTCACGATGCCGCGTATGTGGAGCATGTGCGCGCCCGCTGCGTCGAAGGCACCGGCACATTGAACACCGGCGGCCTGCCGGCCGAGCGAGGCATGGACGTGATCGCCTCGGCGGTGGTGGGCGCTGTGCTGCATGCGGGCAAACGTGTGGTGGCGGGCGATACGCGCCGGGCGTTTGTGCCCATCGCCGGCTTCCACCACGCCCAGCCCGGCGAGGCCCGCGATCACTGCATCTATAACGACGCGGCGATCCTGCTGACCTACCTCAAAAAGGCGCTGCCCATGCCGCGCCTCGCCTATGTGGATATGGGCGCCCGCTACGGCGACGGGGCCATCGACGCCTTCGAGGCCGACCCGCAAGTGGCCATTCTCGACATCCACCAGGACGCGCGCAGCTTCTGGTCCGCCGGCGGCGACGCGGTGGAGCGCGGCACTGACCGGGCCGAAAGCGCCTGGATCCACATGTTGCCCGCGAATGCGGGCGATGAGGCCGTGTTGGAGGTGTGGCCGCGCATGCTGGCCTGGCTGCAGGATTACCGTCCTGACTGTGTGGTCTTCGTGGCAAGCGCGGATGGCCTGCGGGATGACGGCATCGGGGGGCTTGCTTTCACCACGGCCCTGCATCGGCGCCTGACCACGGATCTGGCCGCGCTCGCTGATCGCTTTGGCCATGGGCGGATGATCGTGCTCGGCGGGGCGGGCTATGCGCTGGGCAATCTGGGCCCGTGCTGGTGCGAGGTCATCGATGCGCTGCTGGCGCCGACGGAGGCTACCGCCCCCACCGTCACGCCGGTGTCGTCTTGATCGGCTAGAGCGCGTTCAGGAAAAGTGTGCGCGGTTTTCCGCCCGGAAAGCGCGCCAAACCAAAGACCGAGAGCCGTTTCAATGATCTGGTTTTCATTGAAACGGCTCTAGCCCCAGTCAGACTATCGTATCAGGGGAGATTTGACATGCTGCGTCCGCTTCTGCTCGCCACTGCTCTCGGCCTTACTCTCAGCGCGCCGGCGGCCGCGCGCGACGGCACCGCCATGGCGCCCCCATCGGCCGCCGAGCCGATCATCGAAAACGCCATCGTCGCGGGCGCCGACGGCCTGCCGGCGCTTTTTGACTGTCTGCGCGGCAAGACCACGCTGATCAGCGCCCACCGCGGCGGGGTGGAGCCGGGCTTTCCGGAAAACGCCATCGAGACCATCGAAAACACCCTGGCTCAGGCGCCCATGCTTGCTGAAATTGATGTGGTGACGAGCCGCGACGGTGTGCCTTTCCTGCTCCATGACGATGTGCTGGCGCGCACCACCACGGGCACTGGCAATGTGGTGGACACGGACTGGGCCGATATCCGTGACTTGCGGCTGAAGGACAATGACGGGGTTGAGACCGCGTTCCCGCCGCCGTCGCTCTCCGTGGCGCTTGCTTGGGCGCGCGGGCGCACGGTGCTGCTGCTGGACATCAAGCGCTCCAGCGACCCGGAAGCCATCGCGCGCCAGGTGCTCGCCGAAGACGCCAAAGCCCACGCGGTGCTGATCGTTTACTCCGTCGATGCCGCCGCCAAGGTCCATGCCATTGATCCGGAGCTGATGCTGTCGGTGAGCATCGACGAGCGGGACGACTTCGCACGGCTCGAAGACGCGGGCGTCAATCTGGATGCGGTCTTGGCCTGGAAAGGCATCCAGAACCTGCAGCCGGATCTGGTGATGGAACTCGACCAGCGCGGCATCTCCGCGTCTTTCGGCACCCTGTGGTACACGGATGGTGAGATCATGGAAGCGGGTGATGATAGCGTCTATGCGCGCATCGGCGCCCTGGGCATTGACGTCATGGCCACCGATCGCCACCACGAAGCCTATGCGGCCATGCAGGAGAACGGCAGCACCGAAGCAGCGCTGGCCACGTGCAGCGCCCAGTGAGCAACCTGCGGATGACCAGACCTTCTGTGCCGGGCGGGATTACTCATCC
>CAZVEE010000011.1:17028-61955 GCA_964625525.1 uncultured Alphaproteobacteria bacterium | reverse complement strand
CTCTTGAAACTTGCCAGCTTTTACGAGCGGCCGGCGAAGAGACGCGCGATACGCCCTTGCTGCCACATCCAAATCCCGGACACCGCCATCAGGGGGAACACACCGTATAGGGTGACCGCCTCGAAAACGGGATTCTCACCATAGGGCGAGTAGAGATAGGTGCCGAGCACACCCGAGGCAACGAGATGACCCCATCGCAGGATCTGGCGCGTGGTAGCGGGGGTCATGGGCACAATCCTCCGTCGTCGTTTCCGATCCATCCTGTGAGCATGGCAGATGCGACTGCCCTTCTCGAATCGGGGATACTGTAAAATGACGTAAAATCTGCTTGCTTGCGTCTCTTTCAGAGCCATCAACTAAGCAGTGATAACTTAGCGGCGATAAGGTGTGCGGTCAATGCCGCGAGGTGGAAAACATCACCATGGGGACTTGAAAAGGGCTCTGCTGGACGCAGCGGAAGAGGCCTTGCGCACCCAATCGCCGGAACAATTGAGCCTGCGTAAACTCTCCGCGGCGCTCGGGGTCAGCGTGACCGCCCCTTATGCGCATTTTCCGACTAAGGAAGATCTGCTGGCGGCTCTGGCCGAGCGCGGGTTCACCGAATTGCACGCGCGCATGACACGGGCCCGCAAACGCAAGGCCGCGAATGAGGAAACCGCGCTCGCCCATCTTGCGGTGGCCTATCTGCGCTTTGCCGCTGAACATCCGGGGCAGTACCGCGTGATGTTTCGAGACGGTCTGCCCTTTGGCTATTCTGAGTCTCTTGACACCATTGCCGCGGCTGGCTTCGACGTGCTGCGCCAGACGGTGGCCGCTTTGCCCCGTCATGATGACCAGACGGCCAGCCACAATGAAATCGCCCTGCTCGCCTGGACCCTGGTGCACGGCTTTGCCATGTTGCGCAGCGACGCGCGCATTGCGCCGACCATCGGCGCAGATCCCGAGATCCGCCGCTTTGCCCACCTGGCGGCGCATCATGTGGCGAAAGGCCTGCTGACCGTATAAGGGGTCTTTGGCCCCGCCTCGGCGCGGGCTACACTCGCATTCTGATCAAATGGGAGGGCTTGGGCAATGGTCTCACGGCGGTCTTTTTTAGAAGGCGCAAGTGCGGTGCTGCTGACCGCCGGTCTTGGCGTGCCCCTTGCGCGGGCCGGAAGCGGGCCTTGGACCCGGTCGGCCGATCTGCCCTATCGGGTTCAAGAGATTTATCCGGCCCTGTTTCAAGGGCGCCTCTATGTGCTCGGCGGCATATCCCCGGATGTCCCGGATACAGCGCTGCCAGTGACCGACCGCTGCGTGACGTATGATCCGGCACAGGATCGCTGGCAAGAAGGCCCGCGCTTTCCCGAACCCGTGCACCATGTCTATTTGCTGCCGCATGCGGATCGGCTTTACGCCATTGGCGGCTTCAGCCCGGTGCCCGGCGGCATTTGGGGCATGCGGCGCCGTGTGTTCGTTCTCGCGGCGGACGGAACGGCCTGGCATGAGACGACGCCGATGCTGGCGCCTCAGGCGGAGACAATTGCGGCATCGCTGAACGGGCGCATCCATGTGGTGAGCGGGCGACGGCCGCTGGGCGATCGCAATGCCGCCTGGACCGACCAGGCAGACATCGCGGCGCACCAGATTTATGATCCGAGTACAGATCAGTGGCAACCGGGCCCGTCCGCCCCGACCGCGCGTAACAGTGCGGCGGGTGCTGTCATCAACGGCCGACTGCATGTGATCGGCGGGCGGACCGTCAATGGCGGCAATACACCAGGTCATGAGGTGTTCGATCCGACTGCAGGAACAGACGGGGCCTGGGAAACCCGCGCACCGATGCCGCAAGGCCAGGGCGGGCTTGGCGCCGCAGCACTGAATGGGATCCTGTATGCATTCGGGGGCGAATGGTTCTCGCCAGACGGCGGCGGAGTTTACGCGGAATGCTGGGCCTATGATCCGCAGGCAGATCTATGGGCGCCGGTGGCGCCGATGCCCACACCGCGCCATGGCCTAGGCGCGGTCACCATTGGCGATGCGATTTACACCGTGGCCGGCGCCGCACTTGCTGGTGGCAATGCGACGACGGCGCATCTGGAAGTATTCCGGCCGGGCTAACCCGCGCGCTCAGGAAGGCATCTTGCCCAGCTTTGCCAGGGAGTCTTCCGCGGCGGCTTTGTAGATGCCCTTGGCCATAAGAGACAGTTCATCCTTGCGCCGGGCTTGATAGATCGCTGCCCGGGCCTCGTGCGCGGCCGCGTTGGTCGGCTCTGCCTGAGTGGCCATTTCGATCAGGTGACAGGCAAGCCGGTGGTCTCCGGCAGTGGAGAGCGCGGTGGCACGCGCGATGAGCGCAGCGACGCCTCCGGCCAATGCGGCCACTTCCCCCGCCAATGCCGCCTGAGGTGCTGGTTTCAGGTGAGCGGGATTGCCGTCATACCAGCCCCCATAGAGCCGCCAGACATTGTGGACGATGAATTCCGGCTCGTCATAGACGGGGCGCAGATAGGGCCGCTCCAGAATATCCGCCGGCAGACGGACCGTATTAATCAGGTCATCAAGCCCGGCCCCTGCATTCATCAGATCCAGGCATTGCTGTACGAGGCTCTCCAACGCACCAGCCGTGGTGTGCAGCACTTCTTGAATGCGGATGGCACCACCGATGGGCAGACCATGGGTCGGGATCAGCAGTTCCGGCTCCAGCGCCGCCATTTCCCGTAAAGCTTTCGCCCATTCCAGGGGATAGCGTTGCACCTTCTGAGGATTGCCGGCATTGGGGAAGGCCCAAATGAGAAAGTCACCACAGCAGATAGCTTGCTTTTCGGGGATCCAGGCCCACAGATGATCGTCGGTCTCGCCCTTGCCATGGCGCAGATGCACGCTCAACCCGCCTATGGAGATATGGAGGCGGTCGCTGAAGGTCAGGTCCGGGCGCACCCAATGGGCCGGGCCAAAGCGTGGCATGGGCGTATCATCGGAGGCGAGCGCCATCTTGGCCGCACCAGACGGTGAGAACTGGCGCAGATTGATCAGGTAATTGAAGCCGTTGGTCATATCGTAACGGTCGAAGCGCGCATGGATATTCTCTTGGGCAATAATGCGCGGGCGCCGGTCACGCCGGGCCTGGGCCTCCTCCAGCACCAGATCCATCCCCCCCACATGATCAAAATGACCGTGAGTAAAGACCACACTGTGCACCGGCGCGTCGGACCAACGGCGCAAAGCGCGCAGATTGTTTGGAGTGTAGAGTGGCAGGCTGGTGTCGAACAGCAGCAGACCGTCATCGGTCTCAATGCAAACCATATGCGCAAAGGCTTCGATCAGCGCCAGCCGGTCGCCAATCTCGGATAACGCGCTGGAAATCCGGTTCACCGACTGGGGCCCTTCGTAGATGTTCTCGTCGATGTAACGCGCTGACAGGCTCAGAAGATCCGCCATGCTGTGTCCTCCCGGTTCTTTTTGGTGCCCCCCAGCCTAGCGTGGGCCCAACTCTCCTGCCCAGGCTGTTCTCACGACCCCATGACGACTAAGACTTGCGGTGGTCGGGCCTGTCCTGGTGATCTACGTGACTGAGGGACTTGGTTGACAACAGCAGGAGGGTAGGACTGTGGCACGCAGACGGGGACGATCTTGGCTCCGATTGGCGGTGGTGGCGGTGACAATGGTTTTGGGTGGCTGCCAGCTGCTCAATGCGCCGCTGCCCGAGCCTACGACCCTTGATGACCGGTTGGCGGCCATGCCGACCAGCGGTTTGGCGCTGGAGCGGCCCGTCACCGTGCGCTGGAATGCCCACCAGGTGCCATACATCTTTGCGCAGTCCGATCAGGACGCCGCCTACGCACTGGGCCTTGTGCATGCGCATTTGCGGCTGGGGCAGATGGAAATGCTGCGCCGCATCGCCCAAGGGCGGATCGCGGAAATGGCCGGCCCGTTCGCGGCTGAAATCGACGGTGCGGTGCGCGCGGTGGGCCTTTATCGCGCCGCCTCGGAGTCCGTGGCGCAGATGCCGGCGGCAACGCGCGCCTGGGTCGAACGCTACTGCCAGGGCCTCAATGACTATCGCGCGCAGGTGGCGGAGTTGCCTTATGAAGTGCGGGCCCTGCGCCTGGAAGCAGAACCGTGGCGCCCGGAAGATCTGGTGGCCATCGGGCGGCTGGGCTCCATCGATGTGAACTGGGGCGACTGGTTGCGCCTGCTGCCTTCGCGGGGGCAAGACGGCTGGGAGGACGAGCTGGCCAAGGCCATCGAGCCGTCGTTCACCGATCCGGTCAGTTTCGGCGGCGCAGGCCCATCGAACACCGGAGCCGACAACGCGGCCCGAGACGCCAAAGCCGGCAACACGGATCATCGCCTCGCCGCCTGGATCGAGGCCGTGAACCGGGTGGGCAGTAACAGCATGGTCGTCGCAGGCGCACGCAGCGCCACTGGCTCGGCCATGATCGCGTCTGACCCCCATTTGGGCTTTATCCTTCCGAATGTGTGGTTGCTTGCCGGACTGAAGACCCCGGATAAGGACGTGGTCGGCATGATGGCGCCGGGCTTGCCCATCTTCGCCTTGGGACGCACGCCCTACATCGCCTGGGGCGGTACCAATCTGCGCGCCGCCAGCAGCGACTTGGTTGATGTTTCAACTCTTGACCCGGAGGCGTTCACCACGGAACGTCACGACATCACTGTGCGGGCCTGGTTCGATGAAACGGCAGAGAACCGCGTCACCGCCTATGGCCCGGTCGTGACGGATGTGGAGGTGATCCGGGAGGCATTCGGCGCAACGCAAGGCGATCAGTGGGCCCTGCGCTGGACCGCCCATGACGCGAGTGATGAATTCACCAGTATGCTGAAAATCCTGACTGTACGGGATTTCGAAGGCTTCCGTGAGGCCTTTGGCAGCTTCTCCCTGCCTGGGCAGAACATGCTGTATGCGGATGTCAATGGCGAGATCGGCCATATTCTGGCGACCCGCCTGCCCCGCCGTGCCGATCCACGCTTGCGCGACCTGGTTATCACGCCGGCCCAGGCGGACCGGGACTGGGCTGCTTTTGCCGATTCCCGCACCCTGCCCGCAGGACGGACCCCCGAAAGCGGCTTCTTCGCCTCCTCCAACAATCGTCCCACAGTGGCTGAAGACGTCCCGGTGGGATATTTCTTCAGCCCTCCAGATCGATTCCTGCGTGCCACTGACCTTCTGACAACGGACGACCCCGTGACCATGCGGGATCTGGAGAAGCTGCAACAGGACACTTTTGCCCAGGCGGCTCTTGACCTGCGCAATGTGCTGGTTGCACGGCTTGGCGCCGGGTTCGGGGAGGAGCTTGGTGGCGATGCCACTCGGGCCTGGACGTTGATACGCGAATGGAACGGTCTGTACGAGCGCGACGCCGTGGCACCGGTGGCCTTTGAAGCGTTCGTCAGCGACTTAGGCGCCGTGATCCTGCCCGCCGCCAATGTTGAGACACCACCGGAGCGCTTAGAGGCTCAACGCTTCCGCCGGGTGATGATCGATGCCCTGGCGGAGGTTGATGATGCGACGGTCACGGAGGCAGCGCGCGCGTCGCTGTCGGTGGCGGCGGAGGCCCTCGACACCTACGCCAGTTGGGGCGCCATGCACCGGTTGCGGCTCAACCATCCGCTGGCGATCCTGCCGTTGGTGGGCGATCGCTTCCCGTCGGTGGACCTGCCAGCCGGCGGGAGTTCCGAAACGCTGATGAAAACGTCGCATCAGCCGACGACCGAGCGCCATAACGCCACCTACGGTTCACAAGGGCGGCATATTTCGGACATGAGCGATCCGGATGGGAATTACTTCCTGCTGGCGGGTGGACAGGATGGCTGGCTTAACTCGTCCACTTTCGCCGATCAGGCGGAGATGTGGCAGGCGGGGGAGTATATCCAGATGCCGCTGAGCCAGGAGGCCATTGTGGAGGCTTTCCCCTTTGTCATGGAGTTGCGGCCCTGACAACATCCCTAGCGGGTGACGCGAGGCTTGCCTCAGCTTGGGGGTATAACCCACAATACCTTTGGGAGCTCAGGGACAGCCGCGCGAGGCCAACATGCATCACGAATATACGATCCACGGGCAGACCATCACGCTGGATATCGACCCCAGCGTGGTGGCTGTACGCTTCACCGAACCGGCCCCCCATTCCGTGCGTCAGCGGATTTGCCGGGACTGCGCCCTGGGGTCGTTCCGCCAACGGGTGGAAGTGCCAGAGGAATCCTTCACCATCCTGCCGCTGGGCGATGCGACGCTGGAAAGCACCGCACCGCTCATGGCAACCGGCGAGCGCCTGCGGGCCATAGAGGCGGTGACGCGAGTGGCCCCGGTGTTCCGCATGGGCGCCCGGCGCATGGTGGCCACCGACCGGGTGGCCATCGGCATCACCGGCTCGACCATAGACGGTGCCGCGCTGGCTGCCCGCTATGGGGCGACGATTATGGACCGTTATGGCGAGGGAGAGTATCTCCTGCGCCTTCAGCCAACGGATGACCCGTTCGAAGTCGCGCGTCAACTGTCGGCAGAACCCGGCATCGATTACGCGCAACCGGATTTCGTGACCATGGGCCGCCACGTGCCGACCCAGCCGCCAGGACCCGGCGAGACCCAACCGGCCCCTGCCGCCGGAGACCCGCTGCGCGATCGGCAATATGCCATCGCCATCACTGAGGCCATCGCGGCATGGCGTAAACAAACCGGCCAGCCGGAGATTACCATTGCCATTCTCGATGAAGGGGTGGATACGGATCACCCGGATCTGGCCGCAGCCATCACGGGTGCTTATGATGGGGTGGACCGGGACGAATGGCAGGAGCCGATGCCCTGGGATGCCCATGGCACCGCCTGTGCGGGCCTCGCGGCGGCCATTCACGACAATGCGCAAGGCATTATGGGCATTGCCGGCGGTTGCTCCATCCAGGCCGTGCGCATTGCCTTCTCCCAGTTCAAAGGGGCGAACTGGACCACGACCGATAGCTGGATCCGCAGTGCCATCGATTGGAGTTGGCAAAACGGGGCGGATGTGTTGAGCAACAGCTGGGGCGGCGGGGCGTATTCTCAACCCATCGTAAATGCCTTCGCCCGGGCCCGCGCACAAGGACGCGGCGGCCTGGGCTGTGTTGTCGTCGTAGCGGCGGGCAATGAAAGCGGGCCAGTCTCCTTTCCCGGCAATGTCCCTGAGGTGCTGACAGTGTCGGCCAGCAACGAATATGACGAGTTCAAAACCAAGACCAGCCAGGACGGCGAAACCTGGTGGGGGTCTAATTTCGGGCCGCAAGTGGATGTGGCGGCCCCCGGCGTTCATAATCTGACAACCGATATTCTGGGCAATGACGGTTACGCCGAGGGCGATTACACAAATTTCAACGGCACCTCTTCGGCCACGCCCATAGTGGCCGGGGCCTGTGCGCTGGTGCTGTCGGCCCGCCCGACACTGACACAAGCCCAAGTCATGGACATTATTCGCGCGACTGCCGACAAAGTGGGTGCGGAGCCTTATGACGGCCAACGGAACGACCAGATGGGGCACGGCCGGGTGAATGTCCGCCGGGCGGTGGATTTCGCAGTGCTGGAGACGCCACCCTCGGCCTAAGTGCCGTGGCGGTCAGTTGGATTGGCGTGTTTTCGGGCGGCGCGAGAGCGCCGTCTGAGCCATCTGGCGTAATTCTTGTTCCATCCGAGTCAGGAGCGCCTGAGGCCGACCGGAAATCCGCTCGATCGCGAGGCCGTGGATCATGCCGACAATCGCATAACGGCGCGCCGTCAGATCAGCCTCGGCCACATCCGGCTCGCCGAAAAAGCGGGACCAGACCGCATCCGTGGCGCTTTCGCGCGCATTGATCAAGTCCTGCAAGACCGCGCGCAGATCGGGATCACCGCGCGTCGCAAGCTTCAATTCCAACTCGGCAATATGAGCCTTGGAACCGGCCCATTCGATCGCGGCCTCCACGGTCGCCTGCAGCTTTTCCTGCCGGCTTAAGGACGGATGGCCCATAACGCTGTAGTGCAGTTCCATCTGGGTGGAGACATAATCCCAGACCCCCACCATGAGATCGACCCGCGTCGGGAAGTAATACTGCTGGGGGCCCCGGCTCATCCCCGCTTCCCGCGCCACCGATGTCAGCGTGGTCCCGGCATACCCGTATTTCCAAAGACACGTGACCGCCGCCTCCAGCAGTCGCTGGCGGGTGGCGGCGCCTTTCATGTGAGTCTGGCGGCGGGCTGAAGCGCTCATGGATCTCCTGCTCACGCAAACAATCGGGTGATACCGCCTGCAGCGGGTGTGCAAATGGGGCACCCGGCTGGGCGCCCCGCGATCTCTAGATTACCGCAGATAGGGGAGATTGCAATTCAGCGCTCTTCGATGACTGCGCCCACACCGTTGAGTTGTGCCACGAGCGCGTCGATCATCTCTGCGCTGACCTGGCCTTGCGACCAGTTCACCAGCTTGATGATCGGCACATGGGCCAGATAGAGCACGATCGGATTATCGGGCTCGTCGCTCAGCATCTCCTCCGGCGTCACGCCGAAAGCCGCCATGATGACCGGAGCCATGGCCTCGCGTCCCTGCGGCGTTTGGAGCACATCGATGATAGGGCTGAGCCGGTCATAGCGCAGGCGCGGCACTTCCGCTTCCGTCACGCTCACCGACCCGGTGAGGCGAATATCGCGCGAGGACGCACCGACCTCGATATCGAACGCACCCGGCTCCACGACCCAACGACCCGCGCCTTCATGGAAGAAAGCGAAGTCGCGCCGTTCCAGCTCCAAAGTGATCCGCGTGCTCTCGCCGGGCTCCAGAGCGACTTTGGTGAAATCCTTCAGCTCACGGACCGGACGGAGTACGGAGGCCTCACGATCACGCACATAGATCTGCGCCACTTCGCGGCCGGCGCGGGACCCGGTATTGGTGACCGTAAAGCTGACCGTTACCGGGTCGTTTTCGCCAATGGCCTGGGGCGTCACGCTTAAATCGCCATAGCGGAACGTGGTGTAGGACAAACCGTGACCGAAGGGAAATAACGGCTCAATCGCGCTGGCATCGTAATGGCGATAGCCCACAAAAATGCCCTCGCCATAAGAGACCGTGCGGTAGTCGCCCGGGAAGCTGTAATAGCTCGGCGTATCGCTGACGCGAACCGGAAAGGTCTCTGACAGCTTACCCGACGGGTTAACAGTCCCCAGCAGGATGTCCGCCACGGCCCCGCCGCCGGCCTGACCCGGCAGGAAAGCTTCGAGAATCGCATCCACATCCTGAGCCCAGGGCATGGCAACGGCCGAGCCATTGATCAGCACCACAACAACCCGGTCAGCGGCCTGCGCCACAGCGGCGACCAGCGCATCATGCCCTTCTGGCAGAGTGATATCGGGACGGTCGCGCCCCTCCGCGTCCATGGCCACTGGCAGGCCCACAAACACGATGGCCGTATCGGCCCCGCGCGCCTTGGCGACAGCATCCGCGATCAGGGCCTGGGATGTGGCGCCGTCTTGCGTATACCCATCCGCATAAGAGAACTCAGTGCCCGAAGCCATGCGGGTGAGTTCATCCCATGGCGTATCGATCCGTGTGGGTACGACCTGAGAGCTGCCCGCCCCTTGATAGCGCGGCGCCTTGGCAAAGCCGCCGATAACCGCCACCCGCCGGTCGCGAGCCTCCTGGAGCGGGAGAGCATTACCCTCATTGCGCAGCAGCACAATGCTCTCGCCAGCCACTTTGCGGGCAAAGGCATGGTGCGCATCCTGATCGAAGCTGCCAGGCCCTTTGGCCTGCTCACTCGCCATCAAGATGACCCGCAGGGTATCCGTGGTGACCTCATCCAGGCGGGCTTCATCCAAGGTGCCGTCCCGAACAGCCGCTATAATCAGGCTATCGCCATAGCCGCCCGTGCCCGGCATTTCCAGATGCATACCCGCCGCGAGCCCGGGCACCCGGTTCGTCACCGCACCCCAGTCGGACACCACGAGACCCTCATAGCCCCATTCCGCCTTCAGAATATCGTAGAGCAGCCGCTGGTGTTCGGAGACGTAAGTGCCACTCACCCGGTTATAGGACGCCATGATGGTCCAGGGCTGAGACGTCTTCACCGCCTCTTCAAAACCCGCCAGATAGATTTCCCGCAAGGCTCGCTCACCCACCTGGACATCAATATACATCCGCGCGGTCTCCTGGTTGTTGACCGCATAATGTTTGAGCGACGTGCCAACCCCTTCGCTCTGGACGCCGTTGATGAATGCGCTGGCCATAGCACCCGATAAAACGGGATCCTCGGAGAAATATTCAAAATTCCGTCCACCGAGGGGAGAGCGCTTGATATTCGCCCCGGGCCCCAACAGCACATGCACGCCTTGCGCCTGCGCTTCGCGGCCCAGAACGCGGCCCACCTCGCCGATCAGCGCGGTATCCCAAGATGACGCCAGTGCGGACGCCGTGGGGAAACTGGTGGCTGGCAGGCTGGTGCCGACACCAGCCGCCTCGGAGGTCGGCGCTTTGCGCAAGCCATGCGGGCCATCAGCCAACCAGATGGAGGGAATGCCTAGCCGCTCAATGGGTTTGGTGGTCCAGAAATCCTGGCCCGAGGCCAATGCCGCCTTTTCTTCCAGCGTCATTTGGTCGACCAGATCGCGCGCGCGCTCCCGATACGGATCAGCCAGCGCCTGACCGTTCAGTGCTGCACCGCAACAAGCAGTGATCAGCAGGGTACGACACAATTTCTTCGTATCCGCCAGAGACATCACGGCGCTTCCCTCTCTTAAATTGCCTCGATCACCCATCCGGTGACGGTTTGTCAGTGCTGGTCACACCTGACCAATACGCCGTAGGTGTCGCCCGGACGACACAGTGTGAATCCGAACAGCGAAAGCATTATGCATTGAAGAATATTTTCTGTTGCCCGGCAAGGGTCCCGTCACTAGCATTTCAGACAAGGCTGTGAAGAGGCGTGGAAGCCTCGACCAAGTGGGCGGGCGCCGCCGCTTGCAAAAACCGGAGGGGACCCAATGACCGGTCGTTTTACCAACCAGCTTCTTAAATTGTCGGCTCTGTCGATCCTGAGCTTGAGTGTGTCCGGTACGGCGCTGCTGGCACAGGGCAGCGCGGACGACCGCATCATTGTGACCGCGCAGAAGCGGGAACAGAGCATCCTGGAAGTGCCTGTGTCCGTGTCCGTCGTGTCCGGTGAGCTGATCACCGGTACACAGACCGGCGTATTTCAGGATCTGGTGAACATCAATCCCTCGCTCACTTACACGCCGTCCGGCGGCTTGCGCGGCGATGGCATCTTGATCCGCGGTATCGGCACCAGCGCGTTCCAGTCGGGCGTGGAACCCACCGTGTCCACCGTAGTGGACGGCGTGGTGCTGGGTCGGACCGGTAACTTCCTGACCGACCTGGTGGATATCGAGCGCATTGAAGTGCTGCGCGGGCCCCAGAGCACGCTCTTTGGCAAAAACGCGTCGGGCGGTGTGATCAATGTGATCACCCAAGCCCCCAGCGATTCTTTCCAGGGTAAAGTCGATTTTCTGGCTACGGATGATGAGGAATACCGGATCGCCGGCACCGTCTCCGGCCCCATTACCGATACGCTGCGCGCCCGGGTGACCGGTTTTTACAAGGAATTCGACGGATATCTTGAGAACAAAGCCAATGGCGGCGACATCAACGGCTTTGAAAACTGGGGCGTGCGCGCCAAGCTCGACTGGGACATCACGTCAGACACCAGCGTGTTGTTCATCGGTGATTGGACGGAGTTGAACCGCAATTGCTGCGCCTCCCCCATTCGCTTCACGAACAATCCCACAATCGCGGCGGGCCTTGAGTCGATCGGCGTGCGGACGGGGCCGGAAAATGTAGACATCGCCACCAATGCGGCGATTGCGTCGGACATGTATTCCGGCGGCGTCTCGGCGGAAGTGAACCACGATTTCGGCGATATCATCCTGACCTCCATCACCGCCTACCGGGTATGGGAGATCGACACGGAACAGGATGCGGATCAGTTCTTTGCGCCTGGGCCGACTTTCGGCGTGATCAACCTCAACACCAATGGCGGAGATTCCGAGACGCAGCAGTTCTCGCAGGAACTGCGCATCGCCAATGACGAGCCGGCGGTCGTCGATTACGTGGCGGGGATCTTCTACTTCCAGCAGGATTTGACGCGCTTCTTCGAACGCGACATTGACCTGTGTCTGGCGCCGCCGGCCGACGACACCAGCGTCTGCGGCTTCCCGCTGGTGCAAAGCGGTTTCTTCAACACCACCGTCGAAACCCAAAACCTGGGCATTTTCGGTCAGGCGGACTGGAACGTCACGGACCGGTTGACGCTGTCGGGTGGTTTGCGCTGGATCTGGGATGATCTGGAGTATGATGTAAACCGGCCCACCCCGCCGATTGCGTTCCCCAATGTGCCGCCGTTTGAGGGCAGCGATGGGGAAAGCAATACGGGTTGGGGTGGTAAAGCCAGCGCACAATATGCGTTCACGGACGACCTCACCGCCTATGGGTCATATTCGCGGGGCTATAAGAGCCCGGCCTTTGACATCATATTTGGCTTCGATGCGGCGCGCGCGGCAAACCAGCCGATTGATGCGGAGACCGTGGACGCCTTTGAAATCGGCTTGAAAGCCGGCCTGCCCAATGGTCTGGGTTATGTGAACATCGCCCTGTTCCGGGCCGACTATGACGACTTTCAGGCCCAGTCTTTCAACGCCGAACTCAATACCTTTGTGCTCCAAAATGCCGGTGAAATCCGGACCCAGGGTTTTGAGATCGACGCGCTGTTGACGCCGTTTGACAACTGGCTGCTCAATCTGGGTCTGGCGTACACGGATGGCGAAGTGCTCGATTTTGCGACGGCGAGCTGTTATTCCGGCCAAACAGAGGCACAAGGCTGTGTCGGCGGCACGCAGGATATCTCTGGCGGTAACTTGCCGAACTCGCCCCAGTGGAAGACCACGATCTTCACCCGCTATGACCAGCCCATTCCGGGTCCGGTGGATCTGTTCGCCACATTGAACTATCGCTGGCAGAGCGAAGTGCAATACGACCTGGAACAGGATCCCGCCACGGTTCAGGACGGGTATGGCATTCTGGATCTGTCCATCGGGGCACAGACGGATGATGGTCGCCTTGCAGTGAACATCTTTGCCAAGAACGTCACGGATGAGTTCTACGTTCAGTCCATCGTGGACTTCAACGCCATCATTGCCGGGGATCTGCAATTCATCCCGCGCGACTATGAGCGCTACTTCGGTGTCAATGTGACGTATAATTTTGGCGCCTATGAGTAAGCAATGCAGCGCCGCTGGAACCTGAGCCTCGCGGCGCTGACCGCCCTCGCCCTCCTGGTACTGGCCCCGTTGGGGGCCAGTGCTCAGAATACGGCGGACCAGCGACCGAACATCATTTTTATCCTGTCCGACGATCATCGTTGGGACTATCTGAGCTCCCTCGACCACCCCTTCGTCCGTACTCCTCACTTAGATCGCCTCGCGGACGAAGGGGTGCTTTTTTCCAACGCTTTCGTCACCACGTCCTTGTGCAGTCCGTCACGGGCGAGCTTTCTTACCGGCCGCTACCCCCACGGTCACGGGGTGCAGAACAATTTCACGCGCTGGGATGAGAATAATGTGACGTTCCTGGAGCATCTGGGTACGGCCGGTTATCGCACGGCCTTCATTGGCAAATGGCATATGCCCGGTGGCATTCCCGCCTTGCGCGGCGTGGACCTGTTCATCACATTCGACCATGTCGCCGGTCAGGGTGCTTACTATGGCACGCCCTATATCGTTAACGGCGAGCGCATACCGCTGGGTGAACCGGTGATGCCGGGCTTAACGGCCGAGGGCTACATCACGCGCGACCTCACGGATATGGCGCTGGCGTTCATTGAGGCCGCAAACACGGATACGCCGTTTGCGCTTTATCTATCCCACAAGGCAGCACATTTGCCCATGACACCGCCCCCCTCGACGGTCGGGGCGCATGCGCAGACGCCCGTCCAGTTGCCGGACGAAGCGGATTCCTGGGTCGCCTATGCCAACGGCAATTATGTGCACCTGCTTGGGGGCCCGCTGGAGGATCGGCTGCGTGCCTATGCGGAAACGATCGAAGCCATGGATACGGAAATCGGGCGGTTGCTCGACCGGCTCGATGCGCTTGGCCTGACCCGCAACACGCTGGTGGTTTATGCGGGTGACAATGGCTATCTGTGGGGGGAACATCGCCAGATCGACAAGCGCTGGGCCTATGAGCCATCGATCCGAATTCCGTTTGTGGTGCGCTATCCGGCGGGCCTGGACGATCCCGGCCGGCGGGTCGGGGAAATGGCCCTGAACATTGATCTGGCCCCGACCCTGCTGGATCTGGCGGGCCTACAGGTGCCGGCCATTATGCAAGGGCGCAGTCTCCGCCCGCTGATGGAAAACCGGCCGGTGGCATGGCGCCGGGACTGGCTATACGCCTATTTCGCCGATTATCCCTACCGTGTGCCATCTCTTCAGGCTCTGCGCGCAGAGCGCTACAAGCTCGTGCGATATGACCGGGGCCTGCCGCCGGAACTCTATGATCTTGAGACGGACCCTGAGGAACGACGCAACCTGGCCAACGATCCGGCCCATCAGTCCCTGTTCGAACGGCTCTCCCGCCGCCTCGACACTCTGGTTGCGCAAGCGGCCGGCCGCCCTGGGGAGGACTGATATGACGCAAGCAACGCCGGACAGTCCTCCCACACGTCCTCTGGTCATGGCGCTGGTCACTCTGCTGGTGATCGGCCTTGGCACGGGAGCGGTGTATGATTACGGCTGGCACCATGGCGTCTCGCAAGACCTGCGCAATGTCATGGGACCGGTTTCGTTCGGTGTGCTGATGGGCGGCGGTGGCGTGCTGCTGGCGCTTGCGACGTGGCTCGGGCACCGGTTCTGGCGGGGCCTCGCTTGGGCCGCCGTCATTCCGGTCGCATGGCTGATCAAGGAAAGCCTGCTCGTCCTTGAACTCCATGGCTGGGCGGGCCTCACCTTCTCGCTTCAGGGGGTGGCGTTTCTGGCCTTTCTGGGGTTCGTGACGGCGGCGGCGAGCCTGCTTGATGCGCTGGCGCTCCTGGCGGCATGGCTTGCGGGACGGCCGGCCCCCGGGCCCACTATGCATGTGCTGCTGCCGCTCCTGTGCCTTGCGTGTTTCACCGGTGCCTATCTGCTGGTTCAAACATATGTTGCCGCCGCCCCATAACACGGAAAAGATCATCCTGATCGGGAGGACTTGCCATGATTGATCGCATTACGGCTCTTGCCTGCGCTGTGCTGCTGCTTTTCGCCGGCACGCCGGAGGCCCGTGCCGCAGCGCAGATGCCGCCGCGCCCGAACGTCATTCTGATCGTTGCGGATGATCTGGGCTTTGGGGATATCAGCCTGAACGGCTCCACCCTTATGGCCACCCCACATATTGACCGGCTGGGTACCGAAGGCGCTCAGCTGACGGATTTTCACGCCAGTGCCAATGTGTGCACGCCGTCGCGGGCGGGCCTGCTCACAGGACGCTATCCGATCCGCTCGGGTCTTGCCCATTCGGTGATCCAGCCCTGGCATGACCATGGCCTGCCCGAAAGTGAAGTGACCCTGCCGGAAATGCTGCGCGAGGCAGGCTATGCCACGGCCATGGTCGGGAAATGGCATCTGGGTCACCAGGCGGAACATTGGCCTACCAATCACGGCTTTGATCGCTTCTATGGTGTGCTCTATTCCAACGATATGGACCCCTTCGCCCTTTACGAAGGGACTGAGCTGATCGAGGAGCCGGTGGATCAGACCACCCTCACCCAACGCTACACCGAAGCGACAATCCGCTTCATGGAGGAGAACCAGGACCAGCCGTTCTTCATCTATCTCCCGCATACCTTTCCTCATATTCCGCTTTATGTGTCCGAAGAGTTCCGCGGGCGCTCCGAAGGCGGGCTTTACGGGGATGTGGTGGAAACGCTTGATTGGAGCGTGGGTGAGATCCTGGCCGCACTCGAACGGCTTGACCTTGACAGCAATACGCTGGTGATTTTCACCAGCGATAACGGCCCCTGGTTCGAAGGCTCGTCCGGCCCCGTGCGCGGGCGGAAGGGCTCGACCGACAATGGCGGCTATCAGGTGCCCATGCTGGCGCGGTGGCCCGGCGCCATTCCTGAAGGCACCCGGAGCCATGCGTTGGCGACCCAGCTCGACCTGTTGCCAACGCTTGCAAAACTGGCTCGGGCGCCGTTGCCCGACGGTGTCACCATCGACGGCAAGGACATCTGGCCACTGCTGGCGGGCGGCCAGGATAGCCCCCATGAGGTGGTCTATTTCTTCGACAACCAGCGCATTGCCGCGGTGCGGTCGGGCCAATGGAAATATGTGGTGTCCACCTATTATCGGACCTTCCCGATCCCGCTTGAGGCCTTTGCCGGGCCATTGCTATTTGACCTGGCACGGGACCCGGGCGAGACGGTGAGTTTCATCCGGGATCACCATGATGTGGTCCAACGCATGCAGGGCCTGCTGGCGGCCGGGCGGGCAGAGTTGGAGCCGCTGGCTATTGATCCGGCTACGCTCAACAGCTCGCCGCGAAATCCGCAAGAGATGCTGATGCGCCAACTGCAACTGGGCGAGCCGCGCAATGCCGGACAGAACATGCCGCCCAAGCCGGAGTAAGGCGCCCGGGGCGCGCGTCAGTGCAGCGCGCCCCACACCTCCAAGTGATGCTGCCGTTCTACCCGGCGGCGCGTGCGTAAGGTCAGCATGGAGCCAAGGCCCGTCTCTTGAAAGAGGGAACGGATCTGTCCTTGAGCCTCCGGCGCCGCACGGTCCACCGCGTCTTGCAGTTTCTGAAGCAGATAGAAGCGGTACGGCATGACAACAGTGCGGATCGTGTGGCCGCGCCAGTCAAAGCTGGCCATGCCGATGCCGCGCTCCCCGGGCTTGTCGAGACCGTTGGTCCCGGCCACAAGATCGGGACGCGCATCAAGCCACTCATTGGCAAAAGCCACATGGGCCGTGAGTTCGGGTAGATAATCCTCCGCCACAAATGCCATCAACCGCTTTACTGTCTCGGGCACGTGATCATCCGGGATAAGAGCATCCGCAATCGGCCCATAATCGCCCGCGCGTTGTTCCGGCACGTTCATCCGCTCCACCCAGCGCCAGACCCGCGGCGCGGTGCGTTGCATCAGCTGCGCAGGATAGGGATCGCGTCCCAGATGGGGATAGAGCGGGGCAATGAGACCATAGTCGCCAAGGCTCGGCCGCCCCCCGAGCAGATAGGGCCAATCAGCCAAATGTTGAGAGAACAGGTCCAAGAACGTGGCGTAGGACGCCTCAACAGCCGGTATGGTCTCCGGCGTGACCCCGAAAAAATCCGCCGCCGCCCGCATACGACCGCTGGCGAACCGGAACACTTGGGCCCCGGTTTTGGCGTCGGCACCGGGCGCCAAGGCGGCGGTGAAATCATCTGACAGAAACGGCAGATTGGTGTCATCGAAGTTCCAGCGGTAGTGCATGGCCGGGCGCAACAACCCTTCACCGCCGAACAGTTCAAACAGATGCGCCACACTACGCTGCACGGCATCGGCGGGGAACGCTGGCAGGGGCACGGTCCCGTCGGTCTCGAAATGATCAATAATATCGCTACCGTCTTGGAGCACACGCCCGTCCGGCAGCACCACCACCGGTATGATCCAGCGCCCGATTTGCGGCAGGACCTCCTCGCGAAAGCGCGGATCGCCAGCGGCGCGCTCTTCAAACGCGATGGCCTGTTTGCGCAGATAGCTGCGGGCCTTCGCCGTATAAAGCGATCCAGGCATGCCATACAGGATCGGAAGCGGGCTCATGTCATGGTCTCCCTTGGGTCCTCGGTCGAGGCGTTTGTGCCTATCCTGGCATGGCGCCATTGCGAGCCACAATGCTCCTGGCTGCGCCCCGGTTTCGTGATGGCCCATGCGAGCGCATTGGCAGTATGCTCGCGGCGATAGGTCACAACACCCCGAGAGGCGGTATGACAGCAGACCGGATAGAGGCCGGGGCCCTGCGATCCGTGAGCATTTTGGTGGTCAGCCAGGTGGCGGTGCTGGGCCTGTGGTTTTCCGCCGCAGCCGTATTGCCGGCCCTGGCCGCCGCGCGGGGTGTGCCCGTTGAAGCGCTCGCGGGCCTGGCGGCGGCGACTCAGATCGGCTTTGTGGTCGGCGCGCTCACCTTCGCGGCAACGGGCCTGCCGGACCGGGTGGATCCGCGCCGCGTCTTTGCGCTGTGCGGTGGCTTGGCGGCGCTTGCTAATCTTGCCTTGCTGGTCCTGCCGGCGGATGACTTGGGCGCGGTGCTCTCGCGCGCGGCGGTTGGGTTTGCCCTCGCCGGGGTTTATCCAGTGGGACTGAAAATCGCCGTGGGGTGGAGCGTCACGCGGCGGGGATTGATCACCAGCCTGCTGGTGGGGGCGCTGACCCTGGGTTCGGCAAGCCCGCATCTTGTGAGCCTGGTAGGCGGCGCGGACTGGCAAGCGACCTTGCTCATCACCTCCGGGTTCGCGGTGCTCGGCGCCGCGGCGATACTAGCCATTGATCTTGGTCCCTACCATCAGCGCAGCACGCGTTTTGACCCCGGCGCGATCATGCTGGCGTGGCGAGATCCGGCGATCCGGCGTGCTTATGGGGGCTATTTCGGGCATATGTGGGAGCTTTATGCCTTCTGGGCCTGGGTGGGCGTAGCGGCAGCGCAGGCCGCTCTCCTCGCCAATCACGCGGCTCCGGACCGTTTTGGAGCGCTGATCGCGTTCCTGGCCATTGGGCTTGGGGGGGTGGCTTGCGTGCCGGCAGGGTGGCTGGCTGACCGGGTCGGCAAAGCGACCGTCGCACGCGGAGCCATGATCGGCAGTGCCATCCTGGGTGTTCTGGCGGCGGTGAGTTTCGGCGGACCACTGATCCTCGTGGCGATCCTTCTGGTGCTGTGGGGTCTGCTGATTATTCCCGATTCCGCGCAGTTCTCGGCCCTTGTCGCGGATCATGCGCCGCCGGAGCAAGCCGGTAGCCTGATGACCCTTCAAACTGCTTTGGGCTTTGCGCTGACGGCTGTCACGGTGCATGCCACGCCCTGGGTGGTGGCGCAGATCGGCTGGTCTGGTGCCTTTCTGGTGCTGGCGTTGGGGCCAACGGCTGGCGCGATCATTCTGCGCCGGGCCTGAGCGCGGTCTTGAGGCGCTGCAGGGCCACATCCGTGGGGGGCAGGCCCAAGCGCACATGCCGGCTGCTCCAGGCGAAACGGCGGACATAGATGCCCTGATGCGCCAGCCGGCGCCAGAGTGCCTCGGCCTCGCCAACCATCACGAAACGGAACAAATCAGTGCCACCCGCGACAGTGAACCCCGCGTCCCGCAGCACCGTGTCAAGGCGCGCGCGCATGACCGCCAACCGCTCTTGGGTGCGCACCAACCAGGCCTGATCCGCATAGGCCCGCGCCCCCAGCGTCAGCGCCGGGCCAGAGACACTCCACACACCCAGCCGCTGCGCCATGGCCGTGCGGATGGCATCCGGGGCGATCAGCGCACCAAGCCGCACACCCGCAAGGCCGTACATCTTGCCGAAAGAGCGCAGCACAATCAGACCCGGCAGGCCCCCATAGGGCGCCATGGACAGGTCCGGGCGCAAATCCGCGTAGGCCTCATCAAGGACGAGAACACCGCCTCGCGCCGCCAGTCGGGCCCGCGCCGTCTCCAACGCCGCTCGCGTCCAGGACCGGCCATCGGGATTGTTGGGATTGCATAGCACCACGAGATCGGCTGTATCGGCGGCCTCTAACGGATCGGGATGATCTATCACCTCGGCACCCGCTTGGGACCAGACCTGGGCGTGGTCGCCATAGCTGGGATGGGTCAATGCCACACGGCGCGGCGCCAGAATGGTGGGCAGTAAACGGATCAGAATCTCACTGCCCGGGGCGAGCAGGATCACCTCCTCCGGCGCGCAAAAAGCAGTGGCCATGGCCGCCCGGCACTGGGCCATGGCATCAGCACGCGGCAAGTGCTCAAACGCGTCTGGTGGACAATCCGTCTGCGGATAAGGCCAGGGATTGATGCCCGTGGACAGATCCAGCCAAGGCTCCGGCGCCTGCGGAAAGGCCGCGCGCATGCGGTCGAGCGCGCCGCCGTGAAGCAGGTCCGCATCTGCGGTCATGGCCACGTCCCCCAGGCCACGCCAGCCAACACAAGCGCCGCGAGCACCATGGCGCGACGATAGAGGGCAAGCCCACGCACCAGGTCCGCCGCCGTGGGATCCGGCGCGCCGGCGTTCAGCCAGGGATCCCGTGACGGTCCATGCCCGTAATCGCGGGGGCCGGACAGACGGATGTTCAAGGCGCCGGCCATGGCACTTTCAGGCCACCCCGCATTGGGAGAGCGGTGCCGGTGTGCATCGCGCACCATCACTTGCCATGCCTTATGGCTCCATCCGGCCACGGCAAAAAGGAGCCCCGTCAAGCGAGCCGGGATCCAGTTGGCCAGATCATCCGCCCGCGCCGCACAAGCACCGAAAACGCGCATCCGCGGTGTCCGGTGACCAATCATGGAATCGAGCGTGTTGAGAGTTTTGTACGCGGCAAGCCCGGGTAGCCCCAACAGGACACCCCAAAACAGCGGCGCGATAACCCCGTCGGACGTGTTTTCCGCCAGGCTCTCAAGGCCCGCGCGTGCTACACCCGCCGGCGCCAGCTGGGCTGGATCCCGGCCGACAATATGGCTCACGGCACGACGCGCCGCAGGCAGATCATGCATCCTCAAGGGCCGGGCCACGGCGGCGACGTGGTCATGAAGGCTGCGCGCGGCAAGAAGGCTCGCGGCGATCAAAGCCTCCATGGCATGGCCCAGCAGCGTATCGGGCAGACCCGTCGCAATTCCATGGGCGATCAACGCCGCGATCACCGTTACCAAGACAACTGTTAGCGCTCCCAGGAGAAAACGGGTGCGCACGCGCCAGACGGGCCGGTTCCAGCGCCCCTCCAATGCCGTAATGAGCGCGCCGATCCAAACCACCGGATGCCCGATGCGCCGATACAGCCAGGCGGGCCAACCGAGCAGCGCCTCGATGGTCAACGCAGCCAGCATGAGCGCCGCGCTCATGCGCCTGTTCCCAGTCGCCGCGGCAAACGGGCGGCGGCGAACAGCGCGTCAAGATCAAGGCTTGCGTCAAGGCCGGCGGCCAGGTCATCCAGCGCCGCCTCGACAGCCACGTCATAGACAAGTGTTTCATCCGCCAAAGCACCCATACGGGCCAGCCAGGCTCGCCGATACGAATCCCCGCTGAACAGGCCGTGCAGATAGGTGCCTTCGACACGCCCGTCGGGGCTGCGCGCACCATCCGCGCCGGCGGTGGTCATGATCAGTGGCTGGGTGCGGTCGGGGCCTTCCGTATGCCCCATATGGATCTCGTAGCCGTGGACTGGCACTTGGGTCAGAGTGCAGTGGCCGGTCATGGGGCGGACGGTTTTCCGGCCTGCCATCCGAGTTGTCACATTGAGAAGACCCAGACCGTCCGCGCCGCCCGGGGGGCCATCCACCCCATCTGGGTCCTCAATGCGCCGGCCCAGCATCTGATAGCCGCCGCACAGGCCCAGAACGCGCCCGCCCGCCCGCGCATGGGCGATGATGTCATGGTCCCAGCCTTGTGCGCGCAGAAACGCCAAGTCGCCCAGAGTGGATTTCGTCCCGAACAAGATGATGACATGGGTATCGCGCGGAATGGGCCGGCCCGGTGGCACGAAAGTCAAGCTGACGCCCGGCTCTTGGCGCAAGGGATCGGCATCGTCGAAATTGGCGATCCGGGACAGCATGGGCGCGGCGATACGCAGCGGACCGTCGGTCGGAACCGTGGGCTGTTCCAGCACCACGGCGTCTTCTGGCGGCAGGCGGCCGGCAGCCTCTAGCCAAGGCACCACCCCGAAACAAGGCCAGCCGGTGCGGGTGCGGATTGCCGCCACGCCCTCATCGAACAAGCGCGGGTCGCCCCGAAACTTGTTGATTAGAAAGCCGATGATCAATCGGGCATCCTCCGGGTCCAGCACCGTCTGTGTGCCTACCAGCGCGGCGATGACACCGCCTTTGTCGATGTCACCGGCGAGACAGACGGGCACCTGGGCCGCGCGGGCAAAGCCCATATTGGCAATGTCGCCGGCCCGCAGATTGATCTCCGCCGGGCTCCCCGCCCCCTCCACGATGACGAGATCCGCACTGGCACACAGACGCTCGAAACTCTCCAGCACCACGCCCAGATACGCGCCACGATCGGCCATGTACCGCGCGGCGTCCTGATGCCCCAGCGCGCGACCGCGCACCACCACCTGGGCTGTGCGGTCGGTCTGGGGTTTCAGCAGCACCGGGTTGAAATCCACATGGGGATCGCGGCCGGCGGCGCGGGCTTGCACGGCCTGAGCGCGGCCGATCTCGCCGCCGTCGGCGCAGGCCGCGGCATTGTTCGACATGTTCTGCGGTTTGAAAGGCGCGACGCGCAGGCCCCGCGCCCGGGCAGCACGGCACAGACCGGCGACCAGAATGGACTTGCCCACATCCGAGCCCGTGCCTTGAATCATCAGGGCCCGGGCGCTCATGCGGGGCCTTCGATGACAACATCCGTATGCGCCTCCACCCGGGCGCGTACACCATAAACCGTGCGCAAACGCTCCGGCGTCAGCGTCTCTCGCGGGGAACCGTCGGCCAGGATGCGGCCCGCTTTCATCCAGATCAACCGATCCGCAAAGCGTGCAGCGAGACTGATATCGTGAAGCACCACCAAGGCCCCGCCGCCCGCCTCAACGAACAGGCGGATCAACCCCATCACCTGATGCTGATGCAAGGGATCAAGGGCGGCAACGGGCTCATCCGCGACAAGCAGCGGCGCACCGGCGGCAAAGACGCGCGCGCAATGGACCCGGGCCAGCTCGCCACCCGACAGCGTGTCTGTGTGCCGCTGGGCGAAGGCGGTGAGATCGCAGGCGTCGAGCGCTGCATCCACAGCCTGCGAATCCCGCTCGCCCAAGCGGCCGAGGGTAACCCCATGAGCATAGCGGCCGAGCGCCACCACATCGCGCACGATACTGGGCCAGGCGAGCGGCCGGGTTTGAGGCAGGTAAGAAACCTGTCGCGCGCGGACGATCGGGCGCATGCGGGCGGTGTCTACGCCGTCAAGACGCGCATGGCCGCTTTGCGCCGGGATCAAGCCCAGGGCCGCGCGCAACAGGGTCGTCTTGCCCGCGCCATTGGGTCCCAGCAACGCCACAAGCTGGCCCGGTGCGAGAGTGAAAGAGGCACTCTCCACCAACGTACCGGTCTCCGCCGTGACGGAGAGCTCCTGAACGCTTAGCTCAGTCATGCACCGTGCGCCTCCGTAAGGCGATCCAGATAAAGGCGGGCGCGCCGAGAATGGCCGCCACAACGCCCAGTTTCAACTCCGCCGGGGTGGGTAACAGCCGCACACTGATATCCGCCAAGACCAGCAGCACGCCGCCGAGCAGAGCCGCTGGGATCAGACTGCGCGCCGGGTCATAGCCGACGAACGGGCGCACCACATGGGGCGCCACAATGCCCACAAAACCAATGGCCCCGGCAATGGATACCGCCGCTCCGGTGCTGAGCCCGGCACCGAACACGACCGCCAGCCGCTGACGGCGCAGATCAAGGCCGACCCCACTCGCGGCCTCCTCACCCAAGGTCAACGCCGACAGGCCCCGGCGGGTCAGGATTAACACGGCCAACCCCACCACCAGGAAGGGCGCGGCCAAGGCCAGATCATCGGCACTGCGATTGGCGACAGAGCCGAGCATCCAGTTCACCATATCGGTCAAGGAAAACGGATTGGGCGCCAGGTTCATCAACAGCGCCATGGCTGCGGCGGCAAAACTCGACAAGCCAACGCCCACCAGGATCAAGGTCACCATGGATTGGGTGCGGATCGCCGCGAGCGCGATCAGGCCGGTGGCCGCCAGCGCACCGGCAATCGCCGCCAACGGCATGATCACCGGCGACGCGAAGGCAATTCCATAATAGATCACGAACGTGGCCGCCAGGGCGGCACTGGCGGAGACGCCCAACACGCCAGGCTCGGCCAGGGGATTGCGCAAGAGACCTTGCAGGGCCGCCCCACTCGCCCCCAAGGCAATGCCCACCCCATATGCGGCAAGGGCACGCGGCAGGCGGATTTCCCACACCACTACATGATCACCGGGGGACCCGAGGCCAATCAGGGCACTGAGCACACGGTCCGCCGGCAGGGGCGTAGAGCCCAGCAAACACGCGGCAAAGAGCGCCGCGGCGCTGGCGAGGACAAGCGCAGGCATGAGCCAGCGAGCGGTCATGGCGTTGTCTCCTCAGCCGTCGTCGCGGCACCGGCCGCGGCCAAAGTTTCTATGGCATCCACCAGGAACCAGCCGCCACAGGCGGTCCAAGCCCCTTGCAAGGGGACCGTCGGCAGGGTCTCCATCTGCCGACGGGCCACCGGATGGCGAGCCGCGCTCCAGCCATCAGGGTGATTGGTCATCTGATCGAAAAAAGCCGCCACCACCAAGTCCGGCCGCTCATAGGCCAGGCGTTCGAGCGGCAGCGCGCGCCACCCCGGCTGGGTTTGAAAGTTCGCCAGGCCCGCCACGCGGAGCATGTCATGCACCAACGTACCAGGACCGGTGGTGACCCCGGCCGGTGTCATGTAAAGGGCTTCGGGCCGCGTGGCCCCCTGTGGCAGCGCCTCAAGGCGCCGTTGCATGTCCGCGCGCAGCGCCGCACCACGCTCCGGCTCGCCCAGCCCATCCGCCACCTCTTCGATCAGATCCGTGAGAGAGGCGAGATCGCTGGCAAAGCGCAATTGCAATACGGGCACGCCGGCACGCTCGAAAAAGGCGGTAGCGCGGGGTCCGCCGCCATAGGTGCGCACGACCAGATCTGGTTTCAGCACCAGGACGTCTTCGGCACGCGGCCGCACCCACGCCATGCCCTTGGCGGTCTCCCGCATATAGGAAAAGGCCCGCGTGGCGTCGGGCGAGACCGCGAGAATGCGGTCTCGATCCACGAGCTTGAGGACATATTGATCGGCACAGTAATCAAGGCTGACGATCCGGACGGCACGCCGGTCCTCTCCGTCAGGCGCCATAGGGTCCGGTGCGCAGGCCCCCGAAAGACCTGCGACCAGAAACGCGATGATGGTGCGCGCCCATCCCATGATCAGAAGCGTGCCGTTACACCACCGAACGCAGACAGTGGCGCGGTGGAAAAGCCCACATTGTCTTGATAATCCGCATCCGTGAGGTTTTCGACCCGGACAAAGAGGTCCAGCCCCTCATTCACCGCATAGCTGCCCCGCAGGTTCACCAACGTATAAGCATCAAGCACCCGGCCGCCGCTCTCTGGTTCTTCACCGTTGTAGGTGACCGACGCGCCCAGCGTAAGGTCGGTGATGGGCTGCCAGACCGCGTCCACGACGACCCGGTGGTCCGGCTGGTTCAGGGCGGCGATGGACCCGGACACGGTGAACGCATCCGTGTACGTATAGGTTACGGCGAGATCAAGGGCCTGGGTAAGTTGGCCCTGCACGAACAGTTCAACCCCTTCCGTATCGAATTCGTCGATATTCACGAAGGTGAAGGCGCTCAGGTCAAAGCCGATCTGATTGGTAATGGACTGATTGAAGTAGGTGACTTCAGCAGACAGACGCCCGTTGAAGAAATCCCGTGCCAGGCCAATGTCCCAGCCTTCGCTGTCCTCAGGCTCCAAATCCGGATTGAAACTCAGCTCACCGACGGACGGTGCGCGGAACCCTTCGGCGAATGAGGCCCGCAGCAGAGCGCCCAGGACCGGCACCCGATAGGCGCCAGAAACCGAAAATGTCGTGGCGTTATCAAAATCCGAATTGGCATCGTGGCGCACGCCCCCATTCAGGCTCAGTCCCGGCAGCGGGGTGAGTTGCACCAGGCCAAAGCCGCTATAGGTTTCGATCTCCTGGTTACCGCCAAAGCCGACCGCGACTTCAGACTCCTGCGTCTCGGCTTCGGCGCCATAGACGGCGGACAACCATGACAGCGGTCGTACCGTCCCCTGATAATCCAGGGACAACCGGGTGCCGAGCGCATCGAAGGTCACCGCACCCATATTGCGGTCCTCTCGGTCAGTGCGGGCATAAGTGAGCAGCAGGCGGTTTTCCCAGCGCCCGTCAAAGGCCAAATGGGTGACTTTGCTGGCCACGGTCAGCTCATCACTTTCCCCGCGCCGGTCGCCGTCATTCGCGGCGCCATCATCAAAGTCATTGGCGCTGTCTGAGTAGCGGATCACCGTATCAAACGTCAGCGTGTCGGACGGTCTGTACCCGCCCCGCGCCGAGACGGTCACGTTCTCGTAACCGTCGTCATCGGCATTGCCCTGGGTAACCTCCGCAGAGGAAAAACCATTGCTGCGGGTGCCCGACAGGGTCACCCGGCCCGACATCCGGTCGGTGCCGCCGAACAAACTTGCCGCGCCGCGCAGTGTGTCGAAGGAGCCACCTTCCAGAGTGGCCACACCACCAAAGCCCTCGCGTCCGTCGCGGGTGATGATGTTCACCACGCCGCCCACCGCATTCGATCCGTAGAGCGTGGACTGGGCGCCGCGCAGCACTTCGATGCGTTCGATATCGCCTGTGTCGAAGTTGGCGAAGTTGAAGCCGTTGCCAAACGATGCGGGATCGTTGAGCACAACCCCGTCCTGCACCACCAGGGTCTGGTCCGAGGGCAGACCACGCAGCGAGATGTTGGCCAAGGCACCGAAGCTGCCCGACCGGGTCAACTGCACCCCCGGCACGCTCTGTAGGGCGTCATAAACAAAGCGCTGCTGACGCAGGGCGATGTCCTCTGCCGTAACAACGGTGACGGACCGGCCCACCTGATCCAGCGGTGTGGGCAAGCGCGTGCCCAGCACCGTGATCGTGTCGCGCGCGGTGACTTCATCTGCTGACGGATCATCCTGCGCGCTGGCCGCACCACTTAAAACGCAGACGCTGACGCTCGTGGCCAACCCCATCCAGAAACGATTGAAACCTCGTGTCATGGAAAACCGCTTTTCCCACAAAGGCCGTTCATGAACGGCCACAGTAAAACGACAAGCGCCGCCCCGGCTTGGGCACGGCGCAGGCACAGATGTCGTTTCAACGGAAAAGACGCTCCCGGTCCTCAAAGGCAGATCCCGGCCCCGGACGAACGACGCGATGGCAGGTTTCCTGACTCGCCGATCATCGCCTTCGGCCGTCTTCCCAGGGTGCAAGTCCCCCAGTGACGTTCGCTGCCGTTGGCTTCTGGCTCACAGTTGCGGGCACAGTCCCGGATTGCCACCGGGTTCCCTCTTAGCCGGTTCTTGGACCGGCACCATCTGTATCCCTCTTACTGCGTCACATCGGAACATTCAAGACGCCACCTCGGCACTGGATCAGAAATCAATACCGCGCTGGGCCTTGATGCCCGCTTGAAAGGGATGCTTGATCTCGCGCATGTCGCTGACCAGGTCGGCATAGTCCATGAGGTCAGGCTTGGCATCACGACCGGTCAGAATCACGCTGGTGCGCGTGTGGCGGGCCTTCAGCCCATCCAGAACGGCGGCAATATTCAGATAATCGTAGCGTAGGGCGATATTGATTTCATCAAGCACAACAAGATCGAAGTCACCGCTTGCGAGCATTGTGCGGCCCTTGGCGAAGGCCGCTTCCGCCGCGGCGATATCCCGGTCCTTGTCCTGGGTGTCCCACGTGAAGCCCTCCCCCATGGTGTGCCAGGTCACCCGCTCCCCGAGGCTGTCGAAGAATTGCCGCTCTCCGGTGATCCATTTGCCCTTGATGAATTGCACCACACCAACCCGATGCCCCCAGCCCAGCGCTCGGATCATCACACCAAAGGCCGAGGTCGACTTGCCTTTTCCGTTACCGGTATGGACGAGCACCAAGCCGCGACCGGGATCTTCTGCCTGGGCGACTTTCTCGCGCTGTTCGGCCTGCACCACCTTCATGCGCGCCTTGTGATCGTCCGTGCCGGTCATTCTCTCTCTCCCTTTGGATGACGGTCCTTGCTAGCCGCGACCAGACGCCCTGTCCAGCCACGCCAGCTCGCCCGCTCGGGTTGGCGCCCACCCCCCTGTGTTCCGCCCTCTTGCGATCTGGGATATGCCGCCAGTATCTTGATGGGATTGAGCGAACGGGAGGAGCGACGTTTTGGCCGCGTTTTTCGATGGAATTGAGCGCATTGCCTATGGCGGCCCCAATACGGATCATCCGCTTGCCTTTCGCTGGTACGATCCGGACCGGATAATCCTTGGCAAACGCATGGAAGACCACCTGCGCTTTGCCGTGTGTTGGTGGCACTCCTTCGCTTGGGACGGGTCTGACGTGTTTGGGGGCGGCACGTTCGACCGCCCGTGGACACAGGCCGGCGCAGACCCCATGGCTGCGGCCCTGGCCAAGATGGACGCCGCCTTCGAGTTTTTCGATAAGCTGGGTGTCCCCTTCTTTTGTTTCCACGATGTGGATGTGGCGCCGCCGGGGGAGACCCTTGGCGCCTCACAGGACAATTTCGCGCGCCTTGTGGATGCCATGGAAGAGCGCATGGACACCGCCCGCGCCCGGCTGCTCTGGGGGACCGCCAATCTATTCAGCCATCCCCGTTATGCGGCGGGCGCGGCGACCAATCCGGACCCGGAAGTCTTTGCCTGTGCCGCCCTTCAGGTGCGTGACGCGCTGGAGGCCACCCACAGGCTCGGCGGCGCGAACTACGTTCTCTGGGGTGGGCGCGAGGGCTATGAGACCCTGCTCAACACCGATCTGAAGCGCGAAAGCACGCAGCTCGCCCGCTTTCTGCATCTGGTGGCCGAGCACAAACACCGCATTGGTTTTCAAGGCACGCTTTTGATCGAACCCAAGCCGCATGAGCCCACGAAACACCAATATGATTATGATTGCGCGGCCGTCCATGCCTTCCTGGTCGCCCACGGCCTGGAGGCGGAATACAAGCTGAATATCGAGGTCAATCACGCCGAGCTGGCGGGGCACAGCTTCGTGCACGAATTGTCCTATGCAGCGGCTCATGACCTTTTGGGCAGCGTAGATGCCAATCGCGGGGATCCGCAAAATGGCTGGGACACGGACCAATTCCCACTGGATCCGTTGGAAAGCACATTGGCTATGGCTGTCATTCTGAATGCAGGCGGGTTTTCCACTGGGGGCTTTAACTTCGACGCCAAACTGCGCCGCCAGAGCCTGAGCCGGGATGATCTGTTCCACGCCCATATCGGCGGCATGGACACACTCGCGCGGGCCCTGATCAAGGCCGCCGACCTGATCGAACAAGGCACCTTGGCAGACGCGCTGGCGGAACGGTATGCGGGATGGAATGGTCCGCTTGGCCAGGAGATCCTCGAGGCGCGGGCGGATTTAAGCGCATTGGCAGAGCGGGCGCGCAGCGACGCGCTCGATCCGCGCCCGCGCTCGGGCCGCCAGGAATATCTGGAAACGGTGCTGGCCCGGACCGTGCTGGACTGAAAGGGCGACTGCCATGAGCGGCTTTTTTATCGGCCTGGATCTCGGCACCTCAGCTGTCAAAGCTGTCCTGACCGACGACGCCGGCGTGGTGCGGGCGAGCGCGTCGGCGCCTCTGACCGTGTCGCGTCCACATCCGCGCTGGAGCGAGCAAGACCCGGAGGACTGGTGGCGCGCCGCCGACATGGCCATGCGCGTCTTGCGCCAGGAGGCGGGCGACACAGCCTTTCAAGCGGTGCGGGGGCTCGGCCTGTCGGGCCAGATGCATGGGGCCACCCTGCTTGGCGCCGATCATCGGATCCTGCGCCCAGCCATGTTGTGGAACGACACCCGGGCGGATACGGAATGCCATGCGTTGGAAACAGCCGTAACCGACACGCCCACGCGCACGGGCACCTTGTCTATGCCCAGCTTTACCGCACCGAAATTGCTTTGGGTGCGGACCCATGAGCCGAACGTGTTCGACAAAACTCAACTGGTGGTGCTGCCCAAAGATTATCTCCGCCTCCGGATGACCGGTGAAGCCGCAACGGACTGTTCGGATGCCTCCGGCACCCAGTGGCTCGATGTGGGCGCGCGCCAATGGTCGGCGCCCTTACTCACCGCTTGCGGCCTGGACGAGGCCCATATGCCCCACCTTTTTGAGGGGCCCGCCGCCACGGGCACCTTGAGAGACCGTGTAGCGCAAGACTGGGGCTTGGCCCGCATTCCCGTTGCCGCCGGTGGCGGAGACAATGCCGCTGGCGCGGTCGGTCTTGGCCTTACGGGGCCAGAACGGGGCTTTCTGTCGCTCGGCACCTCCGGTGTGTTGTTCGTGCCCGCTCCAGGCTTTGCGCCGCGAC
Source organism: uncultured Alphaproteobacteria bacterium (assembly GCA_964625525.1). Lineage (GTDB taxonomy): Bacteria > Pseudomonadota > Alphaproteobacteria > JAJFIK01 > JAJFIK01 > CAZVEE01. Next base: position 31,611 of record CAZVEE010000011.1, on the reverse strand, counting down.
CGGAAACGGCCATCCACAGTTTCGCGCACGCCTTGCCCGGTCTTTGGCATCACATGGCCGTCTCGCTCAGTGCGGCGGCGAGCTTGAGTTGGGCCGTATCAGCCCTGGGGGCGGCGGACGAGGCGACACTGCTGGCAGAAGCGCAAAGCGTGCAGCCGGCGGCCCCGCGGGGCCTGTTCTTCCTGCCCTATCTCAGCGGAGAGCGGACGCCGCATAATGATGCCTTTGCCAGAGGGGTGTTTTTTGGCTTGGACGGCGCCATGACACGCGGCGACCTCGCCCGTGCAGTGCTTGAAGGTGTGGCGTTTGCCCTACGGGACGGGCGCGATGCTATTGCAAGTGCCGGCGTGCTGCCGGAGCGGTTGTTCCTCATCGGCGGCGGGGCTCGCAGCCGGTTTTGGGCGCAGATCCTGGCCGATACGCTCGCGCTGCCGCTTGATCTGCCTGAAAGCGGCGAGACGGGGCCAGCCCTGGGCGCGGCGCGGCTTGGCCGTCTCGCGGCAACGGGCGAACCGGTCGCGGACGCCTGCCCGCCAGCCCGGGCCATGCACAGCGTCGAGCCTGGCGAGATTGAGCCCATGGCCACGGGCCACGCCACCTTCGCCGCCCTGTATCGCAGCCTCGCGCCCCACTTTCACACGACTCAGAGTGGCTGAGCGTCCGGCTTGTGCGCGGCTCAGGCCTCCATTATTCTTCCTTGCATAAAATAAGGCTGGGAGGAGAGCCCATGGGTGAGCCCATCATTTCGCCGCACCGAGAGCCGCTGCGGGCACCGCGACAGGACCCCAGAATGTGTTGCGGCGCGGTGAGCCGATGACCAGTCCGTTGCAAGCCACTCCGGCCAAACCGTCTCCGGCCACACCGTCCGATCAAAGGGTGCCGCTTTGGGGTAAAATCGGGTTCGGAGCGGGAGACTTCGGTTTCAATCTGGTGTGGACCGGCACCAACCTCTTCCTAATGTATTTCTATACGGATGTTCTGGGCTTGGCGCCCACGACAGCCGGGCTGATCTATCTCATTGCCATGGTCTGGGACGGGGTGACGGACCCGGCCATGGGCATTATCGCCGACCGCACACGCAGCCGCTGGGGCCGTTATCGGCCTTACCTTTTGTTCGGCGCGGTCCCGCTGGCGCTGTGTTATCCCCTGGCCTATTTCGATCCGGGCCTTGAGGGCATAGCGCTCCTGGCATGGACGCTCTTTACCCACTGCCTGCTGCGCACGGCCTATACGGCATTGTCCATTCCGTTTTCCTCGCTACAGGCGCGGCTGACAACGGATGCGGACGAACGCGCCTCACTCGCGGGCTGGCGCATGGTGGGGGCGGCCTCGGGCGGGCTAACCATTGCGATCCTGACGCCGCAGATCGTGCTGGCCCTTGGCACCGATGACGAGGCGCGGGGCTACTTCACCGCCGCCGCCCTGGCAGGTGTCGCCCTTTGGGGGCTGGTCTGGTTCAGCTTCTTCACCATGCGCGAGCCAGTGAGCGGCGATGAGGACACGCCCCCATCCGCCAACACCGCGTTCGCCGATCTCATCGCGTTCTTCCGCTCGCTGCCGCACAACACGCCACTCCTGCGCGTGCTGACGGTCGTGATGGTCAGCTCCATTGCCTTGCAAATGTTCAGTAAGAACATCCTCTATTTCTTCAAATATGATGTGGGCAGCATGGAGCTGCTCACCGTCGCGGTTGCCCTGCCCGCCTTTGTCCTCATCCTGGGGGTGCCTCTGTGGGTGGTGGTGGCGCGGGCCACGTCTAAGCGCACGGCTTGGCTGTGCGGCGGGGCCCTCGCGAGCACCGGCTATCTGGCGTTTTTCTTCAACCCTTCGAAAGATCCACTCGTCATCTTTCCCATCATGGCGCTGATCGCCCTCGGGGGCGCCGCCTTCGCCGTGACATTCTGGTCGATGCTGCCGGATACGGTGGAGTATGGCGAGGCGGAAACGGGCCAGCGGCACGAAGCCAAAGCCTTCGGCTTTGCGAATTTCGCCATGAAGGCCTCGCTCGGGATCAACGCGGCGCTGCTTGGCGTCTTGCTCGACGCCACCGGATTTGTCGCCAATGAAACGCAAACGGAGGACGCCCTGTTTGGCATTCGCGCGATCATGACCCTGATCCCGCTTGCCGGGGTGATCATCTGCGCGATCGTATTGTGGCGCTACCCCATCGATGCGGCCTACCACGCCGCCCTGAAAGAGCGGATCGCCGCTCGCCGGGCACAGCGCCCCTAAGCCCTTCGGCCTTCAAACGGAGCCAGTGCCATGACCGACCAGCCTCTCCCTACCGCCGCGTTAGGCCCGCGCAAGGGCATGAGCGAAGCGGAAATCACCGCCACCATCGACGAGGTCCTGCGCCAGGCAACCTTGGACGAAAAAGTGGCCATGATGTCCGGACACGGCTTTTTTGAGCAGATTGTCGCGAGCGGCGGGCGCTGGGGCGCCGATCCCTATCGGGCCGGCGGAGGCTGTGAGCGTTTGGGTGTGCCCGCGCTCTACTTCACTGACGGTCCGCGCGGCGTGGCGCGGGGCCAGTCCACGTGTTTTCCGTGCACCATGGCGCGGGGGGCCACTTTTGATCCGGCGCTAGAGCAACGGGTCGGCGAGATCATGGGCATTGAAGCCCGCGCCCAGGATTGCACCCTGTCAGGCGCGGTATGCATCAACTTGCTGCGCCATCCGGCCTGGGGCCGGGCCCAGGAAACCTATGGCGAGGACCCCTATCACATGGGCGAGATGGGTGCGGACCTGGCCACCGGGATCCAAACCCATAATGTCGTGGCCACGGTAAAGCATTTTGCCGTGAACTCCATCGAGAACAGCCGCTTTAAAGTGGATGTGGAAATCGATCCCCGCGCCCTGCACGAAGTCTATCTGCCCCACTTTAAGCGGGTGCTGGATGCGGGCTGCGCTTCGGTCATGAGCGCCTATAACAAGATGAACGGTGAGTTCTGCGGCCAGAACCGCAGCCTGCTGACGGATATTCTGCGCCATCAATGGGGTTTTGACGGCTTTGTCCATTCCGATTGGGTGCTCGGTGTCCGCTCGGTCTATGGCGCGGCGGCGGGGCTCGACGTGGAAAATCCCGAACCGATGATCTTTGGACAAAAGCTCGTGGATGCGGTGAACAACGCGACGGTCGAGCCCCATGTGATTGACACCGCGTGCCGGCGCATCCTGACGACGCTGTACCGGTTTGCCGCCGCCGAAGATCCGCTGGAGGCGTACACACCGGCTCTGGTGGCACAGGACGCGCACCGGGCCGTGGCTCTGGACGTTGCCGAGAAATCGGCTGTCTTGCTGAAAAATGAGAGCCTTCTGCCGGTGGCGGCCGAGCGGCTGACCACCCTTGGGGTCTATGGGCGTCTGGCCGATATGGCAAATACCGGCGATCACGGATCAAGCCGGGTCATGCCGCCCTACATCATCACACCGCTGGCGGGTCTGACGGAAGCGCTGCCGGGGGTCACCATCTTGCGCGGCGACGAGATGGACACCGGCGCCGCAGCGGACAGCGCACGCCGGGTGGATTTGGCAGTCGTCGTCACCGGTTACACGGCGGAAGAAGAAGGCGAGTACATCCCGGGCGATATTGCTCTGGGTGCGGAAAGCGGCGGCCTTGACGGTCCGGTGGCGGAGTTAACCGAAAAACGCAATCAGCCCGCCGGCGGTGACCGCACCAGCCTGCGCTTGCCCGATGATCAGGTGGCGCTGGTCCGGGCCGTGGCAGCGGCCAATCCACGCACCGTTGTCGTGGTGATCGCGGGCTCCGCCGTGGTCATGAGTGAGTGGATCGACGGGGTACCGGCCGTTCTTCAAACCTTCTATGCCGGCATGGAAGGGGGGCGGGCGCTGGCGCGGTTGCTGCTGGGTGAGGTGTCGCCCTCGGGCCGCCTGCCCTTCACGGTCCCGGAAGAGGAGACGCATCTGCCGTTCTTCGACAAGGACGCGGAGGCCATCACCTATGACCTCTGGCATGGCTATACCTATTTCGACCGCAATCGTCGGCGCCCGGCCTTTCCGTTCGGCTTTGGTCTTTCCTACGCCGCGTTCAGCTATCGGGCGTTGCGGGTGCGGCGGGTGGCGGCGGATCAAGGCGGCGGGTTTGAAGCCCGGATCTCGGTGCGCAATGACGGCGATAGGGCCGCGGATGAGGTGGTGCAGCTCTATGTGGGGTGTCCGGGCAAGGTGGTGGAGCGCCCGCGCAAACTGCTGCGCGGTTTTCAGCGGGTGAGCCTGAGGCCGGGCGAGACGCGCACGCTGCACTTTCATGTGCCTGCGGATGGCCTGGCCTGGTGGAACGAGCGGGCCGGCGCCTGGGAGACGGAACCGGGCCCCCACACGATCTATGCGGGACCTTGCGCCGATGAAGACGAGCTGCTCAGCACCGTGATCGACCTGTAAGATGGGAGGCGACCTATGGCTTCGTTCCTACGGAGTATGCTTGCTCTGACCCTGCTCCTTATGGCGTTGGGACCGGCGCGCGCTGATGAGCCGGAAACCCTGCCCGAGCGACCCAATATCGTCCTGATCATGTTCGAGGATCTGAGCAGTCGGATCGGCGCATTCGGTGATCCCGTCGCCCATACACCCATCCTCGACGCCTTTGCACAGGACGCGGTCCGGTTTCCCAACGCCTTCACCACCGCCGGAATATGCGCGCCCAGCCGCTCATCCCTCATCACCGGGGTGCACCAGCAAACACTCGGCACCATGCATATGCGCACCCGCGGGCCCATGGGCCTGAGCGGCGGTGGGCCCATCGAATATGACGCCGTTCCGCCAGCAGAGGTGAAGGCGTTTCCCGAACTATTGCGGGCAGCGGGCTACTACACGCTCAACAATTGGAAGACGGATTATCAATTTGGCGACCCCTTCACCGTCTGGGATGTGAACCAGCGGGACATGCACTGGCAGGATGTGCCCCGCGACCGGCCGTTCTTCGCCATGATCAATATCTACGAAACGCATGAGAGTTTCCTCTGGCCCATGGACCGGGAGCCGCAGAACCCCATGCAGGCGGCCGTGCGCCAGCGTAACCAGCAAATGCTGGTAAACCGGGTGACGAGGGTGGATCCCGCCGATGTGGCGGTCCCGCCCTATCTGCCGGATACGCCCGTCGTGCGCGCGGATATCGCGCGCCACTACAACAATCTCGCCCTGGCCGAACACCATGTGCGCCGGGTACTGGACGGGCTGGCCACCGATGGGCTGCTGGAGACGACAATCGTTATCGTCACGACCGATCACGGCGATGGCTTGCCGCGCATGAAACGCTCCGTCTACGACAGCGGCATCCGTGTGCCGCTGATGGTGCGCTTTCCGAACGCCGCCAATGGTGGTACGGCGCGCCCGGCTTTGATGAGCTTTGTGGACCTGGCACCAACGATCCTACGCTGGGCCCAAGCGGACGTCCCAGACTGGATCCAGGGGCGTGACATGTTCACCGCGCCCCCTCGGGACCATATCTTCGCCGGCCTCGACCGGGCGGACACTCAGCCGGAGCACCAACGCGCCGTGCGCGATGACCGCTTTAAACTGATCCGCAATTATCACCCGGAACTGTCGTTCCTGCGCCCGCTGCCGTTTCGGGACAACCTGCCGACCATGCAGGAGATCTGGCGTGTTGCCGAGGCGGATGAGGCCCCGCCCGCACTGAACGCTCTCCTGACCGCGCCGCGCCCGACCGTCGAACTCTATGACCTCGTCGCGGACCCGCACGAGGTGCGCAACGTGGCCGATGATCCCGCCTATGCGGATCATCGCGCCCGTCTTACCTCTGCGCTTGATGCGTTCACGGAAAAAGCGGGCGACCAGGCGCTTCAGCCCGAAGCCACAATGATCGAGACCATGTGGCCGGGCAACACGCAACCGATCACCCAGGCGCCAATCGCCCAGTGGGACGGCGCGCGCCTCAGCCTGACCAGCACCACGCCGGGCGCATCTATTGGCTGGCGTGTCGCCGTCGCGACAGCCTCCGACGAGACGCCCCGACGGAATCCCTGGCAGCTCTATCACGCGCCGTTGCGCGTCGCTCATGGCACACCGATCGAGGCCAAAGCGATCCGGTATGGTTATGCGGAAAGCCCGGTGACGCTCACCGAACGCTGATTTGGGCGGCTTTCCAAAGGCGGGACGCAGGCGCATACTGGCGGCTGCTGACACGGATTTGGGAGGATCCTCATGCGCATTCTATGCCGTCTTGTGCTGGGCGTTGGCCTGCTGTCACCGGTTCTGGCCTGGGCCGATACGCCGGATCGACCGGCACTGGCGCATGCGGCGGGGTACAAAGCGCTGTTCACCTGCGGCGCCAGTTTCGATGCGACCCGCTCCGTAGAGGACATAAACGCGGGCGAACTGGCACGCATTTACCCGGATGCCCGGGCCGCGCTCGCGACCCTGCCTGCCGCAGAGATCGACCGAACACGCCGCATCGTGGCGGTGCCTTATGTGGCTGATATGCCGCCGCGCCTCGCCGCTTGGCGGGATCATTTCGGCTGCACCCTTCTGCCCATTGGCGGCACGGCGGCCATGATTGAGAGCCTGCCTGCCCTCGCCCCAATCGAAACGCCCGAGCCGGCGGACCCGCCCCAGGCCACCGCGCCAGAGACACTGGCACCAGTAATTGCCGCTGCATTCGACCGGAGCACCTATGGCGCAGGAACTGAGACCACCGCGGTGATCGTGGCCCGGGCGGATGCGCTCTTGGCAGAGCAATACCGGGCGGATTTCGGACCGAACGTGCCCCAGCGCACCTGGTCGGTAGCCAAAAGCATTGCCGCGACCCTGATTGGTGCTGCGGTGAAGGAAGGACTGGTCACTCTTGATGCGCCAGCGACCCTTCCCGAATGGACCCACCCGGATGATCCGCGCCGGGCGATCACCCTCACCCACCTTCTGCATATGAGCAGCGGTCTCGACTCCGGGCCGGTGGGCAGCCGCACGGACGCGGTCTATTTCGGGGGCGCCCGGGTCGTGGATCACGCCGGACGCCGCTCGCTCACGGCCACACCCGGCCGCCATTGGACCTACGCGAATAATGACACCCTGTTGGCGGTGCGCACTCTGCGCCAGGCTTTCGATTCCGACGAAGCCTATTGGACCTGGGTGCGCGGTACCGTGCGCCGGCTGGGTATGCTCAGAACCACGGTTGGGGTGGATTGGAGCGGAGACTACATCCTGTCGAGCCAGGTCTGGACCTCGGCGCGTGACCTGATGCGCCTGGGTCAGGTCTATCTGACAACAGACGAGTCTGGGGACGCATCGGATGCGGTGCTCCCGGCCGATTGGCCCGCTTATGTCAGCACACCGGCCCCGGCCCAGCCGCCGGCCACACGGGCAGACGGAACGCCCCTGCCCGGTTACGGAGCCCAATTCTGGCTGTTCGACGAACGCCATGGTCTGCACGTCGGCACTTATGCGGCCATGGGCCATCGCGGCCAGTATTTGATTATTGTGCCGGAGCGGAACCTTGTGGTGGTGCGCCGTGGCTTTGACGACTCCGGCGGGACCCGCTTTGCCATCGCCCGCTTCACCGCCGACATTCTGGCAGCCCTCAACGATTGAGGGTCAGGCCGGAACTATCAGGATCCGGCCATCCCAAGTGATCCCGTCCGGGCCCGGATCCCGGCGCAACACGCCAAAGCTCTCCGGGGTCAGGGCCCGAGGCGTGCCGTCGGCTCCGGCCGGGGCTGGCCGAGTGCGAACCACCTGGCTCGGCGGCAGCGGCTCACCCGCCTCCAGATGCGTGCGCATCAGATCAAGGGAGCGATCAATATAGGGCTTCAGCGGCACATAGTGATCGCCGAGGTCCGGCAGCATGAGGAACGCGTCGAAATGCTGCCCATGCTCAATCTCGTAGTAGCGTAAAGCCTGGCGATCCGTTCCCTGACTTATCGCGGCTGCCAGATAAGATCGCGACGTGTGCGATGGATTGATGAGAGAATCTCCGCGCCCGTGCAACAGGATCACGGGTGTGTGCCCGGGATCCGCCGTCGCCAGCACGTCCAGCATGCCCGCATGGACACGCTCTCGCTCCGCATCAGGACCATCATAGAGGCGGCGCAGCGCCAGGGCGCTTGTCAGAGTCGGCTCCGTCGTCCCATCGTCGTAGAACAGGTGCGCCCCGGCAGAAGGCGCAAGACCATTACTCAAGGCCCCGAACCGTGCCTTGTCCTGCACGGACGGTGCGGCGGGTGCCCCGTCGGCGCCCTTAAACGCCGCTTGCACGCCCGCCACCTGATCCTCGACGCCAAAGCGGCCATAGGCATTGGCAAAGGTCACCGCCACCGCCGGCCAAATCTGCGAAACCACCATCAGATGCAACACCGGATCGCTCGCCGCCGTGAAGCCCAGACCACGCAGGCGTGCCAGAGCATCCCGGGCACGGGCTTCTTCCGTGTCTCCCGCAATCCAGCCGGCATGAGCCAGATCCCGGGCCCACGCCGCGCAAAGATCCCCGCGCGCCACCGTCATGTCGGCAAAGGGCAGGCCCGCAAGCTCTGGTGCCAAGACCGCCGCCGGACCCAGCAGGGTCATGGCGGTCGCCACATCATAAAGCGGCAGGCCGGCGCGCGGCACCGGTGCCCCCTCGGCCAGGACGCGCGCACCATGCAAACGGCGCGGAGTGACATTGGGTTCCGCGGCCACGACCCCGTCGATCAAGCCCGCCTGATCCGCCTCACCCGCGCGCAGCACCGCTCCGCCGCCATTGGAAATGCCCGCCGCGATGATCCGGACCCGGTCGAGCTGTGCGGGCTGAGCCCCACCTGGTGGCGATCCGTGCACGAAGAGCGTGTGCAGGCCGAAGCGCGCGGCCTCTAGCACGCACAGGCCCCAGTCGCGCTCGGCATTCTCCCGGCCATGGGCATGTTTCAGCGCAATGGCATGGGGATGGGCGGCGCGGAACGCCTCCAGTGCCGGCGAGCCCTGGGCACGAAACAGCACAGGCGCGCCCGTGTCCTCCGGCACCGGCGCCAGATCCGCGCCATAGACCTCGCCCGTGCCCAGAAGATGCGCGCCGACGCCCGTGCCCTTGTCGGTCAGCACCAGCCCACAGCCGCGCGTCAGCGCCCAGGTGCCGATATCCCCGATGGCGCCCGTGGCCCCGCGCGAGCCCGAGGACGGCGCCACGACCAGGCACGGACGCTGCCAATCGAACCCATCGGGTAACAGCACCTGCACCGCGAAAGGATGCAATCGCCCCGGCAAGCGCAGCAGACCCATCACCTCAACGCCGGGTACGCGCAGCTCCTGTGCCCGGGGCCCGTACAGGCGTGTAAAGCCACTGCGGTCGCTGACATCCACCAGTTCGCGGAAATCCTTATGCACCGCCCGCCGGCGCAAGCTCGCCGCCTCGGGCACGGCTTCCGCGCGCAGCCCCTCAAGGCCGAGGCCCGCACTTAACAGATCATCCTCCACCGCTCGGCGCAGCGGCGGAAAAGCGCGCACAAGCGTGTCCGGCGCGGCGGCGCAAGCGGCTTTGACAGTCGTCATCAGGCCTCCCTTCCACTGACGCGTGGCGGGACTTGTGAGGGCACCGTCCAGCGGGCTACAACATGTGACACAACGGCAACAAGCCTCGGGAACGGCGCGCCCCATGAGTTCGGACGGCGACAATCAACAGGACCCGCTCGCCCATCAAGACCTGCTTGTTTGGGCGGATGTGCTGGAGTTCTACGGGCGGGACTGGGACACGACATTCGACCGGCGGCCTTCCTATTTTACCCAGGAATTCTGGTATTTACTCGTTCTGTGCACCCGCGCCTATTGGCAGGGGGAGCCGATGAATGTGGGCGCCGCTTGCCAGGCCATGAAAACCGGCTCCAGCCGCACCCGCGAGGCGCGCATCAACACGGCCGTCGACGACGGCTTCCTGGTGAAGGCGAAATCAAGCCAGGACGCACGGTCCACCGTGCTCAAGCCCTCGCCGCTGCTCGAAGCCAAGATCAAAGGGCACCTACAACGCACGCTAGCCCACGCGCGGGGGAAACTCCTGCGCAAAGATGCCTGAAGACTTATCCGCAAGTTTAACCGGTATCTCTTCCCTATCAGGCCACCGGCCTTTCCGGCACACTTGGCGTCAATTTGGGCATGGACCGCCAGGAATAGGCGGCAATGGGGAGAATGACCGTGACGCTTTCGCACCGCACCATCCGCACGCCTCAGGAGATTGCTTCGTTCTGGCCGGGCCTCAAGGCGCTGGCGTTGGGGGGCGCCTCGGTCGTGGCGCTGAGCCTGGCGGCCCCGCCCGCCACGGCGCAAGAGGCCGACGCGGAGGACAGCGCCCGGCGCACCGCGGTGGAAACGCTGGTGGTGACCGCTCGCCGGCGCGAGGAAAACCTGCAAGACGTGCCGATTTCCATTTCCGCTTTCGACGGCAACCGTATTCTGGAACTGCAAGCCGACGATATCTCCGGCATCCAATACGCCACGCCGAACCTTTATCTTGATGAGGGCGATGCCTCCAACGCAGTGATTTATGTGCGTGGCGTCGGTCAGAACGACTCCCTCGCCTTCGCCGATCCGGGCGTCGGCGTGTACGTGGATGACGTGTTCATCGCCCGCTCGCAGGCGGCCTTCCTGGACCTGTTCGATGTGGAGCGGGTCGAAGTGCTGCGCGGGCCACAAGGCACGCTCTATGGCCGTAACACCATCGGTGGCGCGGTGAAGTTCATTTCCACCACGCCGCCGGAGGAGCTGGAAGGTGAGTTGGAAGTGGGCGGCGGCAATTTCGGGTTCGTGACCGCCAAGGGCCGGGTCGGCGGCCCGCTTTGGGGCGATGAGGTGCGCGGCAAGGTGGCTTTCACCTTTAACCGTCGTAATGGCTACAACGACAATGTGTTCACAGGCGATGATGACGGGGATGTGCTGACCTTCGCGGGGCGCGGCGCGTTGCTGTTTGAACCCACTGACGACCTGACCATCTCGCTCTCCGTAGACGGAAAAATCGAACGTCCGGACAGCGCACGGAATCCAACGCGGGTGACGCCCGTCTCCGGCTTCACCGATCCGAACGACCTGACCAGTTTCGTCACCCTGCCCGCCCTTGACGACCCGTTCGACGTGGACGTCAACACAGGGGACATGTCGGACATCAGCGCCTACGGGATCACGGCCAAAGTGACTTGGGACGTGTTCGACAGCCTGACGCTGGAGTCCATCACCTCCTATCGGTCGTTTGAGTTCGATTTGACGCTCGATACGGACGGCTCCCCGCTGCCGCTTCTCGATGTGCTCGTCCTTCAGGACCAGGAGCAGTTTACCCAGGAACTGCGTGCCACTTATGAGCAAGACGGCCTGACGGTTATTGGCGGGCTCTACTACTTCAACGATGATGATCTGACCTTCAGCGGCGTGGACAACAAATCCGCAGCCTTGCTTGGGTTCCCCGTTACGGCTTTCGGCTTTGCCACGTCCAGCCTGGCGGATACGGATCAACAGACGCGATCCTATGCGGCCTTTGTGGACGCCACCTATCAGATCAGGGAGCGTTGGAGCGTCAGCGCCGGCCTGCGCTATACCTTTGAAGAGCGGGAATCCCGCCGTCGCTTCGAGAACTTCTTCGATCCGACCATCTCGGTCATCGAAGACACACCGCCCTTCCTGCGCGGCGTCGGGGTCGAAGGCGTGCCAGTGGAGGGTGAGGCGGACTTCGACGCGCTCACCCCGCGCTTCACTGTATCTTACGCCGCCAGCGATGACATTCTCGTCTATGGCTCCGCCTCGCGGGGCTTCAAAAGCGGTGGCTTCGATGGCCGGGCCAACACGGATTTCGGCTTCCAGCCCTTCGATCCGGAATTCGCCTGGTCCTATGAAGGCGGCGTGAAGACGAGTTGGTATGATGGCCGTCTGGTGATCAACGGTGCTTACTTCTACACCGACTATACGGACCTTCAGGTCACGTCCTTTGGTGCCGATCCGGTGACCGGCGTCTTTGTCAGCCAATTCACCAATGCGGCCGAAGCGCGCATTCAGGGTGTTGAAGTGGAGATCTTCGCCGAGCCGTTCGAGGGCTTCGCGCTAACCGGCACGGTCGGTTATCTCGATGCGGAGTATCAGGAGTTCAATCAGCTTGTGAATGGGGTTGTCACCGATGTGAGCGACCGGGCCTTCCCCAATGCGCCGGAATTCAATGCGAGCCTGGGCGGCACATATGAGCACCCGATTTCGGACATCCTGATCGCGACCTTGCATGCGGATGCGGCCTATCGCGGTGAGACATTCACCGAGATTACCGCCGCGCCAAGCTTGGCCCAGGACTCCTATGTGTTGGTGAACGGCTTTGTGTCTTTGCGCACGCCCGACGATGCCTGGGAAATCCGTGCCGGGGTCCGCAATCTGACCGATGAAGAGATCCGGGTGCAGGGTTTTGAACTCTCCGCCTTCCCCGGTGTGCAGACGAGCTTTCTGGCCGCTCCGCGGACTTATGATGTGCGGGTGTTCTACCGCTTCTAACGCGGTCTTGGTCGGCCTTGCTTTTTCCTTTCTGCCCTCCTTCCCCTTGCGCCGCCGGTTGCCCGGCGGCGTTTCTTTTTGGCGTGCTTGACAGAAATCGAGAATATGAAAAAATGACACCTCCGTCACTTTATGGGGATGTCATGTCTCATAGCCTCGATCAACGGGCCGCGACACTGGCCCGCCCCCATATGGGGGACATCGCCTGGCCGACCGTCGTCCTGTGCGCTGGAACGCTCGCCGTATTGAGCGTGAGCACAGCAGCGGCGCTGCTCGGCTGGCTTCCGCTTTGGCTCGCAACACTTGCTCATGCGATCTTGCTCTACGTGATCTTCACGCCGCTGCATGAAGCCGCCCATGGCAACATCCATGGCACGAGACAAGGCCTGCGCTGGCTCAACGAGGCGATCGGCCATGTCAGTGGCCTGGTTCTGGTGATGCCGTATCCCCTGTTTCGTACCGCCCATAGCGCCCATCATCGGCACACCAATGATCCGGAGCGGGATCCCGATCACTGGGTTGCCACCTCGCATCCGCTCGCAATTCTGGGGCGATGCATGAGCATTTCCTGGAGCTATATCCTCTACACGGCCCGCTTTGGGGCACGCGACGATGCGCTCTATGGACTGGCTTATCTGGGCGGGGTGATCGGCCTGGTCCTCGCCGCGGCGGCGTTCGGCGTTCTGGCATGGGTGATTTGGCTCTGGCTGGTGCCAGCCCTGCTTGCGACGACCGTACTGGCCTTCGCCTTTGACTGGTTGGTGCATTATCCCCACACGAATCAGGACCGCTTCCAAAACACACGGATCCACCTGGTCGATGGCGGGTGGCAGACACCGGTCGCGCTCTTGTCCCTTTGGCAGGCTTATCACCTCATCCACCACCTGTTTCCGCGCATTCCCTTCTACCGCTACGCCCGCGCCTTCGCGGATCTGCGCCCCATTCTGGAGGCACACGGCGCGCCCGTGACCCGCTGGGGTTCGGCGCACCACGCGGGAAAGTGAAGGGGCTTCTTGCAGCGATACGTTGCATCCGCCGGGACACGCCGCCTATAACATCCGTACTCATTTCAGTGCCGTGTTCATCTTCGGACTGCTGTTTGTGGTGCTGCAGGGTCTGGTGCGCATGAATGCGGATCAGCTCTTTTATGACATGGTCTCTGCGGAAGAGATCTCGACGGAGGACATCCGTGTCGCGACCGCCCCAAGCCCCGCGCTCATCCGCGTCACCGGCGCCATGGACGCCGGCGCCTATCTCGACACGGGCCTGGGCATCGGCACCCTGGCCGAGCAGGTGGGTCTGCCGGAACATCAGTTGCGCAAGCTCATTAACCCGGAAATGGGCTTTCGCAATTTCACCGCATTTGTGAACAGCTACCGCCTGGCTGATGCCAAGCGCCGGCTCGCGGCGGACGCTCACAGCACCCCCATCCTGACCATTGCCATGGAACTGGGCTATGGCTCCATCCCGTCCTTCAACCGCGCCTTCAAGGCCGACACGGGTATGACTCCCAGTCAATGGCGCGAGTCCCACATCATGGACGGTCGAAAGACCCCGCTTTAAGCGTGCAGGCATCACGCCTTGCAGGACATGCAAACGGCATCCCTTCCGCGGCCGGAGATCGGCGCCGCTTCGCGTGGCCCGCGTCCCCACGCCATCAGCGACGCCGCAGAGGCACGCAAGGGCGGCTCGGCAGTGCAGTTTCGAAAGTGACCCCCATCTGCCCTGCCAGCTAAACCCCACTTTTCCGCCATTCGCAGCAATCAAGACTGGAAAAGCTGATCACTTTCAAAAGTGACGCGTCGGCTTAAACAATTGCTGAGACACTGCCCCTCCAAATCTGCCTATTAGGCGCAAGCGTCAAACTCACCTTCCCACGGTCAGCTTCCCAGGGGATGTGCTCAACGCGCCGGGCGCATGCTGGACCGGAAACCTGGACTGGAACCGACATTATGGCGTTCTGACAACCCCACATCGGACCACACCCCAGATGGCTCGACGTGGAGAGCGGCATAATGTCTCTTGGCGGTTCCGGCAGTCCGGAGCCGCCCTTTTTTCTCCCCGGCCCCCTTTTTTGCGCGGCTTCCCGGGCCGGTCTACCCTAGCGATCTCAAAACACTGGCGATCTCA
>CAZVEE010000011.1:0-16928 GCA_964625525.1 uncultured Alphaproteobacteria bacterium | reverse complement strand
TGCGCGGCTTCCCGGGCCGGTCTACCCTAGCGATCTCAAAACACTGGCGATCTCAAAACACTGGCGATCTTAGAACAGAGCTTAGGGAGGCGCAGGCATGGACCGCTTTGCGGGCAAGACCGTGGTCATCACCGGCGGCGCGACGGGTATCGGCTTTGGCTTTGCCAAGGCCTTTGGCCGGGACGGCGCGACCATTCTGCTGGCGGAACCGCGTGAGGCGCGGCTGCAAGAGGCCGTGGCGGCCTTGGCCGCTCTTGGCATTCCCGCACACTATTCCATTTGCGATGTCAGCCAACCAGAGGCCGTGGAGCGCCTCGCCGACTGGGCCTGGGAGACGACAGGCCAGGTGGATGTGCTGCTCAACAACGCAGGGATCACCAGCCCGCGCAAGCGGATCACGGACGCGCCCTTAGAGGCTGCGCGCCAGGTGTTCGACGTCAACGTCTTCGGCGTCTGGCATGGTTGTGCCAGTTTCGGCAAACGCATGATCACCCAAGGCACGCCCGCCGCGATTTACAATCTGGGGTCGGAAAATTCGTTCTTTAACGCAGTGCCGGGTGCGGCCGCCTATATCGCCAGCAAACATGCCGTGCATGGGCTGACCGTTTCCTTGCGCGAGGAGATGCCGGATTTCATCACCGTGGGTCTGATCTGCCCGGGCTGGGTGCGCTCGGAGCTGACACAAGGTGCGCCAGCCGAGCTGCCCATGGACACGGACCGGTTCATTGACATCGTCATGCCCCAGATCCGTGCCGGCCGGTTCTACGTGGTCTCCCACGCCCACAACATGGTCCACATCGCCGCTCGGCACGACGCGATTGCCGAGGCTTACGCCACCTACGCGCCGCGCTACGCAGGTGACGATGAGTTCGATGTGCGCACCCTGATCGCTCGTTTGAGCGGTTAGGCGGTCTTCTCCTGCTGGATCCCGAACATCAACGCGTAGATGGTCGGAATGGCGATCAGGGTCAGGATGGTCGCGAAGGCCAGCCCTCCCATGATGGTCACTGCCATGCTGGCGAAGAAGGCATCGGTCAAAAGCGGGATCATGCCCAGAATGGTGGTCACGGCCGCCAATGCCACGGGCCGCAGACGACTGAGGCTCGCCAGTGTCAGGGCTTTAGCCGTCGCCCCCTCTTCGGCGATTTGTAGGTCGATCTCCTCCACCAGCACGATGGCATTCTTCAGCAACATCCCCGATAGGCTCAACAGGCCCAACAGCGCGGTGAAACTAAAGGGGAGGTTTGTCAACAGCAACCCTGCCACCACACCGCACACGGACATTGGCACCACCGCCCAGATAATGAGCGGCTGACGCACCTTACTGAACAACAGCACCGTGATCGTCAGCATCACAATGATTGAGAGCGGAATCTGACCACCCAAGGCCGCCTGCGCGTCGGCCGAGTTCTCAAACTCCCCGCCCCATTCCAGGGCGTAGCCTGGTTGCATCGGGATCGCTTCAATGGCGGCCACGATTTGCGCTCGGGCTTCGGTGGCGGTCAAGCCCGCTATGGGTTCGGCTTGCACCGTCAGCGTCCGCGTACGGTCTCGCCGATGTATGAGCGTATCCTGAGAGACCGTGTCAAAGCGTGACACCACCTGGGTGATCGGCACATAGACACCTTCCGCGGAACTCCAAATCAAACGATCCTGCAAGCGGTCGATATCCAGACGATCCGCCCCTGGCGGACGGGCCACGATGGGGATCAAGTCATCGCCTTCGCGATAGGTGCCCGCCGGCGAACCGGTCGTCGAGAACTCCAGCGCAGAGGCCACATCGGTGCGATCGATCCCCGCCAAATTGGCCCGGTCGGGGCGCACTTGCGGCACGATCGTCAATTCCTGTTGCCGCCAATCCTGGCGG
The DNA here is from genome assembly GCA_964625525.1 of uncultured Alphaproteobacteria bacterium. Taxonomy (GTDB): domain Bacteria; phylum Pseudomonadota; class Alphaproteobacteria; order JAJFIK01; family JAJFIK01; genus CAZVEE01. The sequence continues at coordinate 15,061 of CAZVEE010000011.1, read as the reverse complement.
ACGTCGATGATCACGCCGCTATCGGCCATGATGGCCATGGCCTCACTGGCCAGGCGCCGCAACTCCGCGCCGTCCGGTCCTGAAAACCGGGCTTCGATCTGAGCGCCGCCGCCCGGACCAAAGACAAGGCGGTCTGTGTACACATCCGCATGCGGGAACTGGGCTTGGATCGCGTCTTTCAAGCGCGCCGCCAGCGGATCAATCACATCCAGCGTTTCCGTGCGGACGATGAACTGACCATAGGCAGAGTTCGGCAACTCTTGACTATAGGTGAGCGTGAAGCGGCTCGCGCCCTGCCCCGCAAACCCGGCCACCGACACCACGTCCGAATCCTCCAGGATCAAGGCCTCGATCTGCTCGATATCACGGGTGGTGGCGCGAATGTCCGTGCCCTGAGGCAGATAGTAGTTCACGAAGAATATCGGCGTGCTGGAGTCCGGAAAGAAGGACTGCTTCACGAAGGTGAACCCGAACATGGACAGGCCCGTTAGGGCCACCAGCCCCACAATCGTCAGCCGACGCAGGGTCAACGCCCCACCCAGGACACGGCGATACAGTTGGTAGATACCGCCCGCATAAGGATCATCCGCGTTGTCCTCGGTTTCGGCCTTTAGCAGATAGTGGCCCAGAAGCGGCGTCACGCTCACGGCAAGCACCCAACTCAACAGCAGCGAAATGCCGATCACCGCAAACAAGGAGAAGAGGAACTCACCGGTATCATCGGGTGATAACCCGATGCCGGCAAAAGCCATAATGCCGATCACAGTGGCGCCCAGAAGCGCGGTTTGAGAGCGCTGCGCGGTGTCGCCCGCAGCGTCCCGGGCGCTCTTGCCCCGCTGCATCCCGATCAACATGCCCTCGGCAATCACGATGGCGTTGTCCACTAACATCCCCATGGCGATGATCAGCGCACCCAGCGAAATCCGCTCCATATCGATGGCTAGCACAGCCATGAAGAACACTGTGCCCATCACGGTGAGCAGCAGGGTCGCCCCCACCACCAGGCTCATGCGCCAGCCCATGAACAGCCACAAGACCGTGATCACGATGACGACGGATGTGGCCAGATTGCCGATGAAGTCGGTCACGGACTCATCGACGATTTTGTGCTGCTCGTAGATTGGGTGCAGATCCACTCCCAGAGGAATTTCCGGGGCCAGTTCCGCGAGCTTGGCATCGACCGCCGCGCCCACGTCCACGATATTCTCATCACTGGATCCGGCAATCGCCAGGGTGAATGCCTCTTGCCCGTTGAAGCGGATCAGATGGTTCGGCACTTCGGTCGGTGCGCGCACAATGGTGGCGATATCGGACAAGATGATCTGTTCAGCCGAACCCGGACGGCCAACACGAATGGCCCCAATGGCCGCCGCTGAGTCCACCGGTGTGACGATAGACAAGCGTAGTCGCTGGTCATCGATCCGCACGGACCCGGACGGCGCCACCGCATTTTCGTTCTGAATGGCGGCAATGATTTGCTCGGTGGCAATGCCCAGGCTCGACAGCCGTTGGTCAGACACTTCCACATAGATGGTTTCGGTCGGCTCGCCCGCGGTGACCACCTTGGCCACCCCGTCCACGGTCAGCAGTTCCCGGCGTAGATAGTCCGCGAGTTCGCGTTTTTGTTGATCAGAAAGGCCCGGGGCCGTGACGGCGTAAAACAGGCCAAACACGTCGCCGAAATCATCAATCACCCGGGATGGGCCCGCCCCACGCGGCAACTCGCCCTGGGCATCGGTCACCTTGCGGCGCAGCTCATCCCAGATTTGCGGCATGATCGCGCTGTTGTAAGTCGCCTGGATATAGACCTGGATCTCCGATCGTCCGGGCAGAGACTTCGATGTGATGTAATCAATCTGGGGCATTTGCTGGATCGCGGTTTCCAGCACTTCCGTCACTTCCGTTTCGACCTCCTGGGCATTGGCCCCAGGATAGGTCGTATTCACCACCGCCTGTTTGATCGTGAAGGCCGGGTCTTCCAGCTTACCAACAGAGAAGAAGCCCCACACGCCACCGATCACGCAAAACAGGATCACCAGCCAGGTATTGACCGGCTGATCAATGGAGGAACGCGCAATATCCATGGCTCATGCCTCCCGGTCGCGCATCAGGCGAACCGCCATGCCATCGCGGATCCGCTGGGCGCCGGCAGCCACGACCTCCTCGCCTTGAGACAAGCCGGACTCAATGACAATGCGCTCGCCCACAATCGGCCCCAACGTGACCGTGCGAGCCGAAACCGTGCCGGTTTCCGCGTCATAGACCCAGACAATGTGCCCTCCATCCGGCTGCGTCACCACGGCCGTAACCGGCACGGACACGCCGCCGTCACCGCTAAACAGCCGTGAATTAACGACCACAGTCACTGTCATGCCGGGCAGCAGGTTCGGCTCATCGGGGCGCGGCATGCCTAAGGTGACCGTGAAAGTCTGGGTGACGGCATCGGGCTCCGTGTTGTTCTCCCGGAACTCCAGCGGGAAGGTATAGCTCTCCCCGTTCGCGCCAGAGACAATCGCCTCGAAGTCGTAATAGTCCTGGTCGTCCGGACCACGCATCAGATCCTCGGGCACGGAGATCTCAACGCGCAATTCGCTCACATCCTGGATCCGCAGGACGGGCGAGCCCGACTGCACATTGGTTTGCGGCTCGGCCAAGCGCCGGGTGATGAGCGCATCAAACGGCGCGGCAATCGTCGTGTAAGACAAGTTCAGGCGAGCATTGTCCAGGGCGACCTGACGCAGGTCGAACTCAGCCTGCGCATTATCCAACGTGGCCTGGGACACATTGTTGGAGCGCGCCAGTTCGCTTTTGCGCCGTAAATCCTGTCGGGCCAGGTTGAAGGCCACTTCGGCTTCCCGCACCGCCAGTTCGTAATCGGATTTGTCCAGCTCCGCGATCACTGTGCCCGCCGGCACGATCTGCCCCTCCGCGATAGGCAGCGCCGTAATCCGTCCGCCAACCTGGAAAGAGATATCCACCGTGCTCACGGCCGCGACACGCCCCACAAACCGGCGCGGGCCCAGCACCGTGTCGCCCTGTTGCACCGGCAGCGCCGCATCCACAATGACAGTGGGCGGTTGAGCTGTGGTCGCGTCTTGCGAGCCGGAGTCGGAACAGCCCGCTATCGCCACGGCCAAGACCGCAGCGCATCCCCATCCCATCAGTCTGTTGAACCAGGGCATGTCCCCATCTCCTCCTCTGCCGGCCCCTCAGGTACCGGCTGTGCGAGCCAAATCATCTATTCTCTGAAGCAAGGCGGTGCGATCACCGATTGTATGGGGGGAGATTCCTAAAATGCCCCCTACGAACAATCCGTCTGCTGCCACCATCAAAACGCCCGCTAAGGCGCAATCCGTACATTCGCGTTGAACCTGCGCCCACATCTCCTGCTGCCAGTGGAGGATCCGCTCCAGCAAGGCCGGGCGCTGGGCGGCCGCCGCCATAATGGACAGCCCCAACCCACCATTCAGGTCATTCTGTGTTGGCATGCAGGCGCGGACCATGGCGCGCAGCGTGGGACTGGGCGATCCTGCCAAGCGTTGCCGATCTGCCGCAATAAGCGCGTTGCAGGTCTCCAGCACACGCTCCAGCATGCCCTCCAGCAATCGGTCCTTTGTGGGAAAGTGATAAAGGACGCCGCCCTTGCTCAGGCCGGATTCCCGCGCCACTGCATCAATTGTCAGATGGGATGCCCCATGCTGCGCCACCACCCGATTGGCCGCCTCCAGAATCGACAGTCTGGACGGGCTGTGGCGTTTCTCATGAAAAGTCATGGCGTTTCACAAGCTTGCCCTCTCCCAGACGGGCGCAAAAAACTGTCGCGATACGGCGGTATCCTTTCACAGGCGGCGAGATACTGTACCGTCTGGACGGTATAGTCAATTATGCATATGCGTGTAAGGGGCGCACAGTTATCGCGCGGGATCGCCCCGCGCTGAACACCCTGTCCTGTCTATCTCGCAGACTTATGCGCAGTAATGCTCATAGAGGACCGTCATGATTTTCTCCGCCGGCCCCTCTTCCAGGCGGTAATAGATGGTCTGACCGGAGCGCCGGGTCGTGACCAGCCGATCCAGCCGCAGCCGCGCCAGATTTTGCGAGACCGTGGACTGTTGTATCCCCAGCAGTTCCACCAGTTCGTTGACGGATTTTTCGCCCTCGGCCAGCGTGCACAGGATCATCAACCGGGTCTGCCCGGCCATGGATTTCAGCAACTGGGACACCTCGCCCAGCTTGTCTCCCATTCCGTCAAACTTACGCACGACCGCTCACTCTCCGACCCTTGATATTAATATCACAATATTATGATATATAGGCATGAAGAAGACACGTGGTGCGGCCAATCGGACCGGCCCGGGGGCTCCGCCAAGGCCTCCTTACTGCTTGAGGCGCCCATTATGACCATTCTCACGCGCTCTGCCACTGAGCATCCCCGCCGATATGTCTGGGTCACGGGCCTGGTGAGCGTGCAGCTCTGCGCCCTGGTCCTGATCCCCACGCTGGCCCCTCAGGTCGTGCCTTTTTTGGCGCCACTGCAAATCGATACGGATCCGGAGACCATGCTGCCGGATATCGCACCGCCAAGATGTGGGTCCAGCTCTCCAGCGGCGACCATCGGGATATGAACGCAGGTGGAGACGATCCAGGGCTATGCCACAGTGACCCAGTCTCACATGAGCGATCTGGAGACCGGCGGGCGCACGACTCTCAGCTACCCGCAAGTGGCCTATAATCTTGGCCTGCCGGATGATATTTTTACAGAGCGCTCCCTGCGCAATCCGCCGTGATCGGGAAACCCGGCTGCACCTGCGTACGGCCTTTGCGCCGGGTCCCTTGGCCGTGCGCGTGGTTGCAGATCTTCTGTGTGATGATGTGGATGAGGACAGAGGCGTGGATCTCGAAACCGGGCAGACCAGGTTCGATCTGCGCGAAGCTCATATGACCGCCCGCCCCCTGCCCTTCATAGCGGCGCTCTCGCCAGGCCAACGCGCGCCCAGCCAAACGCGCCACACTGTGACCCTACGGCTGACCACGCTCGCCTATAATCAGGACCCGACGCTCAGTGCGTTCAGCTTCTGGAGCCCGAACCAGAGGGCTCTTTGGCACGCTGGTGTTATGTTCGTGAAGAGTTCGTTGGACCAGCGTCTCATTTTCCAGTCATAGGGGTATCCCTCCCCCTGGGGTAGAGCTCATCACGCGATTTGTTCACGAAGTGTTCAGCAACCGGAGGCTCTACCCCCCCGAACCCCCATGGCTATAGTCATGATGAGATCACGCCCTTTTAGGGCGCTTGGGTGGATCGCGCAATCAAGACGGGCACCGCCTGCTGACGACAGACAGGGCGGTTTGGAGGGGCTTTCATGACGGGTCAGGCTCACGAGAGCATTGAGATTATCGCGCATTCAGATCGGGTGGAGCACCTTTTGGCGCCGTACAAAGAGCACCTGGGAGACGACTTTTGCGCCTATCGCGGCCATGTGTATCGCGTGATCACTTATGCCATGCACTTCCTGGACGGCGATCGCGACGCCCGCCCCATCATTGAAACGGCGCTTGTCTATCATGATCTTGGTCTTTGGACGGATAAAACACTGAGCTATCTAGAGCCCTCGGAAGCGCTGGTGCGTGCCGACAACGAGGCCCAGGGTTGGGGTTTCGATCCAGACGTCTTATGTGCCATCATCCGCTGGCATCATAAAATCACCTCTTATGCGGGTCCTCATCATCGCCTTGTAGAGGCCGTGCGGCGCGCCGATTGGATCGATGCGACGAGTGGCGTGCGGCGCATGGGCCTGTCCCGCGCCCAAGTGAGAACTGTCGAACATGCGATCGACAGTCATGGCTTTGCCACTGTGCTGCGACGCCTCATGGGTAATCTTGGCGGCAGCCTGCTTGGCGGCGGCGTCACATTGCTACGCACTGTGTTCAAGTGGTGAGCGGTACGGATTGTCCGCACGGTCCGCCAGCGCGGCGATCTATACCGCCGGCGCTGGCTGCCCCACACCGCATACTGACCCTCACGGCGTGTAGTAGGTCGGAGATCCCGGACCAACGGGAAAGCCCAGACCGAAGGTCCACAGAACAAAGAATGCCGACCATGCGACGATAAAGAAGATCGTATAGGGCAGCATCATTGCGATTAAGGTGCCCACACCCAAATTCTTATCGTACCGCGTCGCCCAAGCCAGGATCAGGCCGAAGTAACTCATCATGGGTGTGATGATATTCGTGGTGGAGTCACCGATCCGATAGGCGGCCTGAATGGCCTCCGGTGCATACCCAATCAACATCAGCATGGGCACAAAGATCGGCGCGGTGACGGCCCATTGCGCCGAGGCCGACCCCAACATGAGATTGATGATCGCACACATGATGATGAACAGGATAAAGACGCCCGGCCCGGTCATACCTGTGTCTTTGAGGAACTGCGCACCGGTCACGGCGCTGATCGCGCCCAGATTGGTCCAGCCGAAAAAGGCGACAAACTGCGCGGCGAAAAAGACCAATACGATGTAAAGGCCGAGCGAAGCCAGCGCCGCCGACATGGCATCAATGACGTCACGGTCCGAGGTCATGGTACCGACCGAGCGGCCATAGGCATAGCCGGTGACCACGAAGAAAATCAGAATCCAGACGACAAAGCCCCGGAAAAAGGGAGAGTTGATCGCGTCCCCTGTCTCCGGGTTCCGCAGCACGCCCCATTCCGGCAGCAGCGTCAACGCCATCAGGGCAAGAACCCCCAGAACACCCACCCCCGCCCACAGCAGCCCTTTCTTTTCAGCGCTGGTCAGATTGTCCATCATGCGCTCGTCCAGGATCGAGGGATCGGCGCCAGAGGCATCATAGGGCCCCAGCTTCGGTTCGACGATGAAGATGCTGACGAGGGAGCCGACAATGGTAATCAGGAATGTGGACGCGACCATGAAGTACCAGTTAGCGGTCGCCACGACGATGTAATCCGGGTCGATCAGGCGCGCGCCTTCCTGGGTGATACCGGCGAGCAGCGGATCAATCGTGCCGATCAGGATGTTCGCACTATACCCCCCGGAGACGCCCGCAAAGGCCGCCGCCATCCCGGCGAGCGGATGCCGGCCAAGGGCGTAGAAAATGGCCCCCGCCAAAGGGATCAGCACGACATAGCCGACTTCCGATGCGGTGTTCGAAACAATCCCGGCAAAGACGATCGCCACAGTCACCACATGGCGCGGCGCCGACAGTACCATGCCCCGCACCGCCGCCGACAAGAGGCCAGATCGTTCGGCGACACCGACCCCCAGCATGGACACGAGCACGACACCAAGCGGCGCGAAACTGGTGAAGTTGCTCACCATGTTGGTGAAGATTAGCCGCACGCCGTCGCCATTCAACAGGCTGACGGCGCGGATCATCCCGTCCTCCGCCACCCCGCGGGCCCCGGCCGGTCGAGGATCTTCCACCGCAAGACCCAACCAGCCGAAAAATCCGGACAGGAACACAATGCCGACCGCCAAAACCGCAAACAAGGTCACCGGGTGGGGCAACAAATTGCCCAGCCATTCGACGCTGTCGAGAAAGCGGGTGAAGGCATTGCGCTGTTCGGCAGGTTGGGGCTGAGCATTCGTCATCGTCAGGATCTCCACGCGAAGGATCGTCTTTGCCCGCACGATGGAAGGGCGTCAGCCCGGACGCAGCGGTCAATATCCGGTAGCCTAGCCGATTTCGGCACGGCATAAAATGCACGGGCGCGCCTCGTCTCGTCGAGCCGCGCCCGCATGGGGTCTTGAGCAAAAGAGCCGTGTTATCTCTGCGCCGCCGGATCCTGCAGGCCCCGGTTGATCAAGAGAGGCCCGACTTCGGGCTCACGCCCGCGGAAGCCCACATAAGCATCCATGGCCGGGCGGCTGTTCCCAGCGGAATACACATACTCATACAGGCGCTGCGCCACAGCCGGATCAAACAGATCACCAGCTTCCTCGAAAGCGGCGAAGCCGTCATTATCCAACACACCGGCCCACATATACGTGTAATACCCCCCCGCATACAGTTCGCCTGCGAATGAGTGCAGGAAATGAGGAGAGCGATGGCGCATCTCGATCATCTTGGGCTTGCCGGCTTGCGCCAGAACACCGTCCTCGAACGAATTGATGTCAAGAGTGGCAATCACCGCCGGGTTGGTCAAACGGTGATAGGCCAGATCCACAAAGCCCGAGGCAATGAACTCCACATTATCAAAGCCGGACGTGGCATTTTGCGCCGCCTGGACTTTCTCCAAAAGCGCGTTCGGCATGGGCTCGCCCGTTTCATAATGCAGGGCAAATTCTTGAAGGATGGCCGGTTGGCGGATCCAGTGCTCATAAATCTGGGCGGGAAACTCGACAAAATCGAAGTCCACCGCCGTGCCTGAAATCGTCCGATGGGTCACGTTCGACAGCAGCCCGTGCAGGGCATGACCGAACTCATGGAACACGACTTCGGCTTCACGCATGGATACCAGCGCCGGCTCGCCCGGCGCCGGTTTGTTGTAATTACAGTTGTTCATGATGAGCGGCAGCACATCGCCATCGAGCTTGTGCTGGACCCGCAAGGCACTCATCCAGGCGCCAGACCGCTTGCCAGGACGCGCAAAATAATCCCCATAGAACAAGCCGAGGGGCTGACCGTCCGCCGACGTCATTTCCCATACCCGGACGTCCGGGTGATAAACCGGCACATCGTCGCGCTCCGTGAACGATACACCGAACAGGCGCTCGGCCACCGCGAATTGGGCGTTGAGCACATTGTCGAGCGAGAGATACGCTTTCACCGCATCTTCATCGAGATCATAGAACTGCGCCCGGGCCTTCTCGGCGAAATACCACCAATCCCACGGCTCCAAGGCATGGGTGACGCCCTCTTCCGCCATGATCTGGGCGATCTGGTCGGCTTCCCGCTCGGCCTTGGCGAGCGCGCCGACCCAAACCTCACTGAGCAGGTCATAGGCGGCATCCGGCGTGCCGGCCATGGTGTTGGCGGTGCGGAAAGCGGCGAATGTTTCAAAGCCTAGCAAATTCGCCCGTTCCAGGCGCAACTGCAAAATCTGGCGGATGGTGTCGGCGTTGCTGAACTCATTGCCGTTGTCGCCTCGGTTCGTCCATGCCGTGAACGCCTGCTCGCGCAGATCTCGCCGGGTGGAGAACGTCATGAACGGTTCAAAGGACGACCGCGCGAGCGTGATCACATGGGCGCCGTCCATGCCACGATCCGTACCCGCTTGAGCCGCTGCACTCAGCACGGCCTCCGGCAGGCCCGCTTTATCCGCGTCTGTCTCAAGCACCAGAGCAAACGTCTCGGCGTCCTTTTGCACGTTCTGGCTAAACGCGGTGTAGAGCGAGGCCAACTGCTCGATAATGTCTCCCAGGCGGTCGCGATCCGCGCCCTCCAACATCGCTCCGGCCCGGACAAATCCCGTATGCGTCCGTTCCAGAACCCGAGCCTGCTCCGCATTCAAATCTTGCGCATCAGCATTTTGGTACAATGCATCAATGCGCTCGAAGAGGTCTTTGTTCAGGGCAATGGCGCTGTTGTGAGCGGCAATGCGTGGCGACATTTCGCGTTGGATTGTCCGAATGGCGTCATTGGTCGCCGATGATGTCAACGCCCCAAAAGTGCGCTGGATGCGACGCAAATCCGCTCCGGCCAGCTCTAAGGCGACGATGGTGTTGTCAAAGGTCGCAGGCTCGCGATTGCTCGCGATCGCCGCAATCTGGGCATTGTGCAACACCATGGCGTGTTCGAAGGCGGGAATGAAGTGCTCTGGTTCAAAAGCATCAAACGGCGGCGCGCCGAACGGTGCCGTCCATTCCGCAAACAGAGGATTGTCCGCAACAGTCGCCTGGCTCGCCTCAATCGCCGCCGTGTCGGCGAGCGCGGCGGGAACCGGCGCACTGGCTAGAAACAGCGCGGCACACGACGAGAGCAAAAGTAAGCGTACTGTTTTGCCACCTGATATTGTCATCTGTCTTCCCCTTTACCCTGCCGGCGCGACCCTCGCGCGCCATGGATCCTATCACCGCCCGCGGCCACCACCAGCAATCACATGGATCTGATGGGGTCTCGCGACGGCACATTTCCGTTATCGGCATCACGGCACTTAAGGCCCCGGCCACCTTATGGCCCCAACCATTCCCCAGCCTGCCTCTGGAGTGCACATGGTGACGCCCCACAGCCGGAGGCCTCACAACCGCGAGGCAGTGCCTGCCTCGCGGTCTTGTCCTGGTCAGGATCATCCTGGTCAGACGTCAGCGCGCCTCATAATGATCGCGAACGATCTGGTTGATCAGGCGCACGCCATACCCCGCTCCGCCATTGTTTGGCACGGTTGGCATGTTTTCATTTGGCCAGGCGGTACTGGCGATATCCAGGCTCGCCCACACCGTGTCTTCCTTCACAAAGGTCCCGATCACCTGAGCGCCGATGCCCGCCCCGGCCAAACGCTCGCCGGAGATATTCTTGATATCGGCGAAGTTCGAGCGGATATCCTCCGCATAGGACGGATGCAACGGCAGGCGCCAGACCGGTTCGCCCGCGCGTTCGGACGAGGCCGTTACCATTTCCGCGAAATCGTCATGGCGCGAGAAGAGCCCTGCATATTCATCACCCAACGCCACCCGCACCGAGCCGGTGAGCGTGGCGAGATTGATCATAGCTTGCGGGTTGAACTCTTCTTGGGCGTACCAGACCGCGTCGGCCAGGACGAGACGACCTTCCGCGTCGGTGTTCAGCACTTCAATGGTTTTGCCGGACATGGTGGTGACAATATCGCCCGGACGCTGAGCATTGGCGGACGGCATGTTCTCCGCCAACCCCGCAATGGCGACCGCGTTCACCGCCGCATCCCGCCTGGCCAGGGCCAACACGCCGCCCACGGCCGCCGCCGCGCCGGACATGTCATATTTCATCCGCCACATGCCATTGGAGCCTTTGAGCGAGATGCCGCCCGTGTCAAAAGTGACGCCCTTGCCCACAAAGGCGAGTGGCGCGTCGCCGCGCTCACCGCCGGTATAGCGGATGACGAGAAGGCGCGGCGGACGTTCACTGCCCTGACCAACGCCGAGCAGCGCACCCATATTGCGCTCGGCCATATCATCGACATCCAGCACGTCGATCCGGATGTTCCGCTCGCCCGCGAATGCGGCGCGGGTGCGGCTGACGAAACTCTCCGGGTAGATCACATTGGCAGGTTCATTGATCAGATCACGGGCGAAATGCACCGCGTCGGCCACTGGCTGCCATTCCCCGGTGAAAGCGGCCTGGTCGGCCGAGGCACTGGTGGTGTGGATGGTGAGGCTTTTGGGGCCCGCATCCGGATCCTCGTCTTCGTCCTCGGTCTGGTACTTGGAAAAGCTGTATTGCCCCAAGGCCGCACCGTAGGCGATCTGGGCCCCGGGCGTGGCGCTGGCGCTTTCCAGCCCGCCCCACAGCACGGCGACATTCTCCGCTTGCGTCTCGCTCACCGCCTGGGCCACACGGCCACCGAAATCCTCAAGGTCCCGTTCGCTGATCTCGCCCTCTCCCAAGCCCACAAGCAGAATGTGGGCATAGCCAGACAGGCCGTAGAGCGAGAGGGTTTTGCCCTCCTGACCGGTAAAGGCCGCATCCGCCATGGCGGCGGTCACCGCCCCGTCGGTTGCCGCATCAAGCGCCGCCAGGCTGCCCTGATCAAAGGCGCCTTCTAGCACCGGCACCGCGATAGCACCGCCCGTGGGCAGTCCGTCTTCCGCGATGGTGATGCTACGGTCCGCCAGAGCCGGCGTGGTGAGCAGCGCCGTGGTGAGCGCAAGAGCCGTGAGAGTGTCCTTCAGCATAGGTGCTCCCCCAAAATATGGATTGGTTACCAAGGGTCCGGTGCCTATGAAACACGCACCCAGTATCCCTGATCAATGAGTTTGAGACAGACGGGTCGGGACGGCTTCTTTTTCCTGTTGTCTTGTTACAAAGGAGTGCAAAGCGGTCCGTTAAACCGGTCTATTCTCGCAATACCTGTGAAAAACACACCTTTTGGACGTAACAATGTCCCGGCCCAAGCGGTGATGGGCATGAACGACCATCACCCGCTCCAAACGGCGACCCCAAAGCGGGCCTAAGCATCCAGAAGTGTCCGATGGTGGGCCCGGAGGGACTTGAACCCCCAACCAATCCGTTATGAGCGGACGGCTCTAACCAGTTGAGCTACAGGCCCGGTGCGTGTGGCACACTATGGCCTGCATAGCAGGCGCGCGTGTGAACCGACAAGCCGTCTCTCGCGGGTCGCGGAGGCGGGCCGTGCCCCGGCGGCCGGCTCATGCCATAGTGCGGACCTATTGATTTGGTGCATGAGAGACGGGACTGACTCGCGCGCGCCGTGTGGGCTCATATATGGTGCAGTCATGCCCTAAGAGTGACCAAGAGAGGGGAGCCGAACCGATGACTGAGACAACCCTATCCGACACCCTGCGCCGGGCAAGCCTTGTCGGGCTTCTGGCGGCAGCGGGCCTTGTGATCGCGTGCACCGGTGCGCCCGCACCGGCGGACGCCACCGAGCCACTGGAGCCGCCGCGCTTGATGACGGTCACCGGAGAAGGCAGCGTCAGCGCCGCCCCCGACCGCGCGCTCATCGGCTTTGGTGTCACCAGCGAAGCCGACACCGCCCAGGCGGCCCTGGCGGCCAACACCACGAATATGACCCAGGTCTTTGACACCCTGACCGAGGCAGGCGTCGAGGAGCGGGATATTCAAACCAGCCGCTTCGCCATCCACCCGCGTTATCGCAGCTATCCGCGCGGCGAATCGGGCCCGCCGGTGATCATCGGCTACAGCGTCTCCAACATGGTCTCGGTGACCGTGCGCGATCTGGATGCGCTGGGCGGCATTCTGGACGCGGTGGTGCGCAGCGGCGCCAACCAATTCGACGCCCTGAGCTTTCACATCTCTGAGCCGCAGCCGCTGCTCGATGATGCCCGCCGCCTGGCCGTGGCCGATGCCCGGCGCAAAGCCGAACTGCTGACCGAGGCCGCCGGCGTGACCCTCGGCCGGGTGCGGTCCATTTCGGAAAGCGGCGGCACCATGCCCCCGCCCATGCCCATGCTGGCCCGCGCCCGAATGGAAGATGCCAGCGTCCCAATCGCAGCGGGGGAAAACGCCCTGCGCAGCACCGTCTCCATCACCTACGAACTGCAGTGAGGGCGCCATGACCATGACCCTATTGCGCGCCGGTAGCGTCGCCGCCGCCATCCTGTTCGGCCTGGGTATGGGCCCCGCGCTTGCCCAACAGAATGGGACCGATGGACAGGACCGGCCAAACCGACAACAGGCCATCCAAGAAGCTGGTGTTGACTGGGAGGCGGTCCGCCAGAGCTTGCGGGAGCGGCGCCTGCGCCGGCTGGAGCGGGTGGGCGGCTTGCGCCGGCTCCGCGATGTCGCTACCGCAAACGAACCTTGCCACGTGCCCATCCTGTTGCCATCCGACGACCTGCAGGATGAGAGCGTGGGCACGGAGGAACTGGCACGGCGACGCTTGGCGATGCGCGTCTTCCCCCGCCGGGATTTCTATGCGGCGTTTATTCAGCGGGACGGCCACTCGGTCGAGATTATCGGCACGCGGCTTGCCCGGACGGACCGGCCACGGATGGAAAGCATGCGCCAACGCATGCGCAACCGGAACGACCAGGACTATGTGATCACGCAGTCCGATTACGGCATTGAGCTGAGCTTCTCCCGCTTCAATGTGGCCTATACGATCTCCATCCTCTGCGACGAGCCGGAAGGCAATACGAGCTGTACGGAAGAAGGGTATATCCTGTCCATCTGGGACAGTCTGGCCTTCGCCGGTGGAACACCGGAATCCGGCGAGGAGATCGACGAAGGCCTCGCGGTGGGTGAAGACGAGACGCAAGGAGAGTAATCATGAGCACACGCGTCACGGCTTGGTGGCGGCTGGCGTGTCTTGTCCTGGTGGCTGGGGTTGCCGCCTGTGCCAGCGACGGCGACTCGAATGATCCGACCATACCGGTGGATCCTGGCCCCCTGATCGATCCAGCAGGCAATCTTGTGACCTTCGGCGAGCCGGGTGACCTCGTCGAGGGCTCCGGCGAAGGTCTTGCGGATGGCGCGATCTATCTGCCGGGCATGCGCTTTCCGTTGGAGGCCGGCCCCGCTTTCGTCAATTCCCAAGTTTACGCCCCCGGCGGCTCGCAACCCCCACCCAATGCCGGCGGCCAGTGCGATCCGTCTAATTACAGCTATCCGTGGCGGGATAATTACTGTGAGTTCCGCAGCTGGACCATGCCGCTCTGCCCGTCGGGCCGTGGTCACCAGGGGCAAGACATTCGCCCGGCCACCTGCGAGAAGTCCGTGCACTGGGCCGTGGCGGCCGAAGCGGGCCAGATCACGGGGATTGGCTCTTACTCCGTCACGCTCATCGGCGACAGCGGTACGATTCACCGGTATCTGCACTTGGATATGAGCCAGCTTGCCGTGCAGCTCGGCGACACCGTGGCTCGCGGCGACCGCTTGGGCCTGATATCCGATGACTTCGGCGGCACGCTGACGACCATCCACCTGCATTATGATATGCGCCAAGCTATCTCGCTCGACGGCACGGGGCTCATCACGGTGTATGTGCCGCCCTACGGGTCGCTGGTGGACTCTTATGAGCGGCTGTTGCGCGGCACCCCATAAGGCAAAGCCGTCACCCGACCCAAAAAAGGGGAGCCTCATGGCTCCCCTTTTTCATAAGAGCATCTTCTGGTGCCAGATCAGTTATCGAGGAAACTGCGCAATTTGCGCGACCGGCTCGGATGCTTGAGCTTGCGCAGGGCTTTCGCTTCGATCTGACGAATGCGTTCCCGGGTCACGGAGAACTGCTGCCCCACTTCTTCGAGGGTATGATCCGTGTTCATGCCGATGCCGAAGCGCATACGCAGAACCCGCTCCTCCCGCGGCGTGAGCGAGGCAAGCACCCGCGTGGTGGTCTCGCGCAAGTTCGACTGGATGGCCGCGTCGATAGTCAGGACCGCGTTCTTGTCCTCGATGAAGTCACCCAAATGCGAATCTTCCTCGTCCCCAT
>CAZVEE010000010.1:0-65751 GCA_964625525.1 uncultured Alphaproteobacteria bacterium | reverse complement strand
GAAGGCCTGATCGAAGCGACGTTCTCCCGTGAGCGCAAGCAGGCGCTCTCCCGCGTCACTATGGGACAGGCTTGCGGGATCTGCAACCGGGGGGCGTGGCGGTAGCGGTGCCCTGTCAGTTTGCCTCCGTCCAGCATTGCGGATTGAAACGGGTCTGGTAGGTCTCGTCGAGCATCCACGTATACGTGTCGATGCTATGCCAGCAGAGGATTTGGGAGCCCGTGTCCTCAAGGTCATTGTGCAGAGCGGCATCATGATCGAAGGAGGAATAGCGCCGGGGCTCGCCCACATGGACATAGCGGATGCGCTCGATGCTGGGGGGCACCATGGTCACCAGGTCGGGCATATTGCACAAGCGCACGGCCGAGCCGATGGCGCCGGCGAGATCGCGAAAGGCCGCATTCCCCACGCGCGGCGCGGCGACCGTGATAAGGCTGGTCGGCGCGGTCTCGTCCAGACGCGCCAGATCGGTCGCCGTGAGTGCTGCAAGCGCGCCACCCAGGCTGTGCCCGGTGACCATCACCGCCCGCCCGCGAAAGGCGCCATTGCGCACAGCGTCCAGAAACGCGCCCTCATGGGGACCGCGATCGAGGGTGAAACTGTCATAGATCTCCAGAAAGCCTTTGTGCACGCGCGCGCCATTCTCCGTATTGGGAAGATCGCGCTGTGTGGCCTGGATGTTCCGCACCCATTCCAGTGGCGTCATGGTGCCACGGATCACGATGAGGTCGGTGCCGCTCTCCTGATCGGTCGCCCAGAAACCATAGAGCGTCTGGGCCCGGGCCACAGCGCGGGGACGCTCGGTATCGCGGCCGGGGGAGCCCATGATCAGCGCATTGAGGGTCAAGGTGTCCGCCGGAAAGGCGCTTTCAGGGTCGCCGTCCGCGTCGAACACATCATACATGGCGTACATGTGCGGCAAGTGGCGCACCGTGGCGTAAAGAGCCGGGTCCTGCGCCCCGTTCGCGGTCGGGCGGGCGGTGCGCAAGGTGGCCATATCCTCGTCCCCATCCGCGCGCAGGGGCGTGACGACCTCATCCGGACAAGTCATCCAGTCTTGCACCTGCGTCGATGCGGTGTCGCGTGAAGGACCGGCATCACAGGCGCCCAGTGCGGCCAACCCGCAGACCAGAAGCACCCCGCTGAAGGTGATGGATCTTCCCATTGCCGTGCCCTCCCCTATCGGCATACAACCAAGCCCGAACGCTTATACCCTGCCGCCGCCATTAATGCGACCCATTATCGCCGGGCCCGATGCTGCTCCAGGAGGTGATTGTACTTGTACTGATATTTAACGTGAGCCTTGATCATGAAGGCGGTGCTATCGAAGGCATAGGGGTGGCAAGAGAAAGGGGCGGCCCGAGAGCCGCCCCTTCCATTTGTCTGCCATTGACGCCCAATCAGAACACCGCGTCATCGGCGAAAACGAAATCACCAACGGTGAGATCATCCGCATCGACCTTGCGCAAAGTGGTCGTGCCGCCCAGCGCATCGGTGAAGATCAGATCTTTACCGTCTTCTTCAGCGGTGAGCAGGAACGCCTCTAGACTGGTAATGCCCAGACCGGTCACATCGAGCTGGTCACCCTGCTTTTGCTTGAAGTCGAAAATGACGTCATTGCCGCCGCCCAACGTGAACACGAAAGTGTCCGCACCGCGCCTGCCGGCCAACTCGTCATCGCCGAACCCACCCACGAGGACGTCGTCCCCGCGGTCCCCGCGCAGATTGTCATCCCCAAAACCACCGAACAGCAGATCGTCGCCCCGGTCGCCCCGCAGGTCGTCATCACCGGCGCCGCCATCGACATCGAAATCATCCGCCGGCGTCTCACCGGAACCGGTCACCGCAAAGTCAACGGTTGCCTCCCCAGTGGTCTCGCCGGAACGGGTGACCGTGAAGGTGAAGGCCGTGGTGGAACCGGCATCCCCTTCCGCCTGTGCGGCCGCTTCACCTTCAATGTCGAACTGGGTTTGCAGGATCGCATCTTCAAAGGCGAAGTTCTCGGCCGTGAATGTCGCCAGCGCGTCGATGGCATCCTGGGCGGTCAGCGTCCGGATATTTCCCAGAATCGAGATTCCGCTGTCGGATCGCTCAGATCAGAGGAATAAACCAGGCGATTGATCTGTAGGCCGCTGTTCCAATAGACGAAGAAACCAGCGCCCGGCTCGCGGGCTTGCGGAAGACACGGAAAAACGCCCCATCGCTTCCCAGCCATGAGGTGAACACTTGAGCGGCGCTTTTTTTCGGTGCTGGAGAAAAAAGACCTATCACGCCCGCGTGAGCCAGCCGGCCCAGCGCTCTTGCCTTGCCAAATTCGGCAATACTCTTTAGACGCCTGATTGGATATCGGAATTGGGCTAGGGACTCGTCAGTCGCATTCATGTCGTTATTGCGCCGAGAGAGAGACGTTGTCGGACGGAAGCTGAAGGATTTGCTCCCGCGGCTATGGCGCTTTGCGCTCTCATTGACGGGTGATCCTTCGCTGGCCGATGATCTTGTACAGGCCACCTGTGTGCGGGCTCTGGAACGGGCAGACCAGTTCGATCCCAATTCCCGCATTCACAGTTGGGCCTTTGCTATCCTGGCGTCGCAGTGGAAAAATCACCTGCGAGCCGAACGGATCCGCCGGCCCGCCGCCGACCTGGACGAAGCAGCACTTTCCGTGGCGGACAGCAGGCCGCATGCGGAAAAACTGGTTCTGGCAAAGCAAGTTCTATCTGAATTAGGAAAACTGCCTGATATCATCCGAGTAACGGTGAGCTTGGTTTACATTGAGGGTCTCACCTATCGCGAAGCGGCAAGCGCGCTTGATATACCCGTGGGTACGGTGATGAGCCGGCTGGCATCGGCACGTAAAACACTCGGACGACTGAACAGTGAAGCCTCCACTCCGGACGGGGGGCATAGGTCATGACACGCGATGCGACATACAGTCTGTTTACAGACGAAGAACTTCAGGCCTATCTTGAAGATCGGCTGGATGCGCAGACGCGTGCGGCCATCGATGCAGCTCTTGAGGATGATGACAGGCTCATGGACCGGCTCGCCCATTTGGATTCGGGCGTGGCCGTGCTGGAAGGAGCAGCCGCACATCTTGCCGCGCTGACCCCACCACGCGCCGCGCTCGAACGCACGCTGGAGCAGGCGATGGACGAAGTTTCGCGTCCGCGCATGGTCAATCGTCCCACCACCCGCACACCGGAATGGTGGTTGCTCGCGGCGAGTATCGTCATCGCCTTCGCCGGCGGTGTCTTTATCGATGCGGTTCTGTCTCGTCCGAGCCAGGAGCAAACAGCACAAGATGGCGCCGGCATGGCGCCTCCGCAGGCCCCGACTGAACCGGCACCAGCTCCAAAACGCGGGTGGAAGAAGACGGTGGCAGATTACGCCGCGCTTTACACGCCATCCAGTTTTTCCGGAGCGCCACTGAGCGCGGCCCAATTGAATGCAGAGCTGGACGTGGTTCGCACGGAGACCGGCCTTGCTCTGAACGAGGAAGACGTTCTCGTTCCCGGCTTTGACCTCGTCCGGGCACAAATGCTGTCTTTCAATGGCAAGCCGTTGGCGCAGCTGGTCTATCGGGATGATGCGGGACGGCCGGTTCTCTTTTGCATCATCCGGAATACGGAAGCGGGAGAGACCAAACCACCGGCGCCCGGTCAGCTTGATGGCTTGCAGCTTGTGGGCTGGGACGCGGACCGGTTTGGCTATATCGTCATTGGCGATGCGCCCGAAGACAGCGTACAGGGTCTTGCCGACGTGCTCGCGCCGCGCTTCTCGTGATCAGTATCGATATTGAAGCGTGCCCCAAACCTTCGTGCGGTCCGCAGGGCCGTCCGTATCGCCATCAAAGAAGGCAGCCGCCGCGGCAGCGGACCAGTTTCCATCCATCTTAACGGTCAAGATGGCGTCCAGTTCAGTGCCCAGGTCACGCCCGCCTTCTTCCGTCTCAAACTCATGATAAATGAGGGTCGCCGTCGCGGACTGGCCCAAGGGCGGCTCCGGCCAACGCAGACCCGCTTTGACGTAGAGATCTTCGATCCCGTCGACAGGGGTGACCAAAAAAGGCATCAGCGAAGCCTTGAAACTTATGCAAGGTCGCCAAGGGTGTGGAGAAGCCCACCGTGCCATCCCCGCCCAGCACCGCCCGCATCCAAACCACCGGCCAAGTGCAGATAACTCAGCTCCGGATCCAGCGGATTGCGGCCATATCCTGTCTGATAGGCATATTCTGCCTCATAGGGCAGCTTCAGATCCTGCGGCAAGCGGAACGCGCCTTGAGCACGCACACCGATCGTCCGGGCGGAGGCGAGCGGCGCTTCATCCAGATCCGTGTACAGCACATAGGCCGATAGGATGTGATCCGCATGGGGATTGTAGTCCACCTGGCCCACATGAGTGGCGCTTTCGAACTGTCCCATGGGACTGCGATTGCCGAAGATGCGTTGCACTTGATCGATGAACACATATTGCACACGCAACGGCCCGACGGCGGAATTGCGAATGCGCACCGCATCGAAAGTCTGCTCGTTCTGACGGAAGCCTACATTGCCCACAAAGCGCGCATTGTTAAGAATGATGCGCTGACGGCCCACAATGATGTCAGTCTTGGGCAGGCCGGTGAAAGTGATCTGGGCCCGATTCAATTCGATCCCGTCCGGATCAGCAATGACAGGAAACTCGCGCCGATTGTTGGTGGTGCTGTTGAAATCATCGAACGCCACGTCCGTGACCCCTTCCAACTCCACCAGCAAAGTCAGATCGTAGCGGGTGACCGCCTCGACACCGGCACGGCCGCGTAAGGTCAACCCATCCGCGTTGTCAGCGAAGGCGCCTTCCTGATCCACATGTTCATAGCGCAAGCGCAAATCCAGAATGGGTCGGAGTTCCACACCAGCCAGCTCAAAGCTGGGGTCTGCCGCCGCCGGTGGCGCCATGAGCCCCCACCCCAAAGCCATGGCCAGCAGACCCGACCAACCGTTCATTGCGCGGCGCAGCATAAACACCCCCGGTGCATCAGTGTTCGGGGATATACGGCACGGACGGTGCGAGTGTCTAAAGTCGATGGGCGGTCACGGTATTGTGAACCCGCCATTACTGTTCCGCGAGATCCGGACCTAACGCGGCGCGCAATGGCGCCAGATGCCGCTCGAAACAGCGCCACTGGTCAAGGCCGGCGTCATAGATGGGCTGGCGCACCTGTTCAGAACTTGCGGTGCGCACGGACCGTTCCGTTTTGTGAAAATCGAGACAGGCGGGCTCGAACGCCAGGCCACAAAACGCCAGGATCCGGCGCACTTGGGTTTCCAGATCAGCGACCGTGTCCTCGTACTGAACGCGCAGCACCTTGCCCGGCAGCACCCGGTCCCAATGATCCATCAGATCCACATAGCCGCGATAATATCGTCCGACATCGTCAAGGCCATAAGTGAATTCCTGGCCCTCCGCAAACAACTGTTTAAAGCCGCTGAAGCAGCACGCCATGGGCGCGCGCCGGGCATCGATGATTTTGGCATTGGGCAGGATCAGGTGAATAAGCCCGATATGGCGGAAATTGTTGGGCATCTTGTCAGTGAAGAAGGGGGCCCCTTTCCGGTGCAACCGCGTGTCCTCAATGTAAGCCGCGCCGAGGCGCGCCAGGTCCTCTGCTGGCAGATCATGAAGGTTCCGCGGGTACAGGGCTTCATCCGTCACCATCCGCCGGCCGTTCAGGCGATGGGCCGTGGCTAGAATGTTCGGGAGTTCCAGTGTTCCGTCCACCTCAGAGTGGGACGCCAGGATCTGTTCCACCAGCGTGGAGCCCGCGCGCGGCAAACCGACGATAAAAATGGGATCCGGCGCGTCATGCCCCTGCCCTTTGCGGGCTTCAAACAGGGTCTTGGTACAGACGTCCGCCTGGCGCGCGAGTTCCGCGTCCATACGATCGGCACTGTAGCGCAGTTCCGTTTTCTTCAGGGCATTGCCATTGGCGTAATAGGCAAAGGCCGGATCATAGGCCCCGCGATCCTCATAAGCTTTGCCCAGGGCAAAACACAGATGATAACGATCCGCGAGCGCTGTTTCCGGCGCCTCCACCTGGTCGCGCATCTGAGTTAGTTCCGCATCCGTGAACTGATAAGTTTTCAGATTGGCCAGGCTCCAGAACGCGTCCCCAAAATCTGGGCGCGTCTGATAAGCGGCGCGGTAAGCGGCGACCGCCTCCTCCCGCCGCCCCACGGTTTTCAGCGCGTGACCGCGCGACAAGTGCAACGGCGCGGGATCCGTCGCCTTCGTCAGCACACCATCAAACAAGTTCAATGCCGCGTCATAGTCACCGACCGCCATGCAGGCATTGGCGCGCAAGGTCTGAAATGCCGGATTGTCGGGATCGCGGGCCAGGAGGTGATCGACCTGATCCAACGCTTGGCCAAATTTCTGGCGCCGTTGCAATACATCCACGTAATCGATGCGCGCAAGCACATTGTCTGGCTGAAACGCCAGGCAGCTTTCCAGCAGAAACTCCGCATCATCAAGTACATGCAACTGCACACCGAGCCGCGCCAAGAGCCGCATGGCCTCGCCGTCCTGGGGCTGGCGCTTGAGATATGCTCGGCAGAGCTGCTCGGCCTTCAACAGCCGGCCTTCATGCAGAAAGCTCGTCACGGAAACGAGTTCCGGCGGCAACGCCGCAAGCCGCGCCGCTTGCGCCTCGGCCCGCCGGGCCTGGACGGCGTCTCCTTGCTCTGTATAAAGACGAGCGAGAGCAGTCCAACTGGCCGTGAGCGCCGGGTTCAGAGCCACCGCCCGTTCATAGGCTGTCAAAGCGGCGGCGCGCGCGCCCCGCTCGGCGGCCAAGTGGCCTTGCTCTTGGTGGCCGCGCGCATAAGCGGGATGCGTGCGTGTGAGCTGGTCGAGCGCGGCTTGCGCGCCGTCGTGATCCTGGCCGTAGCGGGCACTGACCGCCAATAAATAAAGGCCGTCCAGATGCTCTGGATCATCCGCGAGCAGCGCTTTGGCCTGCGTCGCGGCGTCTGTGAACTGGCCGCGTTGCAAAAGGGCCCGCGCCGCGCTGAGGGGATCTGGGGCGTCTGTCACACGGTGCTCCTGCCTCATAAAAAAGCCGCGGGTGGGCTGTGGTGATCCCCCCGCGGCGTGCAGTCTAGCAAAAGTGGGTAATCGCGTCAGTTAAAGTCCACCGAAACGTTCAACGTCACCGTGCGCGGACGGTTGGTGGTGATACGGCGGATATCATCTTGTTCATTGATGAACAGTTCCGCGCGCTCATCCGTCAGGTTTTCAAAGAACAGCCCAACGCGCCAATTATCCCGCGCCACCCCGAATGAGGCATCGAGCGTGATGTAGCTGTCCTGCTGCTCCCGCACATCCGCGACGAGCGAGCTGAAGGCTTCGCCCGCATACTGAATAGCGCCCTGGGCATAGAGATCATAGTCACCATACGTCGTATCATACCGCGCGCGCGCAACCGCCTGCCACGTGGGCACCAAAGGCAACTCACTGCCCACAGGAGCCAACTCCACCGCCTGGCCGAACACTTCCGTCAGCTCAGTATCGTTAAACGAGAAGGCGCCGAACAGCGTCACCTCATCGGTGGCCGCCCAGGTCACATCCCCTTCCACACCGAGAATTTCCGAATTCGCCGCATTCTCAATAAAGGTCAGGATCGAGACGTTCAGCGGGTCGAAACGGGAAACCTGCATGTTCTCCCATTCGATGAAGTAAGCCGCGCCATTGAACTGAAGAGTGTTGTCGAAGAACAGGGTTTTCCAACCCAGTTCCCAATTGGTCACTTCATCGGTGTCAAAAGTCACCTGCACGGTCGGGAAGTCCGGATCGCGAGAGAACACGCCACCGCCACGGTTAAAACCGCCCGGGCGGAAGCCTTCGGACCAGGTGAAGTAGAACAGTGTATTATCCGTCGGCGTATAGCTTAGGCTTGCCTTGAAGATTGTGTCACTGATCTCCAGGGGCTCATCCGAGTGCCCCTCCACGCTGGGGTCCGGCGCCCCGGCCACGGGGGCCGCGTTGGGATCGCCGCCACTGCCCGCCGCATCGTAATCCCGGCCGGCGTCGATATCATCAAGTGCGATTGTCGGTGTGGTGAAGATACCGTTCGCGAAGTTCGACGAGCCGGTGAAATCAGATTCGATATCGTAGTACCGGAAACCGCCAATGATCGTCAGCAGATTCGGGATGATATCGAATTCGGCCTCACCAAAGAACGCAAGCTGTTCATCGGTGCGCGTAATATCATTGAAGAACGCAACGCCGGCCGGCCGGGCGCTGTTGTTGATATTGTCCGCCGCCGCGATGGGCGCGTTGCGGGCAAAACCGAGTTGTGCCGTCGCCTCGTAGAAGAAGTCATCCTGGGTCTCGATTTTGAAGTCATCGTAGAAGACCCCGGCGGTGGCGCGCACCCGCCATTCACTCGGTGTGCTCACCCGGAACTCATGCGTATGCCGCGTTTGCTCCTGGAAGATCTTGGCACCCTTGGTCGGGTCCAGGCAGCGCCGGCCTTCCGGCGTGATGAAAGCCGCTTGCACCGCATCGGCTTCGGCGCCGGCGAATGTACTTGTATACGTACACGTATAATAGCTCACGAACGCGCCGGAGTTATTATAGCCGGTGTAATCCACGGACTGGTTCACTTCCCGGTCCAGATAAGACCCGGTATAGACCAGGTCCAGCATGGCCAAACGCCCCTGCAGGGTCCAACTCGTCTGATTGAACTTGTCATCCAGTTCATCCGGGAAGAAACGGGTCACTTCCAGGTCGCCCACTTCCGGATCGAAATCGAACACGCCGTCGGCGGTGAGTTTCTGGCGCGTGTGCTGCACCAGAAGGTCCCAATCGTCATTGATCAGATAAAGGGCGCTGAGCCGGAAGCCTTCGTAGGAAGAATCGTTGAAGTCTTCTTCCGCCAGATCCGCATTGTTCGCGTTCTGATAGCTGATGGCATCGGGCGTCGCCTGGGACAGCGGGTTCACCGCCGGGTCCACGGAAAACTCACCAGCCACATTGTCGATGTAGCCACCTTCATTGATCGTGTAAAAGACGCCCCGCACCGCCAGCCGGTCTTCGATGACCGGCACATTGATATAGGCTTCAACGCCGTTGGAAATCTCGCCGTCCTTGGTGAAACCGACCGAAGCGTCCACGCCGGCGGAGAACCCATCAACTTGCGGCTTGTTCGTGATCAGACGGATCGTGCCCGCCTGAGAGCTGGCGCCGAACAGGGTGCCCTGCGGCCCGGGCAGCACTTCGATGCGCTCCAGGTCGGCCGCGTATACATCCAGGTTCCGGCCCGGGGCCGTGACGGGCTGTTCATCAAGGTACAGCGCCACATTGGGCTGCGTGCCTTGCGCGCCAGAGATAAGCACCGTGATGGGCTGAACCGCGAGGCCACGAATATACGGCACGGACTGACCGGGGCCGCGCCCGCCGAATGTCACGCTCGGCAAGTTGCGCACGTAATCATCAAAATTACCGATTCCGAGATCGTCGATGGCCGTGCTGTCGATCGCCTGAACCGCCACGGGAATGTCCTGGGCGTCGCTTTCCCGCTTCGTGGCGGTCACGGTGATGGTTTCGATGCCGCGCTCACGCTGCGGCGCGTCGTCCTGCGCGAACGCGGTCGTCGTGACAGTCGCGGCCAACGCCAAGACGGACACGCTGCTCAAAAATCTGGTCATGAAACTCCCCATTTGTGATCGGAAGCAGCGGCGCCCATGCGGCCAGCTGCGATGCGGTGGGGACACTGCTTTGGTACTGAACAGCGGAAAATCGCGCGCGGCCCCCAACACCTGCTGGTCGAGGGGTACCCCAGACGTGACATGTTCGTGAAGGCGCGATTCGACCGCGTGGGCTGCGGCTGACAAAATGACAGCCGGAATCCCAAACGCCTTAGGGATATTTCACGTTTAAAATCATATGGTTAGTCATTAGTGTTGCAAATTGGCATCATGTTGGGAAAAGCGATAATGCAGATCCGCTGATCACTGGATTTCGCTCCTAGAAACGCTGCCGAGCAAGAGATCAGCGGCAGTCAAATGAGGCCAGGCACACGGGGCACGGTAGCGTTCCATGGTGTGAAAACCCCGAGTGCGACCGGCTTAACACGGCGGCACGGCTCCACCACGCTCTCAATATAAACACTCAAGCGCCTCTGTATTCTTCATGTACTCAGAGAAACGGGCGCTGACTATACAGTTGATCTGATTTCTATTCTACGGAAGGCTCAAGAACCGCAGGTCAGTACACGATCTGGAAGCGGATCGGCACGATGAAGCGCAGACGATCGTGACTGATGGAGCCTGGAATAGGCGGCAGCCGGCGCAGGCGCCGCATGGCGCGGGAAATCTCCGCATCCAGAATGGGCTGGCCCGTGGGATCGATGAATTCCCAATCGCGAACGCGGCCGCGCCGGTCCACCGTGATAACGACTGTGGCCATGCCCTCGATTTCCCGCCGGCGCGCATCCATGGGATAGCGCAGCTCGCCACGCACCTGGGCCTGAGCCTGGCGTAGCCAGTCTTCAAGACTCAGATAGTCCTCAAGCGTCAGGTCACCGCCGCCGCCGGTCCAAATGTCACGCGGCTCGGGCTGAGGCTGGGGCTGAGGCGCACGGGGTTCTTCGCGCGGCTCCGGCGGGGCTTCAGGTGGCGGGGCCTCGGGCGATTTCTCCTCAATCACCTCTTCTTCCGGCTCCGGCTCGGGCTCCGGCTCTTCCGGTTCGGGCTCAGGCTCGGGCTGCGGCGGCAAGGGCGGCGGCAGCTCATCCAGCATGATGCCGATTCCACCCTGGTCGCCTGGACCGACACCAATAATGGGCGGCGCCGGCTCTTCTAAGAAGGGAAGGGCCGCGACCCCATGGACGAGCAAAGCCACCGCGCCGCCGATGATCCAGGCTCCGCGCGTGGGGTGGGTGGAGATCGGATCTCCCATAATCAGACTACGGCGCGGCTGGGTCATGGCGCGACCTCGTCGCCCGGAGCGAGGCTCGCCCCCTCCCCTCCGACGGTCAGCAGCACCAAAGACCGCGCCCCGGCATCACGCAGGCGTTCCATCACCTCGATCACCCGGGCGGCTTCCGCATCGGCATCGGCTTTGAGCTGAATGGCAGAGTCCGGATGATAGAGCAGCCACAGGGCCGCCGTGCGGATGAGCACACTGTCATCGGACATCAACTGACCATTGAACACGACCGCCCCGTCGGCGCCGACGAGCACGATCAACTCTTCTTCCATGCCCGGCTCTTCTGCCTGGGACGCCGGAGGGGTGACAGGCACGACTTCCGGTCGCTTGATGGCCCCGGCCAGCATGAAAAAGACCAGGAGGATGAACACCACATCGATCAGGGGCGTGATGTTCACCAGGTCGCGCGGTTGACGGAAACGGGCAAGCTTCATGGCTGACCTCCCAGAACCACGGGGGCCTGGCCCGGACCGGCGCGGCCGGTCAGGGGGGCGTCCGGCGGAGGCGAGAAGGACACCGCCGCCGCCCCGGCGCCGCGCACCACATCAAAGGTGTTGATCGCCTCTTGCAACGGCACGCCCGGTTCGGGGCGGATCAAGAAGGTGCGGCCCGGATCGATCTGGAGCACCCGCAGCACGGCTTCGGGCAAAGCCTCCGGGTTCACCGGATCGCCGTCGAACTCCATGGTTCCGTCGCGGCTCAACAGGATGACAATGGCCGCGTCCGCCGCATCCACCACACGGGTTTCCTGGGGCGTTTCGATCCGGATCAAACGGAATTGGGCGAAATTGGTCGCCAACATGAAGAAGACGAGCAGAATGAACACCACGTCGATCAGTGGCGTGATGTTCAATACTCTGACCGGCGTCGAGCGTCTGCGCAGACGCATGGCAGCCCCCTTCTCAGCCTGTCTCTCGTCTCTGGATCACCGACCTTGCACAGGCGCCTAGGCGCCCGCCTCGGCCTCCGGCGCCGTCGCCGCCGGTTCCTGATAAAGATCGGCACAGAACACTTGCGTGGCGCCGTCCTCCATGAACTGGGCGGTGCGGTCCACAGTGCGCTGCAGCCAGGTGTAGAAGGCCGCCGCCGGGATCGCGACCCTGAGGCCGGCGGCCGTGGGCAACAGCGCTTCCCAGATGCCGCCGGACAGAATTGCCGGATCCACCCGGTCGCCCGCGCCTTCCAATTGCTGGAAGGCATCAATCATGCCGAGCACCGTGCCCAGCAGCCCCAGAAGCGGACTGATCGTGGCAATGAGGCTGAGCAGCGTCAGGCCTGCCTCCAAACCATCAAGCTTGCCTTGGGCCACACGCTCCACTTCTTCGCGCGCCAACTCTTCCTCGCGCCCGCCCAAGCGGCGGCCGCGCACGGCCGCCTCCATGACCCGTGCCGTCACCGCGCTGCGCTCGTCGAGACGCTCCATGGCATCGTCGTAGCGATGCGCGCGCACCAAATCCACGACCGGGCTGACAAAGCTGCGATCGCCGACGCGCCAGAGCCGGAACTGCACCAGCTTCACCAGCACAATGGCTAGGCTGATCACTGACAGGATCGCCAGGATAACAATGATGGGTCCGCCAGCGCGCACCAGCTCCACGATGGGCTCATACGGGCCCCAGTCGGACGCTGCTGCGTCTTCGGTGGCGTCCTCGTCAGCGGCCCCTTCTTCGGTGCCGCCTTCCTCCGCTAGCCCTTCGTCATTGGCGAGGCCCTCTTCATCAGGGAGCCCCTCCTCCTCGGGGAGGCCTTCTTCGTTGACCGGCCCCTCTCCGGTTTCATCTTGCGGGGGGCTGGCGTCCGGCGTCCCGGCCTCATCGCCCGCCGCTGTGTCCGTGTCCTCGGCCTGCGCCAGGATGATCAGACGCGCCGGCGCCTCCGTTGCCGCCAGAGCGCTGGCCCCGAACAGTGCGCCGGATCCGGACGAATATGAAAGAAATATGACAGCCAGTACGGCGCATGCCAAAAGGCGCGCCACCATGCTGGCACGCTGAGCCAATCCGGTCACAATCATGAGTCCGTCGCCCCCACATGCGGCCCTGCCCGGGCCCCTCTCCCGCCGCGTGATCAATCCACTGTATACAGATCATCCCGGCTCACCGTTAACTTTCTGATCGTAGCGCATCCGACAGGCCCGCGTCACGTCAAAGACGCTCCGCCAGCGCTAGAATTGCTCCGTATGGTGCGAAACGGACACGGCCGCGTCGCATCACGCTAAGGCCTAAACCCTAAGACTAGGACCTTCCGCGGCAGGCATCCCCCTGCGCCGCCGCTCCTGGTGGCGCAACCACATCTTATGGGCCTCTTCCACCGCGAACAGGATCATCGCCACTCCCAACAAGGTCAGCCACTGGCGCAGGGAAATGGGCTGTAGCTCCAGCACATCCCTCAGCCCCGGCATGTAAGTGGCGCCAATATGAAGCAGCTGCGCCCCCGGCACGGCCAGCACCAGGAACGGGTTGGCGAAAAAGCGGATCTGGAACAGCGAGCGCGTTTCAGACCGGCTGCTGAGCGCGTGAATATTCCCGAACAGGACCATCAGCATCAACGTCAGATTGCGCGCCATCTCCAGATCCGTGCCGCTTTGCAGCAGATAGCTATACACAAGGAAGGCGAGCAGCCCCATGGTCGTGCCGGTGACCAGCACATGACCGATAATGTGATGCTCGAAAATGGGTTCGGAGGGTTTGCGCGGCGGCTTGCTCAACTCGCCCCCTTCGCCGGGCTCGAACGCCAGCGCCACGTCCTGCACCCCATTCGCCACCAGATTGAGCCACAGCAACTGCACCGCGATCATGGGCATGGGCAGGCCCGCCAAAACGGTAAGGAAAAACAGCAGCAGCGCGGAAAAGCCGGTGGCGATCAACAATGCGATCACCTTGCGGATATTGGCGTACACAATGCGTCCCTGCTCCACCCCATCGACGATCGAGGCGAAGTTATCATCCGTGATGATCAGATCAGCGGCCTCGCGGGCCACATCGGTGCCGGTCTTCCCCATGGCCACGCCCGCATTGGCCCGGCGCATGGCGGGCGCATCGTTCACCCCGTCGCCGGTGACGGCCACGAAATGGCCCGCGCCCATGAAACTGGAGACGATGCGTTCCTTTTGCGTGGGCTCGATGCGGGCAAAAACACGAGCCGGGCGGATCAGCGCATCCACCGCCCCGGCTCCCTGCCCCTCCGCCTCGCGGATCATGGCGCCGGTGACCACCGGGTCATCCGGACCGCACAGGTCCAAATCCTGGGCAATCGCGCGCGCCGTGGTCGGATGATCGCCGGTGACCATGGCCACGGCGATCCCCCCGGCGCGGCAGCGGGCGACCGCATCGCGGGCTTCGGGCCGCACCGGATCGATCATCGCGACCATGCCCAGAAAGACCATGTCCTCAAGCTGATCTTGCGCCCCTTCCGTGCGGGCCTCCCGCTGCGCCAGCGCAATGAGGCGATAGCCCCGGCGCGCCAGAGCATCAGCTTGCGCCTCAATGGCCGCACGGTCCAGGGGCACTGCCCCGCCATCACCAGCCATTCGCGAGCACATGGCCAGGAGACGCTCCGGACTGCCCTTGACATTAAGCACCGCGTGGCCGTCGCCGTCCCGGTTCAGACTGCCGCTGAACGCGCGCTCCGATTCATAGGGAATCAGCTCCACCTGCGCCTGCCGGTCCCGCACTTCGTGCAAGGACAGGCCGAGCTTCTTGGCCAGCACCAGAAAGGCCACATCCACAATGTCGCCGTCGGACACCCACTCGCCGCCCGCGTAATCCAGATAGCTTTCGTTGGCAAGTACACCCGTCACGCAGAGCGTGCGCAGGCGCTCCAAGCGCTCGCCGTGCACCGCCCCTCCCGAGGCGACGCCCGCGCCGGTGACCTCATAGGCCGAACCGTCGGGCAGCATCACTTCCCGGATGGTCAACTCATTGACCGTCAACGTGCCGGTTTTGTCGGAACAGATCATGGTGCATGAGCCCAACGCCTCCACCGCGACGAGCTTGCGGATAATCACGCTGTGCTGAGCCATCCGCCGCATGCCGATCGCCAGCGCCACGGTCAACGCCGCCGGCAAGCCCTCGGGAATGGTGGACACCGCGAGACCAATGCCGATCATCATCATGTCTTCGGTGCTGTATGTGCCCATGACCAGCATGAGCCCCACCAGCACAATGATCGCCGCGATAATGGCCGCCGACACCTGATAGGTGAAACGGCGAATACGGATCATCAAGGGCGGCTCAGAGATGCGCTCTCGGCTGACATGATGGGCGATGCGGCCGATTTCCGTATCGGATCCGGTGGCCGTCACCACCCCCTGGCCGCGCCCCTGGGTGATGATAGAGCCAGCAAAACAGCGATCAAAGCGTTCGGCCAAGGGCGCGTCCGGAGCCACGGCCGCCTCGGCATTCTTAGTCACCGCATAGGACTCACCCGTCAGCATAGACTCGTCCGCCGCCAGATTGCGCGTTTCAATCAGGCGGATATCGGCGGGCACCTTATCGCCAGAAGCGATCATCACCAGATCGCCCGGCACGATGGCCTCCACCGCAATGGTTTGGGGCGTGCCGTCGCGGATGACATGGGCGATGCCACGCACCATGTTGCGCAAAGCCGAGGCCGACGCCTGCGCGGAGTATTCCTGCACCGTCCCGATAGAGGCATTGATGAGGAGCACGGCGATAATGAAGACCGCGCTGGGCAA
Source organism: uncultured Alphaproteobacteria bacterium (assembly GCA_964625525.1). Lineage (GTDB taxonomy): Bacteria > Pseudomonadota > Alphaproteobacteria > JAJFIK01 > JAJFIK01 > CAZVEE01. The sequence goes on along the minus strand of CAZVEE010000010.1, from coordinate 50,087 downwards.
TTGCCCCACCAGCAGTGACACCGCCGCTGCCACGATCAGAATGTAAATGAACGGGCTGAGAAACTGGCGCAGGAAAATCAGGATCAGACCCGGGTCCTGCGGCTCGGGCAAAGTATTGGGCCCTACCTCCGCGAGCAGAGCTTCCGCCTGAGCCGTCGATAGCCCAACCTCGGCGGGCGCCCCCGGGGCCGCATCGGCCACAAACCGGTCATGCGCCGAAAACCGGTCATGCGCCGAAGCATGCGAAGTGTCCTGAACGCGAGACATGTCCGCCTCCTGCATAAATCAGCGGTGCATGTCGCCCGCGTTGCGGTGAATCCCCCCAAGGACACGGCCGGTGTTGTAGCGCATCAAGACAGCGGTGAAAACCGCTTGGCAGAGCCAAGGATGCAGTTTAGGGGAATACGGATCATCCGGGCCGGACAGGTCCGGACCCGACGCGCCATAGGCCCCGCGCATATAGATACATAGTCTAGGCCGCCCTTCTCAAAGGCTGGAAGACCTGATGAGCATCCGCAATCTCAATCACCTGTTCCACCCCGCCGCCGTGGCCTTGATCGGCGCCAGCCGGCGCCCGCAATCGGTGGGCGCCACCATCGCGCAGAACCTGCTGTCCGCTGGCCTTGAGGGACCGGTGATGATGGTTCATCCGAGCGCCGATGAAATCGCCGGAGTACAGGCGTATCGCGATGTGGCCAGCCTGCCGCGAAGCCCTGACCTGGCGGTCATCTGCACACCGCCTGACACCATTCCGGATATCATCACCGCCCTGGGGGAGCGCGGCACCAAAGCCGCCATTGTCATTTCCGCTGGTTTTGCCGAACTGGGGACGGCGGGGTTGGCGTTGCAGGACCGGATTCTCCAAGCGGCGCGGCCGCATCTGCTGCGGGTGCTGGGGCCTAACTGTGTCGGCTTGATGGTCCCGGGGCACGGCCTCAATGCCAGCTTCGCCCATCGCCACCCGCGCCCGGGCCATATTGCGTTTTTGTCGCAATCAGGGGCAATCATCACCTCGGTGCTAGACTGGGCCACGGCGCGGGGAATCGGCTTTTCCCACATGGTGTCGCTCGGCGGCATGGCGGATGTGGATTTCGGCGATTTGCTCGATTATCTGGCGCGCGATCCGCAGACGGATTCCATCTTGCTCTATGTGGAAAATGTGACGGCGGCGCGCAAATTCATGTCCGCTGCCCGCGCCGCATCCCGTGTCAAACCCGTGATTGTGGTCAAGGCCGGGCGCCATGCGGAGGCCGCCAAGGCCGCCGCCTCCCATACGGGCGCCCTGGCGGGGGCGGATGATGTGTACACGGCCGCGTTCCGGCGCGCGGGCATGTTGCGGGTGGGGTCGCTGGAAGAACTCTTCGACGCGGTGGCCACGCTGGCCACCCGGCCTCGCATCCGCGGTGATCGCATGGCGATCATTTCCAATGGCGGTGGGCTTGGTGTTCTGGCAACAGATCAACTCCTTGATGACGGCGGTCGCTTGGCGGACCTGGCGCCGGAAACGCTTGACGCGCTGAACGCCGTCCTGCCGCGCACCTGGTCGCATAACAACCCGGTGGACCTGATCGGTGATGCGCCGGGCGAGCGCTATGCAGACGCTATGACTGCCGTGCTGAACGATCCGGGAGTTGATACGATCCTGGTGCTGAATTGTCCGGTCGCCGTTGCCGACAGCGTGGATGCCGCCCGCGCCACGGCCACGGCGGCGGCCACCAGTCGCGTGCCCGTGTTCACGTCCTGGCTGGGCGAGGATAGCGCCGTGGAGGCCCGCACGCTGTTTCGTGATCACGGCATTCCCACCTATCCAACGCCGGACCAAGCGGTCCGTGGCTTCATGCACATCGTCCGCTTTGAACGCAATCAGACCTTGCTCATGGAAACGCCGCCACCCAGCGTCTCGGTGCCGGAGGCGGGTCGAAAAGCAGCCAAGGCCCTTGTCGCCCAGGCCCTGGCCGAGGAGCGGGAGATACTCACCGAGCCAGAGTCCAAAGCCCTCTTGCAGCATTACGGCATTCCCACCGTGGATACCCGCATTGCCAGCAGCGTCGAACAGGCCGTGGACCATGCCGATGCCATCGGCTATCCGGTGGCCCTGAAAATTCTGTCTCCGGACATTACCCACAAAACAGACGTGGGCGGAGTGGCGCTGTCGCTGAAAGATGCTGACGCGGTGCGCGCGGCCGCTGGCACCATGCGGGCCCGGGCGCGCGACTACAATCCGATGGCCCGCCTTGATGGTTTCACCGTGCAACCCATGGCCGAGCGGCCGGGCGCCATCGAACTCATTGCCGGGCTCACCGTGGACGACACTTTCGGGCCCGTGGTGCTGTTCGGCCATGGCGGCACCGCCGTGGAGGTGCTGGATGACAAAGCCATGGGGTTGCCGCCGCTCAATGCCACTTTGGCGCGGGACCTGATCACCCGCACGCGCGTGTTCCGTCTGCTGAAAGGGTATCGTGACAAGGCAGCTGCTGATCTTGATGCCATCGCCACCACCATCATGCGGCTTGGGGAACTGGCCGCCGACCTGCCGGAATTGCGCGAGCTGGATATCAACCCTTTGTGGGCCGATCGGCATGGGGTGCTGGCGCTTGATGCGCGCGTGCGTGTCGCACCGGCAGAAGCCTCGAAAGATATGCCGGCGGACGGCGCAAGCCGCTTTGCGATCGCCCCCTATCCACGCCATCTGGAACGCCAGATTTCAGACCGGGATGGGCGCAGCTATACCCTGCGCCCCATTCGCCCGGAAGACGAGCCGCAGGTGGTGGCCATGATCGAACGCTGCGATGCCCATGACATCCGCATGCGGTTTTTCTCAGCCCTCAAACACGTGCCGCGCAGCCTGGCCGCCCGCCTCACCCAGATCGACTATGATCGGGAAATGGCCTTTGTCGCCTTGGCGCCGGACGATGCCGCCATGGAGGGCGCCGCCCCCACCATTCAAGCCATGGTGCGTCTCAACGCCGATCCGGACTTCGACCGGGCGGAATATGCCGTGCTGGTGCGCAGCGACCGCAAGGGCGTGGGCCTCGGCTTCACCCTGATGCAGGCCATCATTGATCACGCCCGAGCCATCGGTGTGAAAGAGCTTTATGGCGATGTGCAACGGGACAACCGCGCCATGCTCGCCATGTGTACCGAGCTGGGCTTCACCCGCACCGCCGTTCCCGGCGATGCGAGCCTGGTGGAAGTGGTGCTGCCGCTTCAGGCCTAGAGCCGTTTCAATGAAAACCAGATCATTGAAACGGTCTCGTCTTTGGGATGGTCGCGGCTTCGGGGTGATCCCGGCTTTTCGGGCGGGCCAGGGCACGCCCTTGTCCTGAAAGCGCTCAGGCCCCTCACATAACATAGCTCGCCTCGTCATTGGTGCGCAGGAAGGTGACCATCTCCGCATAGGTCAACTCTTCCAAATCGTGCATCACCGCCACTTTCTGCGCTGGCGGTGCTTTGTCGTCTAAGAAGCGCTGCTGCAACAGTTTGAGGTAAGAGCGGTACTGACGATAGCGCTCCAACTCTGCCTCCGGCCGCAAGCCTCCCTCAAAGGCCCGCAGTGCCAGTGCGAACAGCGCCACGATCACCACACTGACATGCACTTCTCTTTCCCCGATTGACAAACCGAATAGGTCCACGGGAAACCAGTCGAACCCGAAGATGGTTTTCGCCAACACAGCCAGATGCACAGCAAACACATAAATCACGGCGAGCACCGTGAGACCGTTGAGAAGCTGCTTTTGGCGATAGGGCGTATTCGCCCCAAAAAATGAGCCCCCGTCGAGTTTGTAGTCCGCATAGCGTATCTGGTGATCGATGCGAAGAACCCGGTAGGCATCGCAGAAGGCATCGAAGGCGGGTGTCCCGCCAGTGATGACCGGCTTCGATGAGGAGGAAAGCCAGGCTTTCTGGGCGGTGTCGTCTTGGGTCGCTATTTCAAAGGCGGTGTCACGCCGGCCGATCACTTCACGCTGCATCAATGCCAAAGCCGCGCGCCGCTGATGGTCAAAAGCCTCCCGCTCCGCCTCGCCGCCCTCGACCGCGGCCTCAAGCTGGGGATACAGCATGATCAGTGTCTGAAAGTGCAGTTGGCGCAGCCGCTCCCCTAAAAAGCGATAGCGCAGCCAAGATGCTTTGGACGCCCCGAAGAAAAGACCCAAAGCACTGATCACGATACTGATGACCCCGGCAATACCGGCTGCAATCACCAGCGCTTTGCCCCACGACACATCAACGCCCGAGATCAGCGCCCCCTTCAACGCGTCGTGATACACCGTCTCGATGGCGGCAACGGCAAGGGCAAAAAACGCCAGCACAACGGCCATGCGCCCCCAAAAAATAGTGGACGCTTTCGCCGCATTGGCTTTGGCGTCGATCTCCTCAAACGCCTCTTGCAAGTCCGGAAAAATCAGCGCGAACTCCAGCGATGGGAAGGACTCTCGTGCTGTCTCCTGATCGCCAGCATTCATCAACAAATCATCGTTGAATTTGATCTCACCGTTCGCCATCGCATCCCCCTGCGCATGCCGTGATCCGTGTGGCCAAACGCTGCCAGCTTGCCGTGCTGGTGTCAATGAAGTTGCAACCCTGAAGACCTCTGCGGTAGCATGGGTCCTCATGGGAGAGTTTTGTTCCCAGACAGAAGGTTTTGTAGACGCGAACACGACGGAGAGGGGGCGGCCATGTGGAACTGGCTTTGGGGTGGGCGTGGCGATGCGGCGCGCAGTGACACTGGCGACACGCGGACCGCCAGCGGCCGCTGGACGATCTTCATTTCCTATTCCCGCAAAACCAAGGAAACCGCCTTCCAAGTGCGCCAGGAACTGCAGAAACAGGGCGTCAGGGACATTTATCTGGATCTGGCCAGTGAGCCCTTGGGCAGCCGCTGGGAGCAGGGCCTGGAAACCGCGGTGCGCAACAGTCGGATTTTCCTGTGTCTGATCTCTAATGACTGGGCCGATAGCGCCATTTGCCTGAAGGAATATGACTGGGCGCTGGAAACCCTGGCTGCAGAGCCCGACTACAAGATTCTTCCCATCCTGCTGACCGAGGGAACATGGGCGTTTCTCAAACACTCCCCCGCTAAGAGCATCGGTCAGTTTAACGTTCAGGAACTCTCCGTATCGCTGCAAAACACCGGGATCGAGAGCCGGCAAGCCCGGCGCGAGGCTTTACGCACCATCTGGACACGGATCGAAAGCCATCTGAGCGCGCTAAACATCTCCACCCGCCCGCCCCTGCGCGAGGGCCGCCAGCCTTATCTGGGCCTGAAGGCCCTTCAGGAGGAGGACGCGCCCGTTTTCTTCGGTCGCGAGCCTGAAATCGGTGACACGCTGGAGAGGCTCCAGCGCATGCGCGCGCAAGGCAGTACAGGGCCCAAGCTCCTGGTCATTCTTGGGGCCTCTGGCTCGGGCAAGTCGTCGCTGCTGCGCGCGGGCGTACTAGCCAGATTGAAGGAAAACGACGGTGCCGGATTCCTCTGCCTACCGACAATACGACCAGGCCTGAACGCGCTGTCTCAACCTCAAGAAGGCTTTACTGCCGCCCTTGAGGCGGCCAGCGGCTGCGCGCTTGACTTTGATCTGCTTGAAGAGGACCTGGAGACCTGTGTTGATCGGGTTGTCGCCCTGTTGCGCGAAGCCCAGAGAGTGCAAGCCGGCGAAGCCCGCTGGGAAGATGTGACAGACCCGCTGCCTCTCATCCTCCCCATTGATCAGGGGGAAGAGCTGTTCCCCGTTGCAGTCACGGCTGATGCGGGTGGACAAAGGCGCACGGCGGAGGCAGAGCGCCTGCGGGCGATCCTTGGCCGCTTGCTGAGCGAGGAGGACCGACGCGTTAACCTCATCGCCATCACCGCCATTCGTTCCGACAGTTATAACCGCCTGCAAACGGATAGCCATCTGGGCGATCCCGTGCAAAAGGCCACGCAAGACCTCTCCCCCTTGCGGGAACGCGCCTATGAGGCGGTCATTGAAGGTCCGGCGGAACGCGCCGGCATCGAAATCGAAGATGCCCTGGTCCGTGCCCTGATTGATGATCTCGCCGGCCAGGACGCCCTACCCCTGCTCGCTTTTGTGTTGCAGCGCCTTTACAAAGGACTCGATGACAAGACGCCCCAGCTCACACCACGCATGACGATGGAGCAGTATCGCCGGATCGGCGGTGAGACCGGGGAAGGCGGCATCGCCGGCGCCATTACCGAAGTGGTGAGCGAAACACTGGGGAAGACTTTTGAAGCCGAGGATGGGCCTCGCCTCAAGCAGATCTTCATCCCGCATCTGGCGACGGTCTCTGAGGACAACGGCCAGGTGCTGCGCCGGATTGCGTCCCTTGACGAACTCCCCCACGGCGCGGAAGACCTGCTGGACCAGCTGGTCGACAAGGCGCGCTTGGTGACAAAGCGCAAAGACGGACGGTACGAGGTGGCCCATGAGGCGGTGTTGCGCCGGTGGCCATTGCTGAAAGGCTGGCTCGACCAGGCGCAAGGCTCGCTCTGGTTTAAGCGCCAGGCGGAACAGGACGCAACCGCGTGGGCACGCGACCGGTCGGAACTGGGCGACACGAGCCGGGATGATTTGGACAAAGCGCGTCTGGATTTCGACCGGAGTCGCATGTGGTTGCAAGGACGGCTTGACGATGTCTGGCAGGCGCTGGAACAGCTCGGGACTGCCCGTGAGGCGGTAGAAGAGCCGCTCAAGAGCTTCATTCGACCAGAAGCTGAGCGACTGTTGCGGGAACTCCACTCTCCTTATGCGGACCATACATGGCGGGCGGAAATCGGCGAGCGACTACCAGCGCTCGGCACCCGGTTTGAGGAAAACAAAGCCGTTCAGTATGGTGACTTGCGTGACGGCGTGAATGTGTTGACCCCGGCGCGCATCCGGGTATGGCTCGATACAGAACTGCCCGAAGACCGGCGCGCACAGCTAGAGGCCGCCCGCCCTCTCGTTGCAGACGCAACCGATGAGATGGGCGGGCTGCCGGACCTTCTCTGGTGCCCCGTGCCACCGGGGCAAGTAAGCATTTATACAGATGATCTGGATACATCATCGGCAGAGCAACATGGGGCACAAAGCGAACCGCAACCCGTTCAACAGCCGCTGTGGATCACAAAGTATCCCATCACACTGGCGCAATATGGTCTGTTCACGGGGTCCGGCCGAGAGCGACCGGACCACTTCAAGGAAGACCGCTGGTGGGCCGGGTTCCCGCAGAAGACCGGTCATCACAAATGGTTTGGCAATCAGCCACGCCCTCAGCCCGGCGCCCTAAACAAACCAGCGCAATATGTCACCTGGTATCAGGCCGTGGCGTTCAGCCGTTGGCTCACAGATCGCTATCGCATGCTCGGCTTCCTGACAGAAGGCGCCGAACTGCGCCTTCCCTTCGAAGCGGAGTGGATTCAAGCGGCAACGGCAGGACGGTCGGATTATCTCTATCCGTGGGGGCACGCGTGGGATAGCGGGCGGACCAGCAATCAGAAGGCCAATTCCCAATTCGTCGCCACGGGACTTTACCCGCATGGAGACTCCCCCATCGGCGCCTCCGATATGAGCGGCAATGCCTATGAATGGTGTCTGAATGCCTTTGATGATGTCGGCGATCCGGCCCTGGAGCATGGGGAGAGTGACGAGCACCGCTGGCGCACCACAAAAGGTGGCGCTTACTTCACCCAGGAAAATCGCCCTGAAATCGGGCTAACGGAACACGCTTTGTCAGTGCACAGCCGCCAGGAAGACAATCCCAATGGTCTCAACCGGAATAATCAGGGCATCGCCGTGGCGATCCGCCTGGTCTGTACCGGTCTGCGGACGGATCATCCGGCCGTCCGGGTTTACAAGCCCTGACACCAGAGTCCGGCCCATTGAAAATCAGATCATTGAAACGGCTCTCGGTCGTTGGTTTGGCGGGCTTTCCGGCCGGAAAACCGCCCCCCCTTTTCCTGAATGCACGCTCTAGCGCTTAGAAGCGTGCGGTCACGCCCACGGTCCACAGGCGCGGCTGGCCGCGAATGGCTGTGGGAATACCCAGGATGCGGCCCGTGTTCCCCGCGTCAATGAGATATTCCTCGTCAAACAGGTTCTCGATGCGGCCGCGCAACTCGAACTGCTCGCGGAAGACAAGACCCGCATTCAAGGTCACGATGGTGTAGCCGTCCTCGGCCAGATCGACCGGCACGGTATCCGTAGCCAGATCATTCTCCGGATTAAAGAACTGAGAGGAGCGGTAGCTGGCCAGCAGCGAGGCAAAGCCGGTAAGCTGTTCCGACAATGGGCGGGTGTAGCTCACACCACCCGAAACGGTCCATTTCGGCGTCAGGCGGAACTCATTCCCGGACAGATCGATAGGATCACCGATCACACCGGCGGTGGAGCCTTCTTCGAACCCGCCATCGATAAAGCCGATATTGGCGAATGCATCCAGGCCGAAATCGAACGCCGCGTTGGCCGCCAGTTCAAAGCCCTTGGCATCGGCCGCACCCGCATTCACGTTCTGCAAGGAGCCCTGCTGCACGATCAGGGTCTGGAAGTCCTCGTAATCGTAGTAGAAACCGGCGCCTTCCAATTGCAGATAAAGACCATCCCAATCGAACGCCCCCTTCAGGCCGACTTCGTAGGACGTGACCCGTTCGGGGTTCACGCTGCGGCTGAACGCGCTTTCGGTGGTGCCCAGGCGCGGCTCGATTTCCACGCCGCCGGAGCGGATCCCCCAGGAATAGCTGGCATAGGCCAGCCAATCGGGCTGGAAGCGCCACTCCAGAATAAAGCGCGGCTCGAAATAGCTGAAAGTGTCATCGGTGGTCAGGGTCTGACCGGCCGTGGTCCCTTCCAACGCATTGGTTTCGATAATCTGCAGACGGCCCAACTGCTCCGGCGTCAACAGCGCCTGGATCTGCGGGTTGGTGAAATCGAGGCCGAAATCGCTGGCCAACGCCCCCAGCAGCACGTCATTGCCCGGGCTGAACGGGTTCGTGGGCAGGGAGTCCACGAAGCGGCCCAACGCGCCCAGATCACCAGCGGCAAACGCAAAGAGCTGAGAGAAGTCCGACAGCGCTAGCGGGAGGAGCGATCCGGGCACGGAGAAGCCCGGGAAGAACTCCGATTCCACCGTCTGTGACGTGAAGTCGAGCTCTTTGTTGTCGTGGGTCCAACGACCACCGGCGGTGAAGGACACCGTTTCGGTGATGTCATAGGTCAGATCGGCAAAGACCGAGAAACTGGTGGTCTCATTATTGACGAAGACATCCTCGGCGACCGGCGGCAGGCCGGCAACCGGGGGCAACGCCACGCCGCCCGCCAGCAGCGGCAGCACATTGTTCAGGGTTGTTTCCTGATTGATCTCGAACAGGCGACGGCGGCTTGCTTCTTCATTGTAGTAAGACGCGCCGGCAAAGCCCGAAAGCGGCCCCTCGCCGTCATAGGAGGCGCGGAACTCGTGGAACAGCACGCGGCCATAATCATCTTCCAGGGAATCGATGATGAAGAGCGAGGTGCCGTCCGGATCAAAGCGATCCGTGGTCTGAAACTCACGATAGCCCGTCGTGGAGGCGATGGTGATCGCCTCATTGAGTTGATACTCACCCAGCACGGTTGCGCCGTAGACTTCCCGCTTGGTGAAGATCGCGGAGTCCTGGGCGTACTCTCCAAAGGGGTCGGTGTCGGTGAGCAGCGGATCAGCAGCGACCAGCGCCGGCACGAGCGTCTTAAAGCCCGTGGGGTCCGGCTGGTCATACTGGTAGTAGCCGATCACGGTCACTTCCAGTTCATCGGTCGGAATGGCGGTAAAGGATCCACGCAGCTGCAAGCTGTCCTTGCCCTGCTGCTCGTCACCATTGCGGGCTTCGTTGGGGATAAAGCCATCGCGCTGATGGAACACCGCGCCCAGGCGCACGAACAGCCCATCTTCGATGACGGGCGCGTTCACGACACCTTCATAGCGCTCGCTGTTGTAGTTGCCGAACTCCACCTTGGCGTAGGCCTCATACTCGTCGCTGGGCTTGCGCATAATGAAGTTGATGGCGCCGTTGGAAGCGCCGCGGCTGAACAGGGTCCCTTGCGGGCCTTTGGCCACTTCCACCCGCTCCAGGTCGAACAGCTCGATCACCGAGCCACCGCTCCGGCTGGCCGGAATGCCGTCATAGAAGACGGAGACGTTCGGCTCGGAGTCGGGCTCGGAGGCGTCGGACGTAATCCCGCGGATCACGAAGCTCGGCGTGTTGATGCTCTGGAGTTGAAGCTGGAAGCCCGGCACGAAGTCCGACAGGTCATCAAGATCGGTGATGCCGGCACTGTCCAGGAACTCGCCCGACACCGCGGTGATGGAGAGCGGCACATCCAGGATGGATTCTTCGCGCTTCTGGGTGGTCACCACGATGCGCTCGGTCACCAGGTCATTCTGCCCAAATGCGGGCAGCGGTTGCACGGTGAGCGCGGCGGATACGGCAACACCGGCCAGCAAGACGTGTTTCAGCCGAACCATGGAAACCCCCTAGATCAATAAATCAGGCTTTAGGACTTTCCCTCTTTTTGAACCTCAACCGGGCGGGGGGCGCTAGTGCTGGAAGGACACAGTATGCCGCAACCGAAATAGTAACTCCGGTTACGGTCATGGCGCTTAGACCTTAGGGTTCGTTGCGTTCGGTCCGGATGTCAGGCTTGCGGCGCGGGTGGGATCAGCCGGTCGATGACCTTAGCGGACGACACCACACCGGGCAGTCCGGCACCGGGATGGGTCCCCGCGCCGACCAGGTAGAGATTTTCCAAGCTCTCGCTTTTGTTATGGAAGCGGAACCACGCGGACTGGCGAAATTTCGGTGCGACTGAGAACCCGGCCCCTGCATCGCTGAGATAATTGTCGGCGAAATCCTGGGGCGTCATGAAGAAGTCCTCGACAATGCACTCCTTCAGACCCGGCAGCATGGTCTTGTCCAGAGCCTCGACAATGCGATCGGACAGGCGTTGCCCTTCCACCGACCAGTCGATTGGCGCGCGCAGATTCGGGACCGGGCACAGCACATAGAAGGAATCGCATCCCTCGGGCGCGAAGCTCGGATCCGTCGCCGTGGGGCGGTGCACATAGAGAGAGAAGTCCTCCGGCATCTCCTTGCCATGGAAGATCTCATGCAAGAGCTCTTCATAGCGCTGACCGAGCCAGATGGTGTGGTGCACCACATCCGGATAGGGGCGGGTGGTGCCGAAATAAAGCACGTACAGCCCCATGGAGAGGTGGGCGGCAGACTGCTTGAGCCGCGTCATGGTCGTGAGATTTTCGCGCGGCACCATCTCTTTATAGAGGTGCATGGGATCGGCATTGGAGACCACCACATCCGCATCGAGATGCCGGCCGTCATCCAGCGCCACGCCCGTAACGCGACCATCGCTGATGTCGAGGCGGCTGACCGTGGTGGTGTAGCTGAAGCTTATCCCCACTTCCTCGGCAAGCTTGACCAGCCCATCCACCAGTGCGCCCGTGCCGCCCATGGCGAAATGCACGCCCCATTTGCGCTCCAGGAAGTGAATAAGGCTGTAAATGCTGGTGGTCTCGAAAGGATTGCCGCCCACCAGCAGGGGCTGAATCGAGAAGGCCTGCTGTATCTTCGGGTGCTTGAGATACTTCGTCACCATGCCCCAGACGGTCCGATAGCTCTCCAGGCGCACGAGCGCGGGAACCTGCGCCAGCATGGTGCCGATCTCATGGAATGGCTGATCGGCCAGATCGGTGAAGCCCACATCGAAGATCCGCTCGGAATGCTCCAGCAGCTTGAGATACCCATCAGCGTCGGGAGCGTGGATGCGGCGGATCTCCGCCAGCGTATCCTCGATTGTGCCGCCGTAATCGAACTTGTCACCATCGGGATAGGTAAAACGATACCAAGGCTCGACCGGCACCAGCTTGACGTAATCCGCCATGGACCGGCCGTGCAGTGTGAACAGTTCTTCAAACAGGAAGGGCGCCGTAATCACGGTCGGACCCGCATCGTGGCGGAAGCCGCCGCGCTCGAACACTTGAGCGCGGCCGCCTGCCCGCGGCGCGCGATCCACCACGCTCACCTCATAGCCTTTGGCAGCCAGTCGCAGGGCGGCCGCCAAGCCACCAAACCCCGCGCCAATCACGATGGCCGTCGATCGCGCCGTTTTTGCGCGCGTCGCGGGCGCGGAGGTGTGCAATTCTGTCATGGCGTTGGTCCGTCTCCCCATGGAAAAGTGCGAGGGAGTATAAATCGTGGAGGGGGAAAGGCGAGACCGTCACGCCCTGCATTTTACGGCGGGTGCGGCAGATCCGCCCAGGCCACAGCAGCGTACTTACAGCGTGCAAATCACCGCGGACGGGGTCTGATGTGTTGGGGATCGATGGGGAACAGGACAAGGGACCAATGAGTGCGGTGAGCTTGACGGCGTTCGAAGCTGATCTTCATGCCCTGCGCCAGTCCATCGAGGACCGGCTGCACGGGCTGCATGTGGGTTCTGAAGACTTGCCGGAAGACCTGATGCGCTCGGTGCGGCATAGCCTGCTGGCGCCCGCCAAACGCCTGCGCGCAATCCTGGTCACGCTGTCGGCCGACGCCTTTTGCGTGCCGCGCAAGGCAAGTGCGGACAGCGCCTGCGCGCTGGAAATGGTGCACACGGCCTCGCTGGTACTTGATGATTTGCCGTGTATGGACGATGCGAATTTACGCCGGGGCCGCCCCACCAATCACAGCATCTATGGCGAAAACACCGCGATTCTGGCCGCGATCGGGATGATCTCCGAAGGGTTTGCCGTGTTGACCCGAGAGCAGAGCCTGACCTGCGACACCCGGCTTGACCTGGTGCGGGTGCTGGGCACGGCCATCGGCTATCAGGGTCTCGTCGCCGGCCAGTATGAAGACCTGCAAGGCGGCGGGCAGGCGCGCGACCTGGACAGCCTGATCCGCATGCATGCGCGCAAGACCGGCGCGCTGTTCAGCGCGGCGGCAGAAATGGGTGGCTGTTTGGGGGGGGCGAGCGCGGATGATCGACGCGCGCTGCACGATTACGGCATGAATCTTGGCCTCGCCTTTCAGGCTTACGATGATTTGATCGATGTGATGTCGAACCAGATGGCCAGCGGCAAAGATGTGGCCCAAGATGATGACCGCACAACGCTCGTGACCATGCTGGGCATTTCCAAGGCCCATGAGACGGCGAAACTCTACTTGAGCGAGGCGCGCGCGCTGGCGCAGCGGCATCCGGACTGGGCCTGTCTCGACATTTTCTGTACGTTCCTAGAGCAGAAAGTTCTGACTCAGATCGACCTTCGCCTGAACAAGAGCATCGACGGACATGCCAACGTCTGACGGGGTCCCGCCCCTGCCTCTCCACGTGGACTCCGTCTCGGTGCGCTATGGCGCGTTCCAGGCGTTGAACAGCGTGTCTCTCTCGGTTGGGCCTGGCGAGGTCTATGTGCTGCTTGGTCCCAATGGGGCGGGCAAATCCACTTTGATGAGCGCCATTGCGGGCCATCAGGCCGTGACCGAGGGGGCGATCCGTATCGCCGGGTTCGACACCCGCGGCGATGCGCGGGCACGGCGCCATCTGGGGATGGTGCCTCAGCGCATCGCGCTGTTTGATCATTTGACAGCGGAAGAAAACCTCCACTTGTTTGGAGCCGTCTACGGGCTATCGCGGCGCGCCGCGCGGGAGCGGGCCCAGGATCTGCTGACCCGGCTCGGCCTTCAGGACAAGAGCGACGCGCGGGCGGCGCGGCTGTCGGGGGGGATGCGCCGGCGCGTCCACATCGCTGCGGCCCTCTTGCATGAGCCGGCCCTGCTGCTGCTGGACGAACCCACCGCCGGCCTTGATGAACAATCCAAGAAGGACTTCCGCGGACTGATCAGCCTGTTGCGCGGGCGTGGCCTTGCCATTTTCATGACCACCCATGAGCTGGGTGAGGCGAGCGCGGTGGCGGACCGCATGGGCGTGCTGGTCGGGGGCGCGTTGCGCGTGGAGACCTCGGCGGCGGAGCTCAACCAGTCCGACTTCGGGCGCCAGCGCGTGGTCTCTCTCACCTGCCCCGCCCGGCCGGACCCGGCGCAAGAGGCATTCTTCCGCTCCATCGGCCTGCACGACACGCAAGACGGACGCGCCTGGCGCGGCCTGATCGACGGGGAAGGCGCGTTGCGGGAGTTGATGGGCTGGCTCGGCAGTCGCGGAATTGTCCCCGGCAGCTTGAGCGTCGCGCGGCCGGACCTGAAAGATCTCGTCGAGCGCGTGACTCACACGGAAGGGGCGGCATGAGACGGGCACTGACGGGGGCATTGATCCTGGGGCTGATCCGCGACCGGGGCGCGTTGGCGCTTGCGTTCCTGCTGCCACCGCTCGTGTTTGTGATCTTCGCGCTGATCTTCTCGCGCACCAGCGGCACGGACCTGGAAATTCGCTATGCCATCGCCGACGAGCGCGGCGACGCGGCTGCAACCGCCTTTCTCGACACACTGGCTGACGCGAACCAGGCCATTCGCCTGGGCGGCGTCCTCGACGCGGGCGCGGATGTGGAAGCGCGCGTGCGCTCGGGTGAAGCGGATGCGGGCCTGATCATCACCACGGAGGACCCCGGCGCGCCGGTGCCGAGCGTGATCGTGGTGCGCGCGCCCTCTCGCGACATTGCCGCCACCGTGTTGGAAGGGGTCGCGCGCCAGTCGCTCATCACCGTGGCCACAGAGGGAGACGGTGCACCGGACCTGCCGCTGACGGTCAACACCTTGGGCGGGGACAGCGGCATTCCCATCGGCGTCGCGTACTATGCGGCCGGTGTGGCCATGCTCTTTGTGCTGATGTCAGCGGTTCAGGGGGCCGTGCGGCTGCTGGATGATCGCGAATCCGGATTGCTGGGACGGCTGGCGTTAGGCCCGGGCGGGCTGGCGCCGGTGCTTGATGCCACGTTCCTGTTCCTGACCGTGCAGGGGATGATTCAAATCGCGGTGATTTTCGCCGTCGCCTGGGTCGGCTTTGGCGTGTCGCTTGAAGGGGTTGAGGCGCCCTGGGCGGCGACCACGCTGCTGGCGGCCATGACCGCGGCGGGGCTGGCGCTCGCGTTTGTGTCGCTGTGTCGGACAAGGCGTCAGGCCGAGACATTCGGCCCCATCGCGGTCCTGGTGCTCAGCGCCATCGGCGGTTCCATGGTGCCGCGTTTTCTCATGCCGCCGGCGATTCAGACCATCAGCTGGATCACCCCCAACACCTGGGGCCTTGAGGCCTATGCCGCGCTGCTCTGGCGGGAGGCGCCCATCGAGGCGCTCTATGTCCCCTGGGCGGCGCTGGCTTTCGCGGCCCTAGCGGGCCTGATCTTCGCCCGCATCGCCAGCCAACGCTGGGTGTGATCCGCGCTAATCGCGCAGCGCTTTGGGCGTCCAGAGCCCGGTGCGTGGGCTGGCGTCCTCGTCCGGGCCGAGCAAATGCGCCTGGCTGGCGATCCAGACGCCTTTCATCACCGAGACAAGCTTGCGCGGCGTGCTGACAGAGAGGCGCTGGTCCCAGGCCTCTGGCCCCGCGCGCTGCACCTTATAGCCAATGGCCCGGTACACATCCCGGGCCGTGGCAATGGCCCAGGCACAGCGCCAGGGCAGCCGCGCGATGCCGATACGGGCGGAGTCATAGTAAGCGTCCGCCGTTTCCACGAGACGCAAGGCCACGCGTGCCACCGCCTCCCGGTGGGCCGGCGCAAGCATCGCCTCGGGGCTGGGGCCAAGACCCGCCTCGGCGAGCCAGTCAGCGGGCAGGTAAAGCCGCCCCTGTTCGGCGTCCGGAATCACATCGCGGGCGATATTGGTGAGCTGAAAGCCGATGCCCAGATCGTTGGCGCGGCGCAAGGTGCGCCGCTCAGTTACCCCCATGACATAGGCCATCATCACGCCCACAACGCCCGCCACGTGATAGCAGTAGGTCAGGAGATCCTCCGCATGGACATAATCGTGCTCGCGCACATCCATGGCGAAGCCTTCCAGCAGATCGAGGGGGAAGCATTCGGGGATACTATGGCGCTCCACCACGCGGGCCAGCGCCTCAAAGGGCGCGCCGTCGGGCATGCCGCGCATGGCCGCGCGGGTGCGCGCCTCAAGATCGGCCAGGCGCGCGGCCGCCTCTTCCGGTGCCAACGCCGCGCCGCCCATACCCAGATCCTGGCCGTCGATCACGTCATCGCAATAGCGGCACCAGGCATAGAGCATCACCGCGCTATCGCGGGTCTCCGGCGTGAACAGGCGTGCGGCCATGCCGAAGCTCTTGGACCCCCGGTCGATGATTTCCCGGCTTTGTGCAACGACCGCGTCCATGGGCGCTCCCCTTGTCTTATGTGAATCAGGAGGCCGTGCCGTCGCGGGCGGCCGTCCAGGCGCGCGCCTGGGATTCCGGCAGGCTTTTCAACGCCGCCAGAATGGGGATCGGCGGCTCCCCCACCAGAATACGCAGCTTGTCCGCCCAGGTCAGATGGCCGCGATAGAAGCGCGCGATGAGGGCCTGAGACAACTGATAAAAACGCTGCAAGATGATGTAGCGCTGCGCCGGTTCACCGCCGAGAAACATCATCCGGTTTAAAAGCCGCAAATAGCCGCCGTCATCCCACCGACGCACCGCATGGGCACGCAGCATGGCCGCCAGCGCCGGCGCGGAAAGATCCTGCGCCCTGGCCATGCGCACGGCGACGTCGGCCGCTTCCGGAAAGGAATACCCGGTGACGGGGTGGAAAAGGCCAGCGCGCAACCCAAGGCGCGGCTGCCCAGCTTGGTCCTCCGGCCACACCTCCGCCAAGTCCCCGCCCAGCACGATGGGTAGCACGCCCGATTCCGTGCGTAGGGTCTGGGCGATTTCCCACCCCTGGCGGGCCGCATAGGCGCGAACCTCGCCTTGATAGGCGGCCGCGTCAAAAGGCGCGGTATCCGAATAGCGAGTATCCTCAATGAGCAGCGTGTCGTCCGTGAACGGAAGCAAGTAGAAGAAACGGTAGCCATCGTCCTGGGGCACGGTGGCGTCCATGATCACCGGCGCGGTCAGGCCATGGGGCCGGGTCAGGCGCACTTCCTCGCCCAGAAATTTCTGATAGGCCACCGGGCAAGCCGGCCGACTGCTCAGCCCGCGCCCGTCGATCACCGCTTTAGCCGTCACCTGCGCCCCGCCCTCTAGCGTGACACGCGTGGGTGTGACCTCCTGAACCGCGACGGAGAGGCGAATGCGATCCCCCAGACGCGAGCGCATGACGTGATCTAATCGCTCAGAGGTCACTGTGTAGTAGGGAATGCCGATCTCGCGGCTATGGGTGGGAAAGCGCACCTGTTGGGCGTCCCAGTGATGCGTAATGAAGGGCGCCAGGCGCGCTAACGTCGCCGCATCCACATCTGTCTCATGAAACGACCAGGTGTGATTGCCGCCGAGCCGCTCGGCCCGCTCCACAATCAGAAACCGGCAGTCCGGGCGCAGCACTGAGAGCGTAAATGCCGCCAGACAATTGGATAGTCCGCCGCCGACAAACAGCAGATCCAGATCCTCCGGACCAGACAGTCCAGGATCGCCAAGGGCTCGGCCGGGGTCTTTGACTGGGTCTGTGAAATGGGTAGCCGTCATCATGCACCGGGACTGTTGCTCAGGCCCGGATGTGCGGGCTTACGAAGATGGATTATAGACCCACAGCTTCACTTCTCTAGGAGAATACGCCGGGTTTTGCGGACTTTGGCAGCAGTGAATTGTCTGGAACGCGACTGAAATCGCAACTTAGAAACTTTCTGAAAGCAGGAGAGATTTTGTTTCGGCTGAGCCCCGATGATGGCCACATCTGACTCGCTTTCACCGCCGGAGACATTGTACCTTCAAAAGACAAACTGAATTGAACAATAGATTACTCTAGAAAATTGCGTCATTTATGGCACTATAGACGAAGTAAGTGGCAGAAATTTCATATATACCTGTTGTAAATCACAGCAGACATGTCATCATCAACTCGTGGCCGAAAGACAGTATTCCTGCGTAAACTTATGCCACGATGGTATGTACCGCCCAATCCAGGGGAGAGTGACATGTCTTACGGAAAGCGCACACAGGTGATGGACGATTTGCCGTCACGGTTTCTCACGACTATCGGAGTGGCTTTGTTCATTACCGATGCTCTCATCGCGAAACGGATCGCAACGGCTCAGGAACTTGCGGAGCATGCCCGCGCCCTGTCCAGACGCACACCGAATGTGCCCGCTTATGATGACGTCACTTTAGTGCTTGATGTGTTGGCGTTGGCTCTGACCGATGAGAACCGCGATTACCTGCGTCGCAAATTGGCTGGACCGTCGCGCCGAGCGGCGTAACAGCAAACGATCGGGGCGGCTGCCAGAGGGGGGCAGCCGTCCGGAACCGGCAGGGCCGGCCGTCAAAGGGGATGACCGACAGCCGCGCAAGCGGTGCCATGGTCACCGACATCGGAGTGAGTCCCCACGGCAACGCGGCCATCCCTGCAGTTCAGTGACCCGCGACACTTGCGTGTCGCACTGAATGGCGCGGCCCGAACGGGCAACAGACTTCTGTTCGGGCATCGCTGGCCCCAATGATGGGGCATACCACCTTCTGACCTGGACACCGGCGGCGTTCGAGCAACGCGCCGGATACAGATGATTATCTGTCAGCCTGCACGGTTACTTCCCGCCATAGGTCTTATTGACGTAGTCGGCGAGTTCCCGCTCCCGCGCCAGCCACTTCTGCTGCTCGGCCACCAGCGCCTCTTGTCGGCTTTTGCGTTCGGCTAAGAGCTTGGCGCGTTCGGCCTCGCCCGGGGCGGCCCGCAACGCCTCGTCAAAGCGGATAGCGGCGGTGAGATTGGTGCGGTTCAGCTTCGACAGCTCGCCGAGCGACGTCGCATAAGCCACGACTTTCGGATCCACATTGCGCGTTTCCAGCGCCGCCAAAGCGGCCTCTAACTCTTCAAAAGTGCGCACCAGCAGGCGGCTGGCCGCGAGGCGCTCTTCTGGCGTGCGGGCATCCTCCAGCCGGGCCTCCAGCGCCGTCATCTGCTCGGTCAGGCGGCGAACCTCATCCAGATACGCCACGGTGCTTTGAACCTGGGCAGAGGACGCCGGCGTGGAGCCACCGTCACACGCGCTGACGCCAAGGCAAAATGCGCCCAGTACAAGAGCCGTCAAAACGCGGGTCATGGCCCGTCCCTCTCCGCATCGAGATCACCAAGACGTGTATCAACACCTTGGAATCCGGCGACAATGGGGCCGCCACCTGTATCACGGCCAGCGCTTGAATACTCCCAGTACAGATGGTTAATCCTGTCTGCCGGCGCGTGGAGCGATGGGGCCCACACAGACGATCGCGCGCACGGCACGGAATTTCGTGCCACGCCCCTTCCAACACACGCATACGCGGTTTATAGTGATGATTATGGAGTATTCGCCCGTTCAGAAGCGGCGCCCCCGTCACCGCCGGGAGGGCGCAGAGGCCCGTTCCCGGACGGTGAAAACACCAGCATGTCATCCCGCGCTCGCGGCCTGTCTTGGCGTCCTCACCTGGATTAGTCTGGCGGGCGGCGCGCTGCTCGCGGGGCCGGTCGTCCTCGCCGCCGATGAGCGGGCACGCTCCGTCGTCTTCTTCAAGATCGGCACTGGCTCGGTCGCCGGCACTTACTTTAGTGTCGGGGACACCATTGCCGGGATCATCAGCCATCCGCTGGGCTCTGTGCGCTGCGCTGAATCCGGTGCCTGCGGCCCGGAAGGGCTGATCGCGGTGGCCGAAGCGACCGAAGGCTCGGTGATGAATGTGCGGGCGGTGGCGGACCGCAGTATGGACTCCGCCCTGGCCCAGGCGGATGTGGTGCATTGGGCCTATCAAGGCGAAGGGGGCTTCGACGCCAGCCAGCCCGCGTTACGGGCGATCGCCAATCTCTACCCCGAGGCCGTGCATCTGGTGGCCCGCAGCGATGCCGGCATTGAGAGCCTGGCTGACCTGGCGGGCAAACACGTCTCCATCGATCGGCCAGGATCGGGCAGCCATGCGGATGCACGGCTGATCCTGGCGGCCCTTGAGCTGAGCGACGAAGCGCTAACGCTCGATACGCTGGATCCGGATATGGCCTCCGCCCGACTGGAGGACGGCACGCTCGATGCCTTCTTTTACACGGCCGGGGCCCCTGTCGCGATGGTCAGCGCTCTGATTGCCGATGGTCGGGCGCGGCTGATCCCCATTACAGGCCCCGCGATCGATGCCCTGCGGCTTGATCACACCTTCCTGCTGCATGCGGAAATTCCCACCGAGGCTTACGGTCAAGCGGAGGTGGTGGAAACCCTGGGCGTGGGCGCCCTGTGGATTACCCATGCGGATGCCAACCCGGATCTCATCTATGCCATGACCGCGGCACTCTGGCACGACGGTAACCGTCCCCTGCTCGCCAGCGGCCACCCCCTCGCCGCCCAGATGGATTTGCACCGCGCCACGACCGGCGTACCGATCCCCTTCCATCCGGGCGCGGAGCGGTTCTATCGCGAGCAAAACGCCCTCATTGGCGATGGCATCAATCCAGCCCATGCGGGCGTGGAGCCCGAAGACAACACCCTTTAACAAGACCGCCATAGCGGGTCATGGCCCGTCGTGCCGCATCGCCCCCCGTGCGATCGCCGGATCGATTGAGCTTTCTCTCCCGTCGCGAAACCACAGCCCCCGCCTCCCGTCATCCTGCGCGACGCCGAGCCACACAAGAAAGGGGAGCCCCCCATGCATTGGCATCTCGACACCCGGGTCCCCACCCGCGCTGGCCAGGTCGCGGCAGGCGCGACCGGGTCAGGTCCAGCTTTGGTTCTCGCGCATGGCTGGCCCTGGTCGTCCTTTGCCTATCACAGGATCATTCCGGATCTCGCCGCGCAGTACCGGGTCTATTGGTACGACATGCCCGGCTACGGCCAATCGGACCAACATGCAGACCAGGCGACCTCCCTGGATGTGCAGGGCGAGGTCTTTCTAGAGATGATGCACCACTGGGGCCTGGAGCGGCCCGCCGTGATCGCGCACGACTTCGGAGGCGCGACGACGCTGCGGGCGCACCTGCTCGGCGGCTTTGAAATCTCCCGATATGTGCTGATGAATGTCGTGGCCCTGCGCCCCTGGGGATCGGCGTTTTTCGACCATGTCGGCAAGCACCTGGAGGCTTTCCTTGGCGTCCCGGCGCACATCCATCGTGCCATCGTGGAGGCCTATATCCGGGGAGCTCTGGTGAATGAGATTGCTGAGGAAGACTTGCGCGGCTTGATCGCGCCCTGGCTGTCAGAGGACGGGCGCGTCAGTTTCTATCGCCAATTCGCTCAGGCCGATGAACGCTATACCGAAGACATTGAACCGCATTTCGGCGCAATCCGATGCCCGACGGCGATCCTGTGGGGACGCGATGATCCCTGGATCCCCTTAGACCGGGGACGGGCCTTGCGGGATAGGATCGGAACGGATCATTTCACGGAGCTGCCCGGCCTGGGGCATTTGCCCCATCTTGAGGACGCGCCGACCGTTGCCCACCACCTGCTGCGCACGCTCGCTGATTTAGACGCAGCGTGAAGGGAGACGATTAAGCCCACCCGTCCGGCACGGTTGGCATCCATCCCACGGCCAGGAGGGAATCCCCTCGATCGCGATTGACAGGCCGGAAGAGCGCCTGCTCGGCGTCACTGGCCTCATAGCGCAGGCGGGGATAGCCAATCGGCGTGCCGGTCCCGATGACGACGCCCGTGTCCGGGTCAACGGTCACCCCATAGAGCGTCGCGACCGCCAGCAACATTTCCCGATGCCAGTCGGACAGCGCTCGGCCCGACGCCGGCACGACGCCTTGCGCGGACCGTGCCGCCGTGCGGTACGTGATCGGATGGGCCATGCGGCCACAAAAGAGAAACCGGTCTGCCCCGTTCAGCACTCCCCCCGCGTTGAGCGCCGCGATCGCCAAGGTCGTGAACAGGCCCTGTTGACGCAGATTGGGATCGATACAGCCGATCCCGGCCAAGGCGACGGCTTGAGGGCCGGCCAGGCGGGGCAGTTCAGCCCGAAGACTGCCGCCGACCGCAAACCCCACCACGGTGCCGCCGTGCCGGGCCACTGCAATCCACCCAAGCCGCTCAATGGACGCGAGCAGATAGGCGTGGTTGCCCCGGTCGTAAGTGAGGTCAAAGAGCCCAAGGACTTGGCTCTCAATGGAAGACGGCACACTGGCCGCATCGAACACCTCAAGAGTGGGCTGGTCTTCGGTCATGGACGCTCTCTCCCAGGATGGACGGGCGCCATAGCCTATCACGCGGCATTCAAGCCCGCGCTGCAACCTCGGCCTGCGACCCCGCCAACCAGTCTTGCATCGGCTCCAGCGTCCAGAGCGCTTCGCAATAGGCGTGCAGTTCGGGGGGCATGGCCACACCGTAGCTGCGAAAGCGCGAGACGACAGGGGCGTACATGGCGTCAGCCGCGGTGAACGGGCCGAACAGGAAAGGGCCGTGCGCGGCATGGGCGGCGCGGGCCTCCAGCCAGAGTTGCTGGATGCGGGCGATGTCCCGCTCCAGAGCGGCGCAGGGTTTATGGGGCACGCCCTGCTCGGCGAAGGCCATGGGCATGACCTGGCGCAGGGTGGCAAAACCCGCATGCATTTCAGCACTGACGCAGCGCGCCCAGGCGCGGGTGGCGAGATCGGCTGGCCAGAGCGCGGCCTGCGGCGCCATTTCACTGACATATTCAATGATCGCCAGAGAGTCCCAGATCACCTGATCACCATGGCGCAGGATTGGCACTTTGCCGGCGGCCGAATGGGCGGCGATGCGCGCGGCCGTGTCCGGCTGATCGAGCCGGATCACCTCCTCCTCAAACGACAGGCCCGCCATGCGCAGTGCCAGCCAGGGCCGCAAAGACCAGGACGACAGGTTTTTCGTGCCGATAATCAATCGCATAGACTTGGAGGACATGAGCGCGCCTGTGTTAAATGACCGCGTTAAGGTGAGTGATTCGGTGCTGTGACCGGATCGTCGGTGTTCTTACGCGCTTGGCCCGTCCATTCCTGTCAGGAGGACCCTACACAGCGCGCCATGAGAACCGCAAAGAAGGACAAGCCGCCGTGCTCGACTGTTTTACCTCCACGTCGCCCGATGAGGCCACGCCCATCGACCTGATCACCACCCAATCCTTCGATAGCTGGATGGCGGCGCAGGAGCCATTCACCGCAAATTGGGTGCGCGCCAATGGCTTCAAAGGACAGGCGGGGCGGCTGCTGATGATCCCGCGCCCGGACGGGGCGCGGGCACGCATCGTTTATGGCCTGGGCCTGGGGGATGATCCGTTCCTGGTGGCCGATCTGCCGGGATCCCTGAGCGAGGGGGAATATGCCTTTGCCGCTGGCCTTGGCACGCTCGACGCGAGCCAGCTCGCCGCGGCCTGGGCGCTCGGGACCTACCGCTTCACCAAGTACAAGAAGGCCGCCAAAACCCTGCCGAAGCTGATCGTGCCCGTGGGCGCGCGCAGCGACCACATCACGCCGGTGATTGAGGGTGTTTTCCTCACGCGGGATCTGGTCAACACGCCAGCCAATGATATGGGTCCGGACGAACTGGAACAGGCCGCGCGGGACTTGGCGGAGCGGCACGAGGCGGACTTCACCACGATCCAGGGCGAGGCGCTGTTGGAGGCGAATTTCCCCCTGATCCATGCGGTGGGGCGCGCTTCCACCCGAGCCCCGCGCCTGCTTGACCTGCGTTGGGGCCCGGCGGACGCACCGAAGCTGACGCTCGTCGGCAAAGGCGTGTGCTTTGATTCCGGCGGCTTGAACCTGAAGCCCGGGCGCAGCATGGACATCATGAAAAAGGACATGGGCGGGGCGGCCCATGTGCTGGGCCTGGCGCATATGATTATGGCGAGCCAATTGCCGGTGCGCCTGCGTGTCCTGGTCCCGGCGGTGGAAAATGCGGTGTCGGGCAATGCCTTCCGTCCGGGCGATGTATACAAAAGCCGCAAGGGCCTGACCGTGGAGATCGGTAATACGGATGCGGAAGGCCGGCTGGTGCTGGCCGACGCAATCGCGCTCGCAGATGAGGAAGAGCCCGATGTGATGATCGTCATGGCGACCTTGACGGGGGCCGCCCGCGTTGCTCTGGGCGCGGAAGTGATGCCGTTCTACACAGATGATGATGATATCGCCGAGCACATTGCCGAAAGCGCAGAAGCGGTGAGCGATCCGGTCTGGCGCATGCCGCTGCACAAGCGCTATGTGAGCCAGCTCGACAGCCGGGTGGCAGATATGAACAACATTTCCGCCAGCCGCTTCGGCGGTTCCATTATCGCCGCGCTGTTCCTGCAGAAATTCGCCTCGAAAACGCGCCGCTGGGTGCATTTCGATATCTTTGCGTGGAACGGCAGCAACCGGCCGGGCCGACCGGCGGGGGGCGATGCGCAGGCGATCCGGGCCTTGTTCCGGGCCATGACCGCATTGTTCAGCGCACCAGAGATGGCCCCGGTGATGCATCCGCCTGCAGCGGGCCAAGATCGCGACACCCCTGCCCCATCCGCCTAAAAGGGATCGCCGACCATGACCCGCGATGCGCGCCTGACCCCTGCCCGACCCGACCTCGCCGCCCGGTTTCTGGAGGGCGTGGTGGACGCCCCGCGCTACGCGGATGGGACCGTGTTTCAGGCCGCGCAGGGCACGGCGCCGGTGCGCCGCGCCCCGGCCTCTGACGCACCTCTTGATACAGAGCTTTTGTTCGGCGAACACTTTACCGCCTATGAGGTGAAAGACGGCTGGGCCTGGGGGCAATCGGGCCAGGACGGCTATGTGGGCTATGTGCCCATGGAAATGTTGGCGCCGGAGGCTGCGGCGCCAACTCATATGATCCGCGCTTTGCGCAGTTTCGTCTTTCCCGCGCCCGATCTCAAAACCCCGCCGCTGGACGCGTTGAGCACGGCGGCAAAGCTGTGTGTCACCGAGGCAGAGGGACGCTTTCTGGCCCTTGCCGGGGGCGGCTATGTGTTCCAAGACCATGTCGTGGCATTGGGCACCCATGAGCCGGACGCGGTGGCGGTGGCCGAGACCTTTCTGGGTGTGCCCTATCTGTGGGGTGGCAAAAGTTCTTTCGGTCTTGATTGCTCAGGCCTCGTCCAAATCGCACTGGAACGGGCCGGGCTCGACGCGCCGCGCGATGCGGACCAACAAGAAGCAGCCTTGGGCACGGCGCTGGACGACGGCGCGCCGCCCCGCCGAGGGGATCTGGTGTTCTGGAAGGGCCATGTGGGCGTCATGACAGATGCGGAGCATTTCATCCACGCCAACGCCACCTATATGGCTGTCACGGTCAATGTGCTTGAGCGCTTCGCGGCCCAAGTCGCCGAGAGCACCGGTCCGGTGACAAGTATACGCCGGCTCGACCAGCCCTAACCGATTTTGAGAGATTCGAGTGGCGCGTCGGGGCCGATATGGAATTCATCGACCTTGCACCCATTGCCCTTCAACGTCGCTGCTGGGATCCCTGTGCCATGAAAGCCTGACGGGTGAATGATCGTATTGCGCACGGGCCGAAAGACGTGAGCTTGGCGATTGAGCACCTCACCGAAATACAGCTCATCCAGCACATGGTTAGAGACATCCATCATGGACAGATCGGAGGTGATCTCCCGGATATCGTGCTTGGCAATAGCATGCAGGATACGGTCAAACATCTCCAACCGCTCATCGAACGTGACCAACCCATAGGCGTCAACAAGCATAAGTGACGCGCGCGAATAGATTTCGACTTTGATCGGCAAGGGGTCCTCACTGAGGCGCCAGTCATCCCGGTATCAGTAAAGAGGCCGGGATTGAGGACCGCAACTGTCCACCGGACGTCTTGGCCGTGTGTCTGCCCTTATCGCGTGAACGGATCATCTTTGGCGTGTCACAGGGCCGAAACAACCAACGAAGGGCTGTTGGCATGCGACACCATTTGCACGTGGGCTGATCGGCAGGGATGGCTCAGAGGCGCGAACGCGCCAAGGCAATCAAATCGAGGGTCATAGCCTGGAGAGCCTCGTCATCAAGGCCATGGTCGCCGCTCACGCGTACAGACAATTTGTGTCGGCCATATTGCGTGGTGGCTAGACCATTCCAATACGCGACCGGGCCAACGCCGTTGACATCCATGACCGTGAACATGCCGTGGTCGGAGATACTGGCCAGATAGGCTTCCAAGTCCGGCGCACCCGGCCAGGTGGATAGTTGCACCGACACAGCCATGAATGCGGCCGCGCCCGCCGGATGGGCCCCTTCGGCGGAGGAATGCGCGCACCCCCAGGCAGGGTAAACATCAGCGAGTTCGGTGCGCCCGCCGCTGATAAAGGCGTGCCCAAAGCGGGGTTCCAGGTCCGCCGGCAGGATCAGCGCACAGACATCCATGTCCTTGGCGTGATCCGTCGCATCGCCCGGGTCGGCGACCGGGCCGCTGACCGGGCCGCTGACCGGGGTAGAGGCCTCGTCACGGGCCGGCGTTTCCGTTTCGCCGCCACAGGCCAGCAGAAACAAGGCGGCCATCAAAGGCGCGATGCGCGTTGCCCAGTATGCAGACCGAACCGGTGAACCGCTCATGGATCATCCTCCGAACCGGCACCGCTGGCGCCTCGTGAATCAGCGTTAAGTATATCCGAGCAGCGGCGGGCGCACCAAGCGATCCATCAATAGGCCCAGGACGGTTGGTCGAAATGCGCAACGCGCGTCCAGCGCCCCTGCACGGCCACTTCCCAGAATTGATGCAGCACCGCGCCGGTGGGGGCGTGGATGCGCCGGCCTTCCATATAAACCCGGATAATGGGCCGGTCCGGATCCGGCCCGTCCAACAGCTCCGGACAATTGGGATGATCGAACCACTGGATCGGCAAACGGTGGATGGACGCCACTTCCGCCGGATTGGGCACGAGCGGCCCGGTCTGCGGTGCCCAGTAAACGAATGGCTGGATCACGGAGCCTGAGCGCGTGGTGTAGTCATCCAGACGTCCAAGCCGTTGGTCGGGTTGCAGCGTCAGACCCAACTCTTCTTCCACCTCACGGCGTGCCGCTTCCTCTGCCGTTTCACCGGGATCCACACGCCCGCCCGGCAAAGCCCACTGCCCGGGATGGGTGCTCATGCGCGCCGCGCGCCGGGTGAGCAGAAGCGCTGCCCCCTCCTCCGCCATCGCAGCAGCCGTGACGACAAGGGCAACAGCCGCCTGGCGCGCGTCCTCATCCTCACTGCGCATTACCGGGAAAGCGGCCAGATTGCTGCGCAGGCGCTCCTCCAGCACCGCATCCAGGCTCAGCATGATCCCATTCCTTTACATCCCAAACGAGAGAGTGGCGTGCAAGGCGGCACCATATCCCCAATCGGATCGCACGTCTCGACCCCCGCTCGCACGCCCGCTAGCATGCCCTAAACAGACGAAAACACCCCAAAGGAGTGATCGCCATGCCCCTGTTTGCACGGATTTCCCAGCGCCGCCTTGCGGCTCTGACTGCGGCCAGCGTCCTGGCGCTCGCCGCCTGTAGCGACGCCACCGAGCCGGATGCGGATCCGGCGGCTGCGGCCCCCGAGCCGCAGGCCCACTATACGATGGAAACCTTGGTGCCCGGCGGCCCCTTCCACGGCATTCATGGCCTGACCTTTGACGGAGAAGGCCGGTTACTCGTGGGCAGCGTGCTGGGCCGGGAGATTTATGAGGTCGATCCGGAGAGCGGTGACAGCCGCGTCTTCATCCCGCCGCCGGAGGGCATGGCCGACGACATCGAGGAAGGACCCGACGGCACTCTGGCCTGGACCGCGTTTAGCGACGGCATCGTCTATGTGCGCGATCCAGACAGCGATACGGCGCGCGCCGTCGCCGCGGGCCTGCCCGGTGTGAACTCCCTTGCCTTCACCCAAGATGGGCGCTTGTTCTTCACCCAAGTGTTCATGGGTGACGCCCTTTATGAAGCAGACATCACCGGCGCCACGCGGCCGCGCAAGCTGATGGAAGGCATGGGCGGGCTCAACGGATTCGATTTCGGGCCCGACGGCCATCTCTATGGGCCGCTGTGGTTCAAAGGCCAGATCGTGCGGGTGGATGTGGACGCCGAAACCCCGACGCCGGAGGTGGTGGCCGAGGGCTTCACCATTCCCGCGGCGGCCAATTTCGACAGCCAGGGCACCCTATACGCCGTCGATACGGCCGAAGGGGCCGTCGTGCGGGTGGATATCGAGACCGGTGCGACCGAAGTCGTAGCCCGCACGCCCACCGCCATCGACAATCTGGCCTTCAGCGCCGATGACCGGCTGTTTCTGACCGTGATGGCGGACAATGCGGTGCACGAAGTGGATGTGACCACCGGTGCGGTGCGCGACGTGGTCTCAAGCCCGCTCACCAGCGCCGCGGATCTGGCGCTTGTGACTGTGAACGGGCGGGAAACACTGTACGTGGCCGATGTGTTCGCGCTGCGCAGCGTGGACCTGGAAACCGGCGCAGTGTCAGAGATCGGGCGCGTTTTCACCCCGCCGGCCGGCGGTGGCGACGCCGTGGATTATCCGCTGATGCTCGGCACGGACGGCACACGCATGGTGATGACAAGCTGGGCCTCGGCCAGCGTGCAAACCTTGGACCCGGAGACGGGGGCGCTTGGCCCCCTCCACCACGGTTTCGGGGCTATTCTGGATGCGCTGCCCGATGGCGAGGACGTGCTTTATCTTGATGTGCTGCAAGGCGCGCTGATGCGGGCAAGCGGCCCGGATTTCAGCACCCGGACAACCGTGGCCATGGGCCTGGCGGAGCCGGTCTCGCTGTTGCGCGTTGATCCGGAGACGGTTTATGTGAGCCTTGCCGCGAGCGGCCAAGTGGTCGCCATCACTCTTGCCGACGGCGCCATGACACTGGTGGCCGAGGGCCTGAACCGGCCCGAAGGTATCGCGCTGGATGGCGACGGGCGATTGATCGTTGCGGAAACAGGGGCTCAACGCCTGATAGCTATCGATCTGCAAGCTGATGATAATACACCCATCATCCTCGCCGAGGACCTGCCCCTAGGTCTTGACGGACCGGCCGGCAGCCCCCCGTCCTACGTGCCCACCGGGGTGGTGGTGACACAGAATGGTGACATTGTGTTCTCGTCGGATCTCGATGCCGCCATCTACCGTTTGCGCAAAGACTGAGCACGCGTTTTCCGCCGGACCAACAAAAAACCCCCGGCCAATGGCCGGGGGTTTCCCATTCGCGCCTTCGTCACCGCTTAGGTGGCGAAGATGAAGTCATTCGCATTCAGATCATCATCGAAGTCGACTTTCAGCAGCACGATCTTGTCGTTGCCGATCTCGATTTCGAGGTCCTTGCCATCCTGATCGACGAAGTCTTCCAGATTGGCGAAGGTGATGTCGGTAAAGGCGGACAGGTCGATCTGGTCGCGGCCATTCTTGCCGAATTTCCGGATCACATCGTCCTCATTGCCAGCCTTGAAGACGAAGATGTCGTCGCCTTTGCCGGCTCGGGCGGTGTCATCACCGGCGCCCAGGTCGATGATGTTGTCACCGTCCTTGACCCGCACATCATCATCGCCGTCGCCGCCAAAGATGATGTCGTCACCGTCCTTATCTTTGATTTTGTCGTCGCCGTCGTCGCCCAGGATGATGTCGTCATCCTCGCCACCGTCCAGCTTGTCGTCGCCGTCGCCACCCAGGATGACGTCGTCGCCGTCCCCGCCTTTAACTTTGTCGTCGCCTTCACCGGCCACGATCACATCGTCATCGTCGGAGCCCTTGATCTTGTTCTTGTCATCGTCGCCGGTTTCGGTGGCCACATCATCGTTCTGAATGGTGCCGATGGCAGTATCAGCATTGTTCTCAATGATAGCCGTGCCGTTGGTATTGGCGTTGGTCGGGTTGGACAGGGTGACCACGAAGGTTTCATTGGCTTCCGGCACCAGATCCCCAGTCACCACCACGTCAATGGTCTTCGAGGTTTCACCAGGCGCAAAGGTCAGCGTGTTGCTGGGGAAGCCGCCGAGGACGTCATCGGCCGCCGCCGCATTGCCACCCGTTCCGGTGACCACGAAATCCACCGTCCCGCTTTCCGACAAGTCGCCTTCGCGGCTGACGTCGAAGGTGATGGTCGCGGTCTCTCCGATATCGCCCTCGAACTGGGAGATATTGGCCGGCGTGCCGCCAATGGCGTAACGGGATTCTGTGTCAATCACGGTAATGGTCACGGTTGCGGTATCGGTTTCACCGTCCTCGTCGGTCGCGCGATAGGTGAATGTATCCACACCCGCAAAGCCGGCATTCGGCGCGTAGATGAAGGCACCGCCATTTTCCAGAATGAGCTGGCCGTTATCGGGCGTGTCGATGGCCGTGTAGGTGATGTCGTCCCCTTCCGGGTCCGTATCTGCCCCATTGCCGTTATCCGCCGCCACATCGCCGTTGAAGGCCTGAACCCCACGGTTGAAGGAGAACGCGTCATCTTCGGCCCGCGGCGCATCGTTCACTTCGGCCACGGTGACAGTGACCAGAGCCGTGCTCGTGGAAGTGCCGTCAGTGACCGTATAGGTGAACGTGTCGTCCCCGGAGAAGTCAGCGGCCGGTGTGTAGGTGAACTGACCATTGGTGCTGAGATTGACCACCGCACCACTGCCCAGGGTCACATCCACACCGATCGAGTTATCCACGCCGTTGACCTGGGTCACGGTCAAGGCGTCATTTTCCGGATCTGTGTCTGCACCGCTGCCGTTGTCGGACAGGACGTTGCCGGTCACCGAGTCGTCTTCCGTGCCGTTGATGGCGTCGGCCTGAGCGATCGGCGCATCATTGACCTCGTTCACAGTGATGGTCACTGTCGCAGACTCGGTGCCACCGTTCCCGTCGCTGACGACATAGGTGAAGGTCTCGGTACCGACGAATTCCGCACCCGGCACGAACCCGAAATCACCATTGCTGTTGACCGTCACGGCGCCGCCATTGGCGAGGGCGACTTCCTGCCCCACATTGGCGGTCACGCCATTAATCGACACAATGGCCAAGGTATCCGCATCTGGATCGGTATCGGCGCCATTACCATTGTCCGCAAACAGATTACCGGAAAGGGGGGCGTCTTCATCAATGGAGAAGTCGTCGTCCCGGGCCACCGGATCGCCGTTGCCATTGGTGATGGTCAGCGTCACCGTCGCGGTGTCCGTGTCGCCGCCAAAGTCGGAGATGGTGTAAGAGAAGGTGTCCGTATCGGACTGGCCCATGCCCAGATCATCAAAGGCGCCGTTCGGATCATAAGTGAACGTGCCGTCGGCGTTCAAAGTCAGCAAAGCCCCAGAGGGCAGCGCGAACTGCGTTCCCACAGCGCCGCCGGAGACAGCGGTCACACTGATGTCGTCAGCATCGGCGTCGAAGTCGTTGTCGAGCACGTTCTCGCCGGTGATGGTCTCGGAGGCCTCGCCGGAGAAGGTGTCGTCCGCAGCGACCGGCAGAGTGTTGCCAAGCAAACGGAAATCCGTACCGCTGCCCTGCGCGCCGCCGGTTTCCACAAGGGTGCCGACGGTGTCTTCAAAACGCTGCGTCCGGACAATTGTCGTTCCACCCGCTTCAACCGCGAAGGTCACCAGCAGGTCGAACGTGCCATCGCCTTGATCTTCCAGGGTCTGGCTTTGGATCGAGGTCACGCCCGGACCGTCGAAGCGGAGGAAGAAGAGGTCTCCGTCCTGGGTGGTCTCGTCAAAGGCCTGGAAATTGCGGATCACATCACCGTCAGTGATGTCCACGATGAACGTGGCGACGGTGTCGTTACCGGTGTTCAAGACCACCGTGTCGGCGAACCCGATGGTGTTCACACCGTTGTTCGGATTGCCGTCCACCGTGATGAACGCACCGAGCGGGCCCGCCAGGATGGTGTCGTTACCACCACCGGCCTGAATGGTGTCGAACTCGCCGGAGTTGCTGCGGTCAATGAAGTTGTCGCCGTCATTGCCGTTGATGAGCGCCAGCACACCCGGATAAGCGGCTTGGGCCTCGGCGGAAAGAGCGAGCCCGCTCACCGGCGCGCCGATATCGAAGGCCCAATCACCGCCCAGCGCGTCAGCGCCGGTCTTCGTGGATGAGGCCGCCACCCGCGCGTCCAGGCGCTCGGCCAGGGCGGTCACGAAGGCCGCACCGCGCTCACCAGCGCCGGCCTCACACCCGTAAAGCACCACGTCGGCATCACTGCTGAGGGCCTGGGCGATGCGCGCCAGCGCGCCCGCGTCCTGCTCAAGGCTCTCCAGTGACAGTTCGGTCGCACCGAGACGCAACGCGCCGGGACGCCCGTGAGAAATGATGTGAAGACGCTCGATCTCTTCGGCGCCGTCCAGTGCGGCGGCGATCTGATCGATGCCATCGCGGGCAGGGTCGATGACCACCGTCGCGAACGTGCTTTCAATACCGGAAAGCAGGATATCCAGGCTCTCAAGACCGCCGTCGAGAATTACAACTCCCGCCTGACCAGTCATCTCTGAACGAAGGTTCATTACTTAACCCCCAAAGGTCCTATAATCATTGCGACCCGGTGTACTGTTAACCGGACGCCACCCAACCCGTCGGCGGGACCATACACCCAAACCAGGTGCCTCGATACCCGGTTTTCGGAAAGTTGTTCCACCGTGAACACGCTTTATCGCGGATGAGCCTGTTCGTTTGTTCCACACCGCCGGCTCCGCGGCTCACCTAACGGGTGAGTAAGGAAAATTAACGGGAACACAACACACTTGGCGGTGACGTAAGGCACAGGCATGGCCCAATAGCGCCGAAAATCAGGCACGCCTCTCTTTCGTTCTAGTCCGAATGCACCCGCTCACAGATCTTCCGGATAGGACGCAGTCATCCCGGTGCCTCTGGCGTGGCACGGATGCCCCCGCGGCAACGGGCCCTTAAGGCGGATCGGATATCCCTTCTTGTCATATGGCATTCACCCTGCCCGCGGATGACAGGAGCTCATGACGGTCTCGCCCCCCGCCCCCTCCCCGGAGCGCATCCGGTCAGAGCATGTCCGCCTCCAGATGAGTAAACTGGTGTTCCAGTGCCTCAGCGGACCGGCCTGGGGCATCGTGCTCGCATTCACGTTGACCACATGGGTGCCGGCGATGGGGCCGGTGGCGTTCGAACCAGCCATGTGGTGGGCGGGCATCTATACGCTTTGGAGCGTGCTGGCGGCGCTGCTCATCCTGCCCTACCGCGCCGGTCTTCTGACCACGCGCCAGGCAGAATGGGGCCTGATTGCCGTCTTCGGGATAAATGGCGCCTTTTGGGGCGCCTTTTTCCACATCTTCTGGGTGCCGGACAATCCGTATAATCACTTTCCCCTGCTAACGCAGATTTTATCGGTCACCTTGATCAACGCGGTGCAGCAATCCTATTTGCGGTCAGTATTTGTGGCCGGGACGGGTGTGCTGGCGCTGTTCGTCATGACCCAATTCGCCCTGTCCAATGCGGTTGAAGCGCCGCTGATGCTGGTCATCATGCCGTTTTTCTTCTTATGGGCGGGGTCCATCGCCTGGCAAATGCATGGCGAGATCCACCAGGGCATCACCACCCGGCTGTCTTTGGAGCATCTCTCCCAAGACTTGCAACAGGCCCGGGACGAGGCACTGGATTCCCAAGCGCGCGCGGAAGAGGCCAATGCCGCCAAGTCGAGTTTCCTGGCCAATATGAGCCACGAGATCCGCACACCGATGAATGGTATCATCGGCATGATTTCAGCGCTGTTGGAAACCGGTCTTGATGCCCGCCAGACCCGCTATGCCCGCGTGGCGCAGGGCTCGGCGGACAATCTCCTGACGATCATTAACGATATTCTCGACTTCTCGAAACTGGAGGCGGGCCGGGTCACGCTGAGCGCAGAGCCGGTGGATCTGCGCCAATTGTGCGAGGATGTGGTGTTCCTGCTCACACCCCGGGCGGAAGAACACGGCTTGGCGCTCAATCTGGATGTGGACAGCGGACACAGCGACTGGGTGTTGGGGGATCCGGGGCGGTTGCGCCAGATCCTGCTCAATCTCGTGGGCAATGCGGTCAAGTTCACCGAGGACGGCTCGGTGACGGTCTCCTTGCGCCAGACTGCGGCGGGGCCGGGCCAGGTGGCGCTTGATCTGGCGGTGCGCGATACCGGCGTCGGGATCAGCGAGGCGGACCAGGCGCGGCTGTTTCAGCGCTTTGAGCAGGCCAAGCAACAGCTTGGCGCGAAACCGGAAGGCACGGGTCTGGGGCTTGCCATCACCCGCCAACTGGTCACGTTGATGGGCGGGACCATCCGCGTGGAAAGCGCCCTGGGCGTCGGCAGTACCTTCCGCATTCTCTTGACGCTGGCCACGGCTCGCGCGCCGCAGGAGACCACCAAGCCTTGCACCTTGCGGCCGGAAACGTTACCGCCGCTGCGCATTCTGCTGGCGGAAGATAATTTGGTGAACCAGCTTGTGGTGAAGACCATGCTGGAACGCCTGGGCCATGCCATTCACGCGGTCGGCGACGGCGCCGCGGCGGTCGAGGCGGTGCAGACCGACCGGTTCGACGTGGTGTTAATGGACATTCAGATGCCTATGATGGACGGGATTGAGGCTACCCGGACGATCCGCACTTTGGATAGCATCGGCCCGGATCTGCCCATCATCGCTCTGACGGCCAATGCCATGGCGGGCGCCGAAGCCCATTACCTAGAAGCGGGCATGACGGATTATCTGTCAAAGCCTGTGCAACGGGAGGCACTGCTGGGCGCCCTTGCCCAAGCGGTCGCTAGCGAGGAGACCGTTGCTCAAGGTCGCGACGCGGTCCTCAGCCGGCTGATTGCCGATACCGAAGCGGTTTTCAAGCGCTGCGCCTGAAGACCGTGGCCTCAATGCAAAAAGGGGGCACCCCGGGGCGCCCCCTTTCTCGTGCCATCAGGCACCACGGGCTCAGAGCGCTTCCAGCGCCAGTGCGATGCCCTGACCGCCGCCAATACAGGCCGTAACCACGCCGCGCTTGATCCCGTCACGCTTCATGGCATGCAGCAGACGGACCGTCAGTACCGCCCCGGTCGCACCGATAGGGTGGCCATGGGCAATGGCACCGCCGTCCACATTGACCACGTCTTCCGACAGGCCCAGTTCCTGTGTCACCGCCAGAGCGATTGCCGCGAAGGCTTCATTAATCTCAATACGGTCGATATCGCTGACGCTCCAGCCCACGCGCGAGAGCAGTTGGCGCACGGCCGGCACGGGGCCAATGCCGAACATGCCGGGCTCGACGCCAGCCACGCCATAGCCCACGAGCCGGGCCACCGGGGCCAGACCATTGGCTTGCGCCCAGCCACGCTCGGCCACGATCATGGCCGCGCCAGCACTGTTCAGGCCCGGCGCGTTCCCGGCCGTGATGCTTCCTTCCTTGCGGAAAGCCGGGCGCAGCTTGGCCAGAGTTTCCATGGTCGTATCCGGACGGTTGTGCTCATCCTTGTCAAAAATCTCCGGCCCTTTGCGTCCTTTGATTTCCACCGGTACGATTTCGCCGGTGAAATGACCCGCCGCCTGGGCATCCGAGAAGCGCTTCTGGCTGCGCGCGGCCCAGCGGTCCTGCTCGTCGCGGGAGACGCCGAATTGTGCGGCCAGGTCTTCGGTGTGCCAGCCGGAGTGCTCGTCGGAGAAGGCGTCGTTAAGACCGTCATAGAGCATGGAGTCGAGCATCTGGGCATGGCCCATGCGATTGCCCCAGCGCCCGCCGGGCACCAGATAGGGCGCCATGTCCATGTTCTCCATGCCGCCGGCCAGCGCGCAGTCCTGATAGCCAAGCCAGACTTCCGCCGCCGCCGTCGCCACGGCCTGGGCGCCGGATCCACACACCCGGTTGACCGTGAGCGCCGGCACTTCCACCGGCAGGCCCGCATGGATCGCGGCCTGGCGCGCCGGGTTCATCTTATTGCCGGCCTGGATCACATTGCCCAGCACCACCGTGCCCACCTTGGCCGGGTCGAGGCCCGTGGCATCCAACACGCCTTTCAGCGCCGTGGCGCCGAGGCTGGTGGCGGGGGTGGCTTTCAGAGTGCCGCCATAGGTGCCAATGGCGGTGCGCAAGGGGGCGCACAGTACGACGTCGCGCTTGTCCATACCAACTGTCCTTCTTATCTGCCGTGAAACATCCAGGGGTGAGGCTGGCCCGATCCTAGACCCGGCCCGTGTCGATGTCGAAAACAAGCACGCCGCCCGCCTCCTCTCGCTCGCCGAGCAGGCGATAGCCCTCCTTTTGGCACAGAGCCGCCAAATCGACACGCGCCAGAGGATCATCCGCGCGCACTTGTGCCCGCGAGCCCGGCGGGAGCGCCGCCAGAAAACGGCGCGCCTTCAGGACTGGCAGCGGACAGCGCAAACCCGTCACATCGAGCAGGGAAAACGCGTCCCCTTGGTTGCAGTCCGCCATGGGGTGTTGTCCTCTTAAGAGCGTTTCTTGACCGTAAACACCCGCATTCTATGCTCAGGGCGTTGACCCTGCCACTCGCACCAAACAGGACGACTGCCATGGGCTTTTTCGCGCGCCTCGCGAGCGACTGGATCTATCTGCGCAAAATGCTGATCGTCACCAAGCGGATCGAGCATACCGCGCTCGACATGACGGACACGGCGGCCGACATCATCGAGCCCTGGGTGCATAAGCGCCCGGATAATATCGCCATCGAGTTCGATGATCGCCGCTACACCTATCGCGAGTTTGACGCTGCAGCTAACCGCTACGCGCGCTGGGCCCAGGGCCTTGGCCTGAAACAGGGCGACACGGTCGCGCTATTGATGGAAAACCGGCCGGAGTTTCTGTTCGCCTGGCTGGGGATGGCCAAAATCGGCGTGACGACGGCGCTGATCAATACCAATCAGCAGGCCGCCGCCCTTGCCCATTCACTGACCATCTCGCATGCGCGCCATCTGATCCTCGGCTTGGAGCTCGCCGATAACTACGCCACGGCCCAGGACCGGCTGGAAGAGCCGCTCACCGTGTGGGCCACCGGCGGCCCGATGGACGGCGCGCAAGACCTGGACGCCGCCCTTGCCTCCCAATCAGACGCCCATGTGGGGCGGGAGGCGCGCCCCGATCTGCGGGGGCGCGACGTGTGCTTTTACATCTATACCAGCGGCACCACGGGCCTGCCTAAAGCGGCACGCTTTTCCCATATGCGCATGCATACGGCCATGCACGGCTTTTCCGGCTCGGCAGAGGCCCAGGAAAGCGACCGCATGTATATGGTGCTGCCGCTCTATCACTCTGCCGGCGGCGTGTGCGCGATCGGCACCGTCTTGAGCGTGGGCGGCACGGTGATCTTGCGGCGGAAATTCTCCGCCAGCCATTTTTGGCAGGACGTGCACGACAGCCGCGCCACCATGTTCCAATACATCGGCGAGCTGTGCCGCTATCTGCTTCAGTCACCAGAGCATCCCCTGGAGCGCCAGCACAGCCTGCGCACCATCATCGGCAATGGTCTGCGCCCGGAGATTTGGAGCCCCTTTCAAGAGCGTTTTGCTATTCCCCGCATCGTGGAATTCTACGGGGCGACGGAAGGCAATGTGACCCTGTTTAACTATGACGGCAAAGCCGGTTCCGTCGGGCGCGTGCCCTGGTTCGCCCGCTCCACCATTCCGGTGGACTTGGTGCAGTTCGATGTGGAGGCGGAACAACCCCGGCGCGGGCCGGATGGTCTGTGCCTGCCGTGCGCCCCCGGTGAAGTGGGCGAAGCCGTGGGCAAGATTTCGGAACAGCCGCGGACCCAGTTCGAGGGATATTCGAGCAAGCAGGCTACGGAGAAAAAGGTCCTGCACGACGTATTCGAACCCGGCGACTCTTATTTCCGCACGGGCGACCTGATGCGCCGGGACGAAAACGGCTACTATTACTTTGTGGACCGCATCGGCGATACCTTCCGCTGGAAGGGTGAGAATGTGGCAACGTCGGAAGTGGCCGAGGCGATCTCCGTGTTCCCCGGCGTGGCCGAGGCGAATGTCTACGGCGTTCAAGTGCCGCATACGGATGGGCGCGCCGGCATGGCCGCCCTCGTGACCCCGGGCGAGATGGATTTGAACGCGCTTTATGCCCATCTGGCGGATGCCTTACCCGCCTATGCCATGCCCGTCTTCCTGCGCCTGCAACCGGCTATCGAGATCACCGCCACCTTTAAGCACCGCAAGGTGGATCTTGTGAAGGACGGCTACGACCCCAACACCATCGAAGACCCGCTGTTTATCCGCGATGATGAACGGGGCACCTATGTGCCCCTGACGAGCGCCATGATCCGGCGCCTGGAAAGCGGTGAGGTACGATTGTAGAGACGTTTCAATCCAGTCCAAGCCCTTGAAAAGGGCTCAGGGTTTTTGGTCTGCCCCGCCTTTGGGGGCAGACAACGGCACACGCCTATGCCGGAAAGCGCCTCACGCCGGCACGACGTGAAAGCCGACGCGAGGGACGTGGATGACAATCTCGCCCACCTGATCGTCCGTGCGGCGGATGGCGATGGTCTGAGCATCCGCCGCAACAAGCGTGCCGGTCACCGGCACGCGGCCTGTATCATCTGGGATGACCATAACCGGATCACCAGGCTTGCGACTGCTGGGGTCGCGAGGATCCAGGCGCTCTTGTGTCGTGGACTGAGCATCGCGGGCAATGGCCAGCGCCTCGCCACTGCTTAACGGGCTCGGATGGCCGTGGCCGATGGCGGCCACGCGCCCGGCCCAAGCCATCGCGGCGGGGAATTCTTCCAGAAGAGCCGCCCCCGGCGGAAATGCAGCACGCATGAACCAGACATTCATATAGGCGCTGACGTCGGCGAGGCTGGGATCTGCGCCGAGCAGATAAGCCCGCCCGCCGTTCAACTGATCTTCAAGCCAACCCGCATGGGCGCGCCATTGGTCCATCATCACCGGTACGGCCCCGGCCATGGCGCCAACATCAAACCGCGCGCCGGCGAAATCCTGGCGATCCTTGATGAAGGAGTCCGGCAGATGCTCGGCGAGATTGCCAAAGATGATGGCCACGCTGGCCTGAAAGACGGGGCCGTCTGTCCAACGGCTTATGGCCCAGCTCATCCCCTCATGGCCTTCGGGAAAGAGCGTCGGCGTCGGATAGCGTCGCTCGATCTCGCGGATCATAGCGGCGGTGTCGCAATAGATATCAGCGCCGATCTGCATCACCGGCGTCTTGCGATAGCCACCGGTCAGCGGCATCAGATCCGGTTTGGGCATCATGTTCGGGATCGTCACTGAACGCCACGCCAGACCCTTACGGCCGAAAATCAGGCGGACCTTTTCTGAAAAAGGCGAGGCATCATAATGATGAAGAATGATATCCGTGGCGCTCATTGGGTTTCCTTTTGCCGCTGAGCGGGTGCGGACTGCGCGAAATTCTCGGGCAGCGCATCTGCGCCTTCGACCTCCACATCGAACGTTTCCAGGAAGCGCGCCACCATCATGTAATAGCCAATGGTGAGCACCAACTCCTGCACCTGCTTGTAGGTCAGGTCTTCCAAAAGCGGCAGGAACGTCTCGTCCCCAGCGCGCACATGGCGCACCACATCGTCAGTGAAGCGCAGCACTTTGCGCTCAAGCGGCGAGAACACGGCGGCGGCGGCGCCCCGCGCCACAGCCTCCACCTTGCCGCGAGGAATTTCCAACTGTGCCGCGATCTTCTCATGTTGGTGGATTTCGTAGTCGGCCCGCGACAAATGCCCCACCCGCAAAATGGCCAGCTCCCGTAACACCGGGTCGAGGGCACTTTTGAACAGGATCGCGTTGCCCAGGCGCACAAACTCCTGAACGGTCGTGTCCGCGTGCCCCATCATCAAAAACAGGTTCAACGGCGGCAAGCGGTCAAGAAGTTCGGCCACCGGTTCCGGGGCGTTGGCGGGATCAATATACGGAATGCGGGGCATGGGGCGCTTTGCCTCCTGGGGGCGTCAAATCGGACCGTGATCTTACCGGAACAGGGCGGGCTGTCATGTGTCGCCAGTCATTTCGCGCATCTCGCGCCATCATGCGCGGTTAACGCGCATCCCCCCTCCCTCCCAACGCTTTGCGGCGGCGGACAAGACCGGTACAGTGCGCATAGCGGAGGTTGGTCGGGGGATCGGCTTGATCTGCCGAGGCTGGCAAACAGCCTCGCAGGACCGCTGTGCGGCGCGGGGACCTTAAAGTGGGCCGCGTGTGGGGTCAGGGCGTTCAGGTCGGGAACCGATGTCGTTCAATCCGTTTCTTGTGCTGTTGCTGCTGGTGCTTATGGGCCTTTTGGCGCTGAGCGTGGGGTACCGGCGGGAGCAAAGCGCGGTGCGCCCGCTGCGGCGCACCATTGCCGATTTGCGGACGCTGGCGCAGCGCAATCCAGACCGGTTTGGGCCGTCGCTGGCGCTGCATATGCGGCTGTTGGCGGTGGAGCTGCTTGAGTCGGGGAGACCCATGCAGGCGCTGCTGGCGGTGATGAATTCCGTTGATCTCTACCGGGTGTTGGCCGTGCGCTATCCGGGCCGCTATGACGCGGAACTGGCGGATTCCATGGATATCGAAGACGCGCTGAAAGTCGCGGTCGGCTTCGATCCGGCCATGGACCTGCATACGCTGGCGGAAATCGAAGAGCTGGAACGCCACGAAGATGCCGAAGACACCGCCCGCGCCATGCGCCGCAAGCGCCGGGCCTTTGCGCTGCAAGTGGCGTTGTTCATGTGGGTGATGAGCGTTGCGGCGTTCGCCGTCACTGCTTTGTGAACCATCTACCGATCTCATGTCCCGCCTTTTCACGCCGCGACGACCGGGCTTGTGCCGGCACGCTTGCGCTGGCGCCGGGGGCGCGGCCATCATGGTCTCAAAGACACAGGACAAGGATGCCATCAGCCATGACGCTAGACCCTCAGGTGCAGGCCATTCTCGACCAATTGGCCGCCGCGCCCGGCCCATCTCTTGCTGACATGCCGGTCGCGGATGGGCGCGCGCTCTACAACGCCATGTCGACCCTGACCGAACCCAAGGACGTCCCCGTGGGCAAGGTGGACACCACCACCATTTCCGGCCTCGACGGCGAAATCCCGGTCCGCATCTATGCCCCCGTGGCGGCGGCGGGCATGGGCCCGGGGCTAATTTACTATCACGGCGGGGGCTGGGTGATCGGGAACCTGGACACCCATGACGCGCTGTGCCGGCTGATCGCACTGGAGACCGGCTTTAAAGTCATTTCGGTGGATTATCGTTTGGCGCCAGAACACCCGTTCCCGGCCGCCGTGGACGATGCCATGGCGGCGGCACGCTGGGTCGAGGAGAATGCCGCCGATCTGGATATCGACGCCAACCGCCTGGTGGTGGCCGGCGATTCCGCGGGCGGCAATCTCGCTGCCGTCGTGGCGCAAATGGCCCGGCGCGGCGGCCCAAGCATCGCCTATCAGGCGTTGCTCTATCCGGTCACCGAAGC
Organism: uncultured Alphaproteobacteria bacterium; assembly: GCA_964625525.1. Taxonomy (GTDB): domain Bacteria; phylum Pseudomonadota; class Alphaproteobacteria; order JAJFIK01; family JAJFIK01; genus CAZVEE01. The sequence goes on along the minus strand of CAZVEE010000010.1, from coordinate 8,716 downwards.
ACTGGCCGACACTGCGTCCATGGCGGCCTTTGCCGAAGGGTATCTGCTGGAGCGCAAAACCATGGACTGGTTCGTGAGCCAATATGTGCCTGCGGAAGCCGACCTGAAGGACCCGCGCATCTCGCCCCTGCGGGCTGAGGATCTGAGTGGCCTGCCGCCCGCATACATCGTTACGGCTGATTTCGACCCCTTGCGCGATGAAGGCCGGGCCTATGCGGAGCGCCTCAAGGAGGCCGGTGTCGCGGTGACCTTCGTGAATTATGAGGGCATGGTGCACGGCTTCATGGGCATGGCCGGCGCCATCGACACGGGCCGGCGCGCCGTCGCGGACATGGGCGCGGCGCTGAAAGCGGCGCTGAGCTAGGGCGGCTCATCCGCACGCCAATACCTTGCTCAATCCGGGCTCAATCCGGGCTCAATCCGGCAGTAACTTGCCCGCGTTCAGCACGTTCCCGGGATCCAGGGCGTGCTGAACGGAGCGCAGGATGTTCACCCCCGCCGGGCCCTTTTCTTCCATGATCCACGGGCGATGATCCGTACCCACCCCATGGTGATGGCTGATCGTGCCGCCATGCTCCACAATGGCTTCGCTGGCGGCCTTTTTGAGATGCGCCCACTGGGCCACCGGGTCTTCCGCATCACGTGGAAAGACATAAGTGAAATAGAGACTGGCCCCGTCGGGATAGCAGTGGCTGATATGGGCCATGATCAGGCCTCGCGCGCCGGGCTGGGGCATGACTTCAGCCATGGCCTCTTCCAAGGCGGTGCGGACTTGCCCGTAGAGGTGCTGGATATTGGACCAGCGGGTCGCGGTTTCCAGCGTGTCGATGCCAAGACCACGATCGAGCATGGGATCGCGCGCATAAGGCGCCGCGAAGCGCCGCTCGAACCACTGAATACCGGGCTTGCGGCCTAGGCTGATGGCCCCCGCACGGCCCGCCATATGCAGAACCCGCGCCCGCGACCAAGAGACCGAGTCGGCCGAGCCTTCAAGCCCGACCAGCAACACGCAGGCGCGCTCGGGAAAGCCGTTCCAGCGCAGCACCATGCGTTGCAGAAAACCAAGGCTTTCCGGATCGCTTTTCTGGTGCCCCAGCGCCGCGAAGACACGGAAGAAGAACGTTTCATCCGCATCCGACAGACGCATCATGGCGATGGGCATGTCCGACTGCGCCAGCGTGCGCACGAACGCTGTCCCCTCCTCGAAGGTCTTGAACAAAAAACCGCGATAGTCGCGTTCCTCCGGCAAAGGATGAACGCGCACCGTGGCCTCGGTGATGACACCCAGGCGGCCTTCCGACCCTACGACCACATCGGTCAAGCTCGGTCCGGCCGCAGAGGCGGGAAAGCACTCGGTCGCCCAGATCCCCGCGGGCGAGACGAGCTTCGCGCCCACCAGCCATTTTTCCGGTTTGCCATAACGCCCTGATTGCTGCCCTGCGCCGCGCGCGGCGATCCATCCGCCCAGGGTGGAAAACTCAAAGGACTGGGGGAAGTGGCCAAGCATGACCCCATGCTCATTGAGCTGACGCTCCAGCTCTGGTCCGTAGACCCCCGCTTCCACCACCGCTGTCATCGCTTCCGGGTCAACCGCAAGAACCCGATTCATACGCGTGAGATCGAGCGTGATCACACCGCTCGCCCCCTCCGTGAGCAGAGCGTTCACACCGCCCACCACGCTGGAGCCGCCGCCATAGGGGATGACGGTCATCTCTTCTTGCTGCGCCAGGCGCAGCACTTCCAGCACATCGAGCGGATTGGCGGGATAGACGACAAGATCCGGCAGCGCGTCAAGATCACCGGCGCGCAAATGCAAGAGATCCACATAGCTGCGCCCGCGCGCGTGATAGAGGCGCTCGTAAGGATCCACACTGACTTTCGCCGCGCCGATGGCCGTATTGAGATACTCCAACGCCGCCTTGGTCACCCGCGGCTGCGGCAGTTCCAGATCCTCCGCCGCCACTGAGGGCGTGTGCGGCAGGGCATCGACACCAACGGCCCGCGCCATCCATTTCCAGGCCGCATCATTGTGCACCAGCGGATCACTGTAATCGGCATGTCCCCATCCGTTCCAGCGCAGACTGCGGCGTTCGATTGTCATGCTGCCCCCTTCAAGGCATCAACTCTTCGGTCGGTGACGGATGACAGCCCGCCTCTCCTATGTGCGCACCCGGATGGCCCCCGGCAGGAGCCGAACATGCGCCGGCAGGCGCCCCGGCGCTTCGCCATCCACATCCAGCAGCACCGGAGCCGCGCCCGCGACCGGTTCGGCCACCAGCATGCGTCCGCGCAGCACTGTCACATCCGGATCGTGGATGTGCGTGCCCTTGTAGATCGCGTCGCCACTGCCAAGCGAGCGCGCCAAACTCATTTTTCGGATAATCACGACATCAAAAAGGCCATCGGACGGGTCTGCGTCCGGCGCGATATGCATGCCGCCCCCGAAATACTCCCCGTTACTGACCGCACAAACATGAACCGGAACCGTGACGTCGCAATGATCATCGACACGGATGCGGACAGTTTGCGCATCATAGGTGAGCGTGGTTACAAACGCGTTCCAATAAAAAGCAAAGCTGCCGCCTAACCATTTGGAAAGGGACGCCGCATTGACCGCCCGGTCCACCGCACCCGAAATGCCGAAACTGGCGATGTTCAAGAAGTAACGCTCCGCAGGCTGTCCATCGTCATCCACAAAAGTGAGATGCCCCACGTCGAGAAGCCGCGCCTCGCCGTAAAGGGCGCGCTGCACATAATGATCAGGCACACCGCTAAAGCCTAAGGTGCGGCGCAGATCCCCGCCGGTGCCGCTCATGACCAGCGCCAGGTCCGCTTGGGGCGCGATGGGCTGACCATTACGAAAGAACCCGTTGACGCATTCATTCACCGTGCCGTCGCCGCCCACCGCGACAATGACCTGCGCGCGATCGTCCAGGGCGGCGCGGGTGAGAGTGGTCGCCTCGCCCGGCACGCTGGTGTGCGATACGGTCAGGTCCGCGCCTTGCGCCCGGAAGGCAGGCTCCAGAGTGGCCCAGAGAGCGGCCGTGCGCCCACCCGAGGAGGTGGGGTTGACGATGGCATGAAAGCGCCCGGTGCTCATGGTCGTTCGCTGGCGTAGAAGAGGCGCTCCGCCTGCGTTGTTTGTCGGGCGATTTCATCAGCGTCCCAGCCCCGGACGGGCGCCATCACCTGCGCCGCCCGCTCCAGCGCCGCCCAGCCGGGATGCCCCGCCATGCCGAGACTCGTGCGCCGGAACACGGCATCCTCCAGAGTCATGGCCATTTCCGCACGGGCCGCATACGTGAATTGGGCGACAATCTCGGGACAGTCCGGCGTCAGATGCGCCGATTGCTCCGGGTCCCCCGCAAGCCCGGAAAGGGCCTCGTCCAGGCGGGCGCCATAATCCTGGGCCAAACGATCTGCTGGCAGCGTTGGATAGCGGGTCGCGGCCGCCGCCACGAAATCGGCAAAGCGCCCGACGGCACCAGCGGGTAGAATTTCCTTGTCGGTCCGGCATGGGGCGCCGGTGCCAAGCCGCGCGGCAACCCGGTTTGTTACTTGTTCGGCGATGTGGCGGGCCGTCGTCCATTTGCCGCCAATGGCCGAGACCAAGCCTTTCAAACCATCATCCGCCTCATGATCAACCACTTCGGCACGACGGCTGGCCTTGTAGGACTCCGACGCCGCATCACCGTCATCGATTAAGGGGCGCAGCCCCGCATAAGCATGCAAAACCGCATCCCGGTCGAGTTTCAGGCCTGGCAGGCTCTCATTCAAAACGCGCAGCAGACCCGCAATATCCCGCTCACTGACCGTCAGGGCATCCGGGTCCTGGTCGAACACCGTATCGGTGGTGCCGACAATGCTCAGCCCCCGCCAGGGCAGTACGAACAAGTGACCCCCGCCCTCCTCTTTCGGCACGGTGAGCGTGAGCGCATGGGCCCGGGTCAGCGCCGGGGTGATGAGGTGAATGCCCTTGGAGCGCACCAAGGTATGGCTGGGCGTACCCTGCGCAAGCCCCAGCAGGCGATCGGCCCAGGGGCCTGCAGCGTTCACGGTCATACGCGCGCACAGGCGATGCGCCTGTCCACTCAGCCGGTCGATGACCGTAGCGCCATGAATCTGTGCCTCCGCACACAGAAAATCCGTGACTTCCGTATAATTTGCCACCAACGCACCTCGCTCGCTGGCGGCGCGGATGAGCTCCAGGCCGATGCGCTCGGGCGAGAGCATCTGCGCGTCGTAGTAAACCATGGCACCAGTGAGATCGAGGCCGGCCAGTACTGGCTCGGCCCCGCGTGCGGTCGCGGCCGCCATGTGTGTATGACCGGGCATGCGCTTATCGGGATCGGCGAGCCGGTTGCGATCATAAGCCAGCAGATCATACAGCGTCAGCCCCGCCGCAAGGGTCCAGCGCCCAGGTCCGGCGGATCCGCCCACGGGCATCATGAACGGCAACGGCGAGACCTGATGGGGCGCAATGATCTCCCAAATGCGCCGCTCCCGGAGGGATTCGCGGATCAGCGAAAACTCCAGATTGCGCAGATACCGCAAGCCCCCATGGACGAGTTTAGAGGACCCGGCGCTGGTACCGGAGGAAAAATCCCCCTTATCGACCAAGGCGACCGACAGCCCCCGGAGGCTCGCATCCCACGCGACACAGGCCCCCACAATGCCACCGCCGATAACCAGCAGATCGTGTTCACGGGCCGCCATGGCCTCCAGGTCGCGTTTCATGGGCTCTCCTCTGCGTCAGGCGGAGCGGGGCTTTAGCCCGTGTTTGCTCAGCCGCCAGACCAAATCATCGAAACGATCCTGGCCGAAAAAGGGCTCGCCATTGAAGACGAACAACGGCACGCCCCAATGGCGCGCGGCGCGTTGCGCGGTCTCATTTTCAACGATGATGGCGTCAAGGCGTTCCGGGTCGCGCGCGACCTCCGCTTCCAGCGCCACCAGGTCAAGGCCGGCGCGGGCGGTCGCATTGGCCAGACGGTCTCCCTGGTCCCAACCATCCACCGTGCCCGACCAGATAATACGGCTGACCTCATCAGCGAAACGCATGCCGTGGCCCTGCTCCCCGGCCAACACGCCCAACCGCATCAGCCGGTGGATATAGGGCTGCTCCTCCGGCACATCGCCGGTGGCCATGTTCATGACGATCGGATCGGGCCGCGGCGCGCCAAAGGGAATGCCATAGCGCTCTGCAACGCGCCGCGTATCCAAGAGCAGATAGTGAACCCAGTCCCGATCCACAGTCTTGAAGTAATCCTTCACCCGCACCGCCAACGGATAAACCGGGCGCAGGTGAACATTCACATCATAGTCACGGGCCAGGGCCGCCGCACGGCCTGTGACCAGATAGGAATAAGGACTGCGAAACGACCAGAACAAATCCACAGACAAGGTCATAGGTTGCCTCCCTCACCTCGGTTTTCTCTCGTGCGCCAGCATCCTAGCGGCAGGGCGTGAGCGGCGCGAGGGCCGCTTGCCGCCGCCCGTGACGCTGATACTGTGTCACTTAACAAAGCGGACCCAAAGGGAGAGATCGCCATGCCACAGGTGAGCGCCAACGGACTGACTTTTGAAGTACTGGAGACAGGCCCCCAGGACGGACCGGCGGTGCTGCTCATTATGGGGCTGGGGTGCCAGGTGCTGCATTGGCGGCCGGAATTCGTGGATGGGCTGGCGGGCCAGGGCTTTCGGGTGGTGCGCTTTGACAATCGGGACGCGGGGCTGAGCAGTAAATTCGACGCCGCCGGTGTGCCCAATATCATGGGCATTCTTGAGGATACCCTGTCCGGCAAGCCGGCGCAGGCCCCCTATTCCCTCGACGATATGGCCCGTGACGCGGTGGGCGTGCTGGACGCGCTGGCCATTGATAAAGCCCACATCGTGGGCGCGTCCATGGGCGGCATGATTGCCCAGATCATCGCGGGGCGCCATGCGACCCGCGCCAAAAGCCTTGTCTCCATCATGTCCTCCAGCGGCGACCCGGATCTGCCCCAGGCGGAGCCAGAAGTGATGGGCGCACTGCTGTCGCCGGCGCCGGATCCGGCCGACCGGGAGGCCTGCGTCGCGAATGCCATGGCGTTCTGGACCGCGATCCGCAGCCCGGCCTATCCGGCTGGTGACGCGGAACTGCGGGCGCAGTGTGAAGCGGCGATCGACCGCTGCTATTGCCCGCAAGGGACAGCGCGCCAGATCGCGGCGATCCTGGCCCATGGCAGCCGGGCGGAGGTGCTGAAGACCATTCAGGTGCCCAGCCTTGTCCTACACGGGAATGCGGACCGGCTGGTGCCGGTGGCCTGTGGCGTGCGCACCGCCTCCCTCATCCCCGGCGCGGCGCTGACCCGTATTGACGGCTTGGGCCATGACTTCACCCACGCCAATGCGCCGGTGTATTTGCGTGAAGTGGGCACGTTCCTGACCAAGGTGGAAAACAGCCAGTAGGCCCGCTCAGCGGTCGCGATAATCCGGCGCGCGCTTTTCCATAAAAGCGCGAACGCCTTCGCGGAAATCATCGGTCTGAGCACAGAGGATCTGGTTGCGGTCTTCCATGGCGATGGCGGACTCAATGCTGGGCGCGTCCACGCTCATATTCAGGCACTCCTTGGACAGGCGCAGGCCCAAGGGCGATGTGGTCATCATCTCCGCTACCAGCGGCCGCGCCGCCTCCGCCAGTTCCGCATCGGGCACCACATCGCTCACAAGGCCCACGCGCAAAGCCCGATCCGCATGGATAAAGCGGCCCGTCAAAATCAACTCCGACGCCACCGACATGCCCACCAAACGCGGCAGGAAGTAACTCGACCCGATATCGCAGCCGCCCAGACCAATACGAATAAAGGCCGCGTTCATGCGTGCACTTTCGCCGGCGATGCGGATGTCACTGGCCAGCGCCAATGCAAAGCCCCCGCCACAAGCCGCTCCATGCACCAGGGACACAATAGGTTGCGGGCAGCGGCGCATGCGCATGACGATTTCAGAAATGCGGCGCTGGGCATGCAGACCGACGGACGGGCCGGTCCCGCCGACGCTGACGCCGCTGGGGCTTTCATTGCCGGCCTCTTCTTTCAGGTCGAGACCGGCGCAATAGGCCCGCCCCGCGCCCGCCAGAACCACCACGCGCGTGGCATAGTTTGTGTACAGAGCGCCAAAGTAATCCTGTAACTCATCCACCATCTGCCGGTTCAGGCTGTTCAAGGCCTCCGGCCGGTTGAGCGTCACCCAATCGACGCCGGCTTCGTGGCGGATGCTCAGAGTGGTGTCGTCGCTCATAGTGCCTTCTCCCGACCTGAATGCGTTGTGCCTGGCCTGTGATCTTCCGCCGCCCATCCGACTGCACGCGGAGAGGGTTTTTACGGGAAAAATCTGGTATTGAATTTTTCAGCCCCCGCGCCGCGCGATGCCCGGGCGGGGTTTCCACCACAGCTTGCCGTCCCACCATCATAGAACGAGGCGGACCATGGACAAGAAGAGCAAAGGTTACCGCAAGCGCGAAGTCGCCGGTAAAGCCCTACACCCGGAAACCATGATGATGGGGTATGGCTATGACCCGCATCTGTCGGAAGGCTCGCTGAAGCCGCCGGTCTTCCAGACCTCCACTTTCGTGGTGAAAACGGCTCAAGAGGGCAAAGACTTCTTCGCGCTGAATTCGGGCCGTGCGGCAAGCCCAGACGCGGAACCGGGCCTCATCTATTCGCGCATGAACAACCCGAATTTCGAGGTGGTGGAAGACCGCATGGCGCTGTGGGAGGACGCGGATGACTGTCTGCTGTTCTCCAGCGGCATGTCCGCCATCTCCACCACGCTGTGGACCTTCCTGCGTCCGGGCGATGTGGTGATCTATAGCGCGCCGCTTTATGGCGGCACCCAGGGGCTGATCCTGAAAAGCCTGCCCGAATTCGGCATCAAGGCCACAGGCTTCCTGGCCGGCACGGACCGGGCGGAAATGGACGCCGCCATCGCGGAAGCCAAGACCATGGGCCGGATCGGGGCCATCTACGTGGAAACCCCGGCCAACCCGAACAACGGTCTGGTGGATCTGGAATACTGCGTCGAGCTTGCGGCGGCCATCGAGAAAGATCAGGACGGGCACCGCCCGCCGGTGATCGTGGACAACACGTTCCTGGGCCCCTTGTGGCAAAAACCCCTGCAACAGGGCTGCGATCTCGTCATCTACTCGCTGACGAAATATGTGGGCGGGCACAGTGACCTGGTGGCGGGCGCGTGCCTGGGCTCGGAAGACAATATCAAGAAAGTGCGCCGCATGCGGACCATGCTAGGCACCCAGTCCGACCCGCATACGGGCTGGATGCTCATGCGCTCGCTAGAGACCATGAAGCTGCGCATGACCTCGGCCATGAAAAACGCCCGGCAAGTGGCGGAGTTCCTGGCGGATCATCCGAAGATCGCCAAAGTGCATTATCTCGGCTTCCTGGAAAAGGACGATCCGGACTACAAGCTGTTCAATCGCCAATGCTCCTCGCCCGGCTCCACCTTTGCCTTCGAGGTGCATGGCGGCGAGGAAGAGGCCTTCCGCATGCTGGACAAGCTGGAAGTCATCAAGTTGGCGGTGAGCCTCGGTGGCACGGAAACGCTGATCTCACATCCCTGGAGTACCACCCACGCCGATCTGGGTCCGGAGCTTTTGGAGCGGATCAACATCACCCCGGCGCTGGTGCGGATCTCGGTGGGCATCGAGGCCCTGGACGAT
>CAZVEE010000009.1:46131-68150 GCA_964625525.1 uncultured Alphaproteobacteria bacterium | reverse complement strand
CGCGACTTCGCAACCGACCAAGTAGAACTCCCACATGCGGCAGAAGCGCTCGTCGTAGAGCCGCGCCATCGCGTCCCAATGGGCGATGAAACGCTGACGCCAGTGGCGCAGCGTCTCGGCATAATGCAGGCGCAGCACTTCCACATCCGTGAGAATGAGGCCTGACCGCTCAATCGGCGGCATCATTTCCGACAGCGCCGGCGTGTAACCGCCGGGGAAGATGTATTTGCGGATCCACGGATTGGTGGCGCCGGGACCGTCGCTGCGCCCGATCGTATGGATCAGGGCGATCCCGTCCTCGTTCAATCGGTCGTGAACGGTGCGGAAGAAACGAGCGTAATGGTTGATGCCCACATGCTCGAACATGCCCACGGAGACGATGCGATCATAGCTACCGGTGGTGTGGCGATAATCCTCCAGCCGGAAGCGCAGCCGGTCCATCAGGCCTTCGGTTTCCGCCCGCGCAGTGGCCTTGGCGAATTGTTCTTTGGACAGGGTGATGCCGGTGACGTCCACGCCGTGCTGGCGGCACAGATGCAGACCCAGGCCCCCCCAACCGGAGCCGATATCCAGCACCCGTAAGCCCGGTGTGAGGCAGAGCTTGGCGGCCACATGGCGTTTCTTGGCGGCCTGCGCGGCGTCAAGGCTTTGCGTCGGCGTTTCGAAATAGGCGCAGGAATACTGGCGGTCCGCATCGAGAACGATGTCGAACAGCCCGTCGGACAGGTCGTAATGATGGGCCACATTGGCCTTGGCCCGGCTCACCGGATTGAACTGGGCGAGCCAGCGTCCAAGATACTGGACCCCTGCCGTCGCACGCAGCAGCGGATCGCGGGTGCGAATCCCCACATTGGCCAGGAGCAGCGCCAGCAGATCCGCGATGTTCCCGCCCTCGACCGTCAGGGTGCCGTCCATATAGGTTTCGCCCAGCGCCAGATATGGATTCCAGACCAGCCGCCATTCCGCCGCGCGCGTGTGGGTGCGCAGGGTGAGGTCGGGCCGGTCGGGCGCTGGGAGGCCAAGCGGATGCACCGTGCCGTCTGAGAGGATCACGGTCAGACGGCCACGCATGACCAGGCGGCGCAGCAGCCCAAGGAGCAATGTGCCTGACGTCATAGCAGGTCTCATCCCAGACGCGGACCGGTGGGATGGCGCTGACAGCGCAGGGCGGGGGCCGTTCGCCCCGGCGATACGCACTCGCTGCACGCGCCCGCCACACGCGGAAGAGGCGCACATGCGTCGTTTTCCGCGCTGGCCGCGTGATCTGCAACCTCCCTAAGGGGATCACATCGCTCCGGGCGATTCAACCATTCCTGAGGTGTAATGTCGCAGGGATACGCCGTCAGGTCAGGCGGAACGCGAGGCTCGCCACGCCTTGGACTGCCGTCTCGACCCGGTCGCCGCGGACGAGCGGCCCGACGCCGTCCGGTGTGCCGGTGAACACCAGATCGCCCGGTTGAAGCGTGAAATAGGTGGACAGTTCCGCCAGAATCTCCGGCACGCTCCAGGTCATGGCGGCAATATCGCTGTCCTGGCGGACCTCTCCATTGACCGACAGCCAGATGCGGCCCGTCTCCGGGTGCCCAACTTGACTGGCAGGATGCAAGACGGACGTGGGCGCGGAGGCATCAAAACCCTTGGCGGTATCCCAGGGACGCCCGTCGGCTTTGGAAGCGGCCTGCAGATCGCGACGGGTCAGATCGACGCCGACGCCGTACCCAAAGACGAGCGCGCGGGCGCCCTCCACGGGAACGTGCACGCCGGTCTTGCCGATGGCGACGACCAGCTCCGCCTCGTAATGCAGACTGTCGGTGCGCGGCGGGTAAGGCACATCCGCGCCGTCCGCCACCACCGCATCGGCGGGCTTGGAAAAGAAAAAGGGCGGCTCCCGATCCGGGTCCGAGCCCATTTCCCGCGCATGAGCGGCATAGTTGCGCCCGACGCAGTAAATGCGGCGCACGGCAAAGCGCCCCGCGTGACCATCGACGGGCAGAGACGGTTGCGGCGCGGGCGGCAGGATGAAACTCATGGGCACGCTCCCCGTGCTAGGGTTGGTGATCGCATGTGCCACTCTATCGGGGACACCGCGCCTGCACCATGATCCCGCTCAAGACCACGATTTCCTGCGCTGTATCGCTGGACGGTTTTCTCGACGACGACCAGCCGGCGCGGTGTGTCTTGTCCTCGCCGGCCGATCTTGCGGCGGTCCAGGTCGTGCGGGCGGATTGCGATGCCATTCTGGTTGGCGGTGAGACTGTGCGCCGGGATAATCCATCCCTCGCAACGCGTGATCCAGATGCGGCCGCCCGGCGCCAGGCGCGCGGGGCGGCGCCCCATCCCATCAAGGTCGTGGTGACCCGGTCGGCGGATCTCGATCCAGGCAATGCGTTCTTCACGGCTGGTTCCGCGGAGAAGATCGTGGCGTGTCCAGCCGACCGGGTCGCGGCGCTCACCGCCGCGTATGGTGGATTGGCGAGTGTGCTGGCGTTAGGGGTGGACTGGATTGCGGATTTGAAAGCGGCGTTGAGGGCGCGGGGCGTTGCGACGTTGCTGGTGGAAGGGGGCGGGCGGATTATTACCGCCTTCCTGGCGGCGGGCGCGGCAGAGCGGATGCGTCTTGCGCTGGCGCCGGTTCTGCTTGGTGCCTCGGGCCGGGCGCCCTTTGTCACACCGGGGGGGCTTGAGCTGTTGGGACGGGACCGGCTGCATCTCGCGCAGACCGAGCAGTTCGGTGATACCACGGTGCTGTGGTTGGAGGTGAAGTCATGAGTGGCCATGATCGGGACTTGATGGCGCTGGCGTGCGATCTTGCGATGCGCTGCCCGCGCTCTGAAACCGCGTTCGCGGTGGGGGCCGTGATTGCGGATAGGCATGGCCAGGTGCTCGCCACCGGCTTCAGTCGCCAGGACGAGCCCAAGCAGCATGGAGAGGAAGCGGCGCTCGCACGCCTGCCTGAGGGTGCCATTCCGCACACGATCTATTGCTCGCTTGAGCCCTGCCGCATTCGCGCCTCGGCGCGCCTGTCTTGTTCTGAGCGGATTGTGGCCGCCGGTTTCAGCCGGGTGGTTTATGCGGCTCATGAGCCCGCGACGTTCGTGGCCGCGCAGATGGGGCTCGACGTGTTGCGCGCCGCCGGGATCAAGGTAGACCACCTCCCAGGCTTTGAAGAGCGCTTCGCCGCCGCCAATGCCCATCTGGATCTAAGGCCCTGACGCGCGCTCCCGCGCTTGCCGCCTGGCCAGGACCGGCACCAGCCAAAGTGCAAGCCCCGTGAGAAAGCCCCCCAGGCCCACAATCCCCAGATAGGGCCAGGCGTTCAGCCCCAGCGCAATGATCACCAGCCCGGACGCGGCATTCATCGTGCCGTGGAACAGGCTGGCATGCAGCACCGAGCCACCGGCCTCCCGCACCCATCCCATCAAGGGGCTGAGGATCACGCAGAAGATCACCATCAGCAACGGCCCGGCGACCGGCATGCCGGGATAATTCAGTCCCATGACCACCAGCGGCATATGCCACAGTCCCCAGATCACCCCGATGGTCAGGCTTGCGACCCAAAAGCCACTAGGACGCCAGCGATCCCACAGCCAACCGCGCCAGCCCAGTTCCTCGCTGAGCGATACAACCGTATTGATGGCCGGGCCAATCGTCAGGGCCGCGATCAACTGCACCCACAAAAGGGTCTCCAGATCCACGGGCAAATCGGCCGGATCCTGGCCGGCTTGTTCAAAAATTGCGGTCATATGAGCGATGGGATCAAAGCGGGCGTCCGAGAGCGTCCAATCGACCACAATGGCACCGGCAATCATCACCAGCGGAAACGCCCAGGCCCACAGCCATATCCAATTCAGCCGCACATGCAGCCCCAAGGCGTCCAGCATCCGGTGCCTGTCGAACAGCACAGCGGTGATCAGCGCCCCGATGGCCGGCCCCATCATGAAGACCACGCTGGTCAGAGTGACCAGGGCTGGATTGCGCCACAGCCCATAGGCATAAATGGCGGAGCCCACGGTCCAGCTGAAGCCGAAGGTCAGGCCCAGAAACAAGACCGCGTCCCATCGCAGCATGGCCGCCTCCCGGCCTCAGCCCGCCTTCAGCCGCCGAAAACCATCTGATGCATGACCCGACCGGGGAGGAAAGTGAAGGCGCCCGCGATGAGCAGCGCCCCGATATAGAGCCCGATCATCGCTCCGCGATGGCCCTGCACATTCCCGGTGCGGATATGGGCCAGGGCCAAAGGCAACGACGCCAGCGTCACGATGGTGAAGATGTGGATCGAGGAGAAGCCCTCATAGAAGGTGTCTTCCCCCTGAATGATGAGACGGATGAAAATCGAGCTGATGGCCACGAGCAGCATCAAGCCCACCCAGATCCATCCGAAGGTCTTGTGCCAGGACGTGCCCTTGGGCAACAGGAAGATCACCAGCCCGAGCGCAAATGCGATCACGGCCGTGATCAAATGGATCTGCACCGGCGGCGAGAGCTGAACAAACAGATCGAAATTCATGCGGCCTCCCCCAAACCTCGGCCTTGTGGATGCTCACAGGACCAGCAGGAGGCGCGATCTTCAGGCGGCGCCCACCCGCAATACATCGTGCATATGCACCACACCCAAAGGCTCGCCCGCGTCCCCAACCACAAACAACACCAGGATCTTGTTCGCATTCATCATGTTCACCGCTTCGGCGACGAGCATCGTGGGCGTGCCGGTCTTGGGCCCGTGGGTCATCAAGGACCCAGCCGTTCGGTCCATGAGATCAGCACTCATATGCCGGCGCAAGTCTCCGTCTGTGACGATGCCGACGAGCGCGCCCGCCTCATCGGTGACGCCGACACAGCCAAAACGCTTGGCGCTCATGGTCACGAGCGCCTCCGACATGAGCGTATCGATGCGCGCGAGCGGTATGGCCTCGCCGGTGTGCATAATATCGCGCAGGTGAAGAAGCTGGGCACCGAGCTTGCCGCCCGGGTGGAACTGCTTGAAGTCACTCGCTGAGAAGTTGCGTTTCTTCAGGAGTGCAATGGCCAAGCAATCGCCCAGGGCCATCATCATGGTGGTCGAGCTGGTGGGCGCGAGACCATTGGGGCAGGCCTCGGGCGTATCGGGCAGCACGAGCGCCACACTCGCACGCCGCGCCAGCGTGCTGTCGGCATCGGCCGTGATGGCGATGAGCGGCAGGGAGAAGCGGCGCGTGAAGGCAATCAGATCGCTTAACTCCGCCGTCTCGCCGGATTTCGACAGGGCCAGCACCACATCGTCCTCGGTGATCATGCCCAGATCCCCGTGGCTTGCTTCGGCCGCATGGACAAACTGCGCGGGCTTGCCGGTGGAGGCGAGGGTGGCGGCGATCTTGGAGCCCACATGCCCGCTTTTGCCGATGCCCGACACGATCACCCGACCGCGGGCCCGGTCGAGGGTCTCGACCGCCTCTTCAAAGCGGGGATCAAGGGTGGCGGCGAGCGCCTCCAGGCCCTTGATTTCGGTGGCGAGCACGGCGCGCGCGGCGGTGATATGGGGCGTGTCGTGGGGCATTGGCCAGGCTTCCTTCGTCGTGGGCCTGTGGCCTACCGCCTCGCTCCGGCGGGCGCAAGACCCGCGTTGCCGACCCGAGAGCATCCGCTACACTGAGCCGCGAAGCGCACCAAGCGCACAACAATCGGTCTGGGAGGACTTTATGGTCGGTATCGTCTCGTTCGGGGCCTATGTGCCTCGCCTGCGGCTTGAGCGCAAAGCCATTGCGCAGGCTCATGCCTGGCTGAACCCGGGCCTGCGCGGCCGCGCCAAGGGCGAACGGGCGCTGGCCAATTGGGACGAGGACGCGGTGACCTTGTCGGTGGAAGCGGCCCGGGATTGCCTTGATGGGTTCGACCGGGCGCGGATCGAGACCTTGCATGCGGCCTCAACGACATTCCCCTTCGCCGACCGGCTGAATGCCAGCATTGTGGCCTCGGCGCTGGGCTTGCCGGACACCTTGCGCTCCAGCGATGCCACCGGCTCGCAGCGGGCGGGCGTCACCGCGCTTCTCGATGCCCTCACCACCGTCAAGAGCGGCATGGCCCAGGCCGGGTTGGTCACGGCCGGGGAGACCCGCATGGCGCGGGCGGCAAGCCCGCAGGAAATGGACTATGGCGACGCGGCTGCGGCGCTTTTGGTGGGGGCGGAAAATCCCATTGCCCGCTTTGTGGGTGCGCAGACGCTGACGGCGAACTTTGTCGATCACTTCCGGGGCGAGGGCCATCGCTTCGATTATCACTGGGAAGAGCGCTGGATCCGCGACGAGGGCTACTCGAAGCTCGTGCCCCGCGTGGTCAAGGCGCTCTTTGAGAAGACCGATGTCGGCGCGGACACCATCACGCATATGATCCTGCCAAGCCCGTTCCCGGCCATCCCGCCCAAGATCGCGGGCATGGTGGGGATCAAGCCGGACGCCGTGCGCCCGAACCTGGCCATGGAATGCGGCGAGGCGGGCACGGCCCACGCGCTGGTGATGCTTGCCCATGCGCTGGAGGACGCCCGGCCAGGTGAGCGGATCCTGGTCGTGCAATTCGCCCAAGGGGTGACGGCGCTGCTGTTTGAGGTCACCGAAGCCATTGCCAGCCTGCCCAAACGGCGAGCCGTCACCGGCTCGCTAGCGCGACGCAAGGCGGAAACCAATTACATGAAGCTGCTCACCTTCAAAAACATGCTCGACTGGGACAAGGGCATGCGGGCGGAGAAGGACAACAAGACCGCTCTCACCGTGCTTTATCGCAAGGACGACGTTATCTCTGGCTTGGTGGGGGGACGGTGTACGGTTTGCGGTACGGCGCAATATCCGCGCAGCCGGATCTGTGTGAACCCCAATTGCGGCGCGGTGGATACCCAGGAGCCCTATAGCTTTGCCGACCGGCCGGGGTCCATGCTGTCCTGGTCTGCGGATTATCTGACCTATTCCATGGATCCGCCGCAGCACTACGGCATGGTGACCTTTGAAGAAGGCGGGCGCCTGATGGCCGATTTGACGGATGTTGATCCGGGTACGGTCGAAACCGGCATGGCCGTGCGCATGGTCTTCCGCATCAAGGATTTCGACGAGACCCGGGGCTTCCGCCGCTATTTCTGGAAAGCGGTGCCGATGTAACGACTCACGGCGTGAGGCTCCGCCGCAAGTGGGTCTCGATGAAGGCAATGGCTTGGTCGTGCACGTCTGCGCGGGGCATGGCCGGGTCATCGGCGCAGACGGGGACGAAACGGCGACCCCGGGCGGTGCAGGTGTTCAAGAAGCCATAGTGGGTCGCACCCTGGAGGATTTCCATCTGTGCGTTGGGCAGGGTGTTGAGCAGGCGCGCGGCATTGGTGCGCACCGGCGTGACCGTGTCCGCATCTCCGGCGATGATCAGGACCGGCGCATCAATGGCGGCCAGGCTTTCATCGGTGAGCATTGCGGCGAGCGCCGGGGCAAGCGCCACGATGGCCTTCACACGAGCATCGCCGAAGTCATCCCCATGGCGCGCAATGGCTGTCTCAAGGCTGGGATCTACGGCGCGAAGGGCGGCGAACGCGGTGTCCGCTTCCGGATACTCCGCCTGGGCGTCGCAGGTGCGGTCCCGGTCCGGCCCGGCGCAGAAGGCCTCAAAGCGCGCCAGATCGCTGCGCGCGCCGGCGAGCGTCATCGCCGTGTAGCCGCCGAGAGAAAAACCCGCCGCGGCAATGCGGTCCGGATCGATCCGGGGACCGAATGTGTCATGGCTCAAGAGCTGATCGAGCACCGCGCTCAGATCCTGGGCTCGCAGCCAGGGCATGCGGAAGCCGCGCGCATCGAAGGCCTCTTCAGCGGCCGTATTGCCGTGGTGATCAACCGCCGCCGTGATGTAGCCCCGGGCGGCGAGCGCGCGCCCCAGCCACATCATCTGAAAGGCCGAGCCGCCTGTGCCGTGGGAGAGCAGCACCAGCGGATAAGGGCCGCCTTCGGCCAAAGGGGCGTTACGGGCCGCGTGACCGCCGAAAAACACCGGGCGCTGCGCCGGGACCACGACCTCGGCCATCGCGGTGCCGTCCGGGGCGGGATACCAGACGAAGGTCGCCAGCGGCCGGTGGCGGTCCCCATCCCACGCCAGCCGCTCAGGATCCTCCAAGCTGAGCCGCTGCATGCCCACGGGAGGGCCTTCAGTGGGCGGATGCTCCTGTGTGCAGCCCGCCACAATCACGGCCATCAGAAGGGCCCAGATCCGAATGCGCATGGTACGTCCCCCGTGTGTGTCCTGGTTGCGGAGCTTACGCCGATTACCGATAGTTTCCAGCGGTGAGGCGCTGGGGGGAGCAGCATGACCGACGTTTTCGTGAGCTACGCGAAGGCCGACGCGGCGCGGGTGCGCCCGATCGTGGCGGCCTTGGAAGCGGCGGGCTTTAGCGTCTGGTGGGACACGGACCTGCGCGCAGGCGACCGCTGGGACGAAGTGATCGAGCACGACGTGCGCACGGCGCGCTGTGTGGTGGTGGTCGGGGGAGCGGCTGCCCGGATGGCCGGCGACACGCTTTCATATGCTGCGCGGGCTCGTGCATACGGCCATGGTGCTGCTGTTCTTTTTCTCCCTGACAAAACTGCCCTTGGCGGAAGCCACCACCTTAGGCTTTACCGCCACGCTCATGGTGGCACCGCTGGAATGGCTCATCCTTGGCGTCCGTCCGCAGGCGCGCGTGCTGCTCGCGTCGCTGCTGGGTTTTGCGGGCGTGGTGGTGATTGCGCTGGGCAGTGATCCGGGAGACGGCGAGGCGGGTACGCTGCTGGGGCGGCTGGCGGCGCTCGCCGCGGCGGTGTTTTATGCCTTGTCGCTGATTATGCGGCGGGCGCGGGCGCGCTCGGATGGGCATTAGGCGATCGCGTTTTTTGCCAATGTGATGCCGGCGTTGTGGCTGGCGCCGGTGGCGCTGGTCTTCGCGCCCTTGCCGCCGGTCAGTGCACTGCCGTGGATTCTGGCCCTCGCGGTAACGGGCTCCAGTGTCTGGATGCTGTTGTCCATGGCCTATGCGCGGGCCTGCGTGCAGAGCCTGGTGCCGTTCGAATATTCCGCCTTGTTGTGGAGTGCGCTTTTGGGCTGGGTGTTCTTCCTGGAATTGCCCCATTGGACGCTCTGGATCGGCGCGGCGGCGATCATCGCGGCGTGTCTGTACACCGCGCTCGGGCCCCGCACCGCGTCGGCCACGTCATCGGCCCCATAAGAAAAAAGCGGCTCCCGCTTGAGAGCCGCTTTCAGCTTTTTGCGCGTCTTGCGCGGATCTTTTCGGGGATCACCCTGAACCTTGGGGCGGAACACGGTCGTGCGCAGCGCCTTGGCCATCGGATTGGCTTTGCGGGCCATCAAACCCTCCTGTTGGTCGGTGACGTCCGGCAGATTGGCGCCTTGCTCCCATCCGTCAAGAGCAGACCGCATTGAAGCCCGGCCAAAAGGCGCCGATACTGCCCGCCGGACGGAGAGAAAAAACCGACGGCAAATGGGAGGACGAGACCATGGCAACGGGCATCCGGGATAAGGTGGCCATCCTAGGCATGGGGTGTTCCAAATTCGGCGAACGCTGGGATGCGGGCGCGGAAGAACTGATGGTGGAGGCCTATCTGGAGGCCCTCGAAGACGCCGGGATCGGCACCAATCAGATCGAGGCGGCCTGGTTCTCCACCCATATTGAAGAGGCGAGCGTGGGCAAGGGCGGCACGCCGCTGTCCACCACCTTGCGCCTGCCGAACATCTCGGTGACGCGGGTGGAGAATTTCTGCGCCTCCGGCTCCGAGGCCTTTCGCGGTGCCGTTTATGCGGTGGCGGCGGGCGCTTGTGATATCGCGCTGGCGCTGGGTGTGGAGAAACTCAAGGATACGGGCTATGGCGGCCTGCCCGTGCCGCAGCCCGGCACGTTCAATCCGCAAGTAGCGCCCAATATGTCCGCCCCCGGATCATTCGCTCAGCTTGCCAGTGCTTACATGAAAAAACATGGGGTGGACGCGGACACGCTGAAGCGCGCTATTGCCCATGTCTCGGTGAAGAGCCACGAGAACGGATCCAAGAACCCTAAGGCGCATCTGCGCAATGTCATCACCGAAGAGCAGGTGATGAAAGCGCCCATGATCGCCGAGCCGCTGGGCCTGTTTGACTGTTGCGGGGTGTCGGATGGTTCGGCCTGCGCCATTGTGACAACGCCGGAAATCGCGCGCAGCCTGGGTAAAAGCGACATCATCACCGTGAAGGCGCTGCAATTGTCCCTCTCCAATGGCCTGGAATCGTCGCACAATTCCTGGGACGGCAGCTACTTTCACACCGCTCGCGTGGCGGCGCGCAAGGCCTATCAAGAGGCGGGGATCGAGCGGCCGCGCGATCAGGTGTCCATGATGGAGGTGCATGACTGCTTCTCCGTCACCGAATTGGTGACCATGGAAGACCTGTTCATTTCCCCAGAAGGGGGTGGCTGGCGTGATGTCATGGAGGGCTTTTACGACTCCAGTGGCGGCGTGCCGTGTCAGATCGATGGCGGCTTGAAGTGTTTTGGGCACCCGATCGGCGCTTCGGGGCTGCGCATGCTTTATGAGATGTATCTGCAACTGCAGGGTCGGGCAGGAGAACGCCAATTGCCGAGCCCGTCTATCGGCCTGACCCATAATCTGGGCGGCACCCCCTCTACCAATGTGTGCGCGGTCTGCATTATCGGGGCGCAGGACGCGTAAACTGGAAACCGACGGAAGACGCCGATGGTTCACTCTCTCCGCGCGGCGCGGGCGCCCGCCAGCATCGGCAATGTGGCCGTCGGCTTCGATATTCTGGGCCAAGCCTTTCCGGTCCTGTTTGACACCGTGACCGCGCGCGCGGTCGAGGCGCCGGGCCTCACGCTCGGCGCCGTCAGCGGTTTGGTGACGCGATTGCCCCAAGAGGTGGCGCACAATACGGCGTTACGGGCAGGCCAGGCCGTGCTGGCGCAGGCCGGGCACCCGGGCGGCGTCGTCCTGGATGTGGACAAGGGCGTGCCTATGAGTTCAGGCATGGGCGGTTCGGCGGCATCGGCGGTCGCGGCGGCGGTGGCCGTCAATGCCCTGCTGGGCGACCCGCTCGACCGAAACGCGGTGCTGGCTTGTGCCTTTGAAGGCGAGCGCGCCTCCGCCGACCCACCGCCGGTGGACAATGTGGCGGCCAGTCTTTACGGCGGCGTTGTTCTTTTGTGCGAAGACGTTCCCTTGCGGGTGCGGCCCGTGCCGGTGCCGGATGATCTCGTCTGTCTGCTGGTGCATCCCGATATCACAGTGGAAACGCGCATGGCGCGCGCGGTTTTGAAGCCAGACGTGCCGCTGGCGACGGCGGTGCTGCATGCGCGCCATGTGGCGCTGTTCTTGGCGGGCTGTTACGAGGGCGACCGGGCGCTTTTGCGCCTGGGCATGAAAGACGCGCTGGTGGAGCCACAGCGGGCGCATCTGGTGGCCCCCTTTGCTGCGGCCAAGGCGGCGGCGCTGGAGGCGGGGGCTATTGGGTGTTCGCTATCGGGCAGCGGGCCGTCGGTCTTTGCTTGGGCCGCGCCGGGCGAGGCGGACGCGGTGGCGGCGGCGCTGGGTGGGGCGTTCGAGACGGCGGGAATCGGATACCGCTCCTATGCGGCGCCGGTGGCGGGCGCCGGGGCGCAGATCCTGGATGCGCCGCAGGGGATTGAAGGGGCGCGCACCCTCGTGTGACCACGGGGTGTGCGATCAGGCGTGGAACACGGGAGACAAAGCAGCTATGCGGTTCGTCAGCACCCGGAATGAAAGCCCGGCGGTCTCGTTGAGCGAGGCGGTGATGACGGGTCTGGCGCCCGATGGCGGCCTTTATGTCCCCGATGCGCTGCCTCAGCTTGATGTGGAGAAGCTCAACCCGGAGGCGCCACTCGCCACTCTCGCGCCGCGCCTGTTGGCGCCGTTCTTCGCCGCCGATGAGCTGCGCCCCAGCCTTGAGGTCATGTGCGAGAGCGCCTTTAACTTTCCGCTGGAATTGAACCGTCCGCACGGGGACGAGGCGCGGTTCTTCGTGTTGGACCTGTTTCACGGCCCCACGGCCGCGTTCAAGGATTTCGGCGCGCGTTTCCTGGCGGAATGTCTGACCCGGCTGAAACAACCCGAAGACCCGCCTTTTACTATTCTCGTCGCCACGTCGGGCGACACTGGCGGCGCGGTCGCAGCGGCGTTCGACAACCGGCCCGAGGCGCGGGTGGTGGTGATGTTCCCAGAAGGCCGCGTGTCGAGCCTGCAACAGCATCAACTGTCCTGCTGGTCGCGCAATGTGCTGACGCTTGCGGTGAAGCCCGATTTCGATGCCTGCCAGGCGCTGGCGAAACAGGCCTTCGCCGATGAGGAGATGCGCCGGGGCTTTAACCTGACATCGGCCAATTCCATCAATATCGCGCGGGTGCTGGCGCAGCTGTGCTATCACGCCTGGGCGGCGCTGCGGGTGCACGCGATCACGGGCGAGCCCGCCAATGTGATCATCCCAACGGGCAATCTGGGTAATGCGCTGGCCTGCGTCTGGGCCAAGATCATGGGCCTGCCCATTGGCCGGATCTTGTGCGCCACCAATGCCAATGAGACGATTCCGGATTATTTCCTGACGGGACGCTACACTCCGCGCGCCTCCGTGCCCACCATTGCCAATGCCATGGATGTGGGCGCGCCGAGCAATTTCGAGCGGCTGATGGCGCTCGGTGATCGCGAGGCGCTGACCGATTTCGGCGTCAGTGCCGTGGGGGTGAGCAATGAAGCCATCCGGGGCACGATCGCCCGCGATCATCAGCGCCACGGTCTGGTCTGGTGTCCGCATACGGCGGCGGGGCTGCACGCCTATCACGGGCTGGTGGGCGCGCCGAAGCAACAGCCCTGGGTGCTCGCCGCCACCGCGCACGCCTCGAAATTCCCGGAAGTGGTGGAGCCGGTGATCGCCCGCCCCGTGGAGCTGGCACCACCGCTCAAGGCGCTTCTCGACCGGCCGGCGCATTTCGAGACCATGGACGCCAGCTTGCCCGAGTTGTTGCGCCACATGCGCGAAGGCCTCGGCCACGCCGACCGCACCCGCATCAATGCCAGCTCCGGTTTCCCCAGGCCTTGATTGAACCGTCAACGACGCGAGAAAAAGGCGGTAGCGCGGGCGGCTGTGTTTTCCCGGATGGACTGGTAGAACAGCGTCACGTCGCGGGCAGAGCCCGACAGCGCGGCAGGAAGATCCGTGTCGGTCTTTAAGACGCCGCCCTCGCACACGGCGCCGGTGACGCCGAGGACCAAGGGTGCGGGGTGGAGGGCGGCGCTTGTCTTAAGGGCTCCCGCATTGGTCATACGGGACGCTGCGCCTTCATCGGTGAACCAGGTTAGGGGATTGGTGCAGAGCACCGCCCGCTCGCCCACAGGAGCAAGGCGCTGGTTCTGCCAAACCAGGGCATAGTCGGGCGTCTCGCCCGCCAGAGTCCAAGCGGCGAGGCAGCCGGTGTCATTCGGATCGCGGCAGGGCGCCATCCCCCGCAAGGGGCCGGTGAACAGATCAAGCGGCACTGGGTGGCCCACCAGATAAGCGGCGATCAAGCGTTCTTGAATGGTGCTGCCCAGGATATCGTCCTGGAGCAGGCCCAGCGTGTGCAGCGCCCCCTGACCGTGCCCGACGAGAATGAAGGGCCGGCCCCGATTGCGAAAACGCATGTAGTGGCGAAAGGCCCGGCGCACATCTTGATAGGCAAAGGATTGAGCCCGGCGGGCATCCTCGCTCCCGGACCGGAAGGCATGCAGCGTCGCCTGGCGATAGCGCGGCGCGTAAACCCGGCCCGCTGCGGCAAAGGCGCTTGCGGCTTGGGGGAGGGCTTGTGTGTCCACCATGAGGCCAGCCGCGCCGTCCATGGGGCCGTTCCAGCCTTCTGACGATGCGAACGTGGTGGCGTGGACAAAAAAGACATCGACCCGGCGCCAGACCTCCGCCAGGCCGCCCGCCGCATTGCCCGGCGCCAGGTCAGAGCCATCAAGACGTCCCGGCAAAGCGGCCCAGGCGCGGGTGATCCCGTAGTCAGGCGTGGGCGGGCGCGGCGCGGCCTGAAACCCAATGCCCGGTGTGATGGCATAGGCGTTTAGCGTGTCCCGAAACACCCAGGCGGTGAAGGCCACCACAAGCACCAGCAGCACGGCAGCGCCGATCCCGAGACTTCTCACCCCGGTCTCCCAAGCTTGCCGCACTCCGTGCTCTGTGCGCATAACGCCTTGCAATCCATTGACATCTACCGGGGGCACCATAGCCGGTCCCGCCGATGATCACAGCGAATCTCCGCCCGAACCCTGCGTCTGCCTTGCTCCGAAAAAAAGGCATCAGCGCGACCACGCGCGCCATGTGTTCCCATTGTGAGGCGGAGATCACCAGGACGGCATCACCCATTGCACAGTGCCAGGCTCAGCAGGCGGTGGGAAAAGCCGCTGCCGGTCCAGATTTCGCCGAACGTAAAGTCAGCCCGGTTTACGAACACCACAACGCTCTTCTCTTGTTCTGGAGCGATGATGTTGCGCACCTGGACACCACCGATGAAACCGCGGCGTTCAATCAGCGGCACCGGCCCCTCGCAGCCCGTGAGCTGCGCTGGAAAGCTCCAGGCGCCGAGCGCTACGAAGCCGAAGCGGGGCTCGCCAGTCCATAACCGCTCTCTAGTGTCCGTGCGGAGCAACTGGTCAGTCATCAGTGCCGTGTTGAACCGGATCAGATCTTGTGGGTTGCCATAGGCGGCGCCGGCGGCCCCGTAAACGGCGGGATTGACGGGGGCCTCGGGCGTGCCGGCGGAGGCGTAGCCTTTGATCGTGGTGGGAATGGTGCCGGTCATGATACCCGCGCTGGTCATGCCAGCCGGGTCGAAAATCCGCTCCTGCATGAGGCTCGCCCAGTCCTGGCCGCTGACGCGCTCGAGAATGACACCGAGCAGGACTGTGTCACAGTTGTTGTAAGCGAAGCGCTCGGCCGGAGCGGCGATGGGATCGACGGCGCAATGGGCAAGGGCGTCCACCTGGCCGTCGGCGGTGGGCGTGGGCAAGTCGGTGGGCTCGCCTAAGCCGGAGGTGTGGCGCAGTAGATCGAGAACCGTGATGGCGTCTGTTCCGGGCACGGTAAAGTCGGGCACGCGGTCAGCCAGCGTGTCGTCGAGGGCAAGAGCGCCGTCTTCCACATGCTGCATGATCAGCACCGCGACGAGTTGCTTGGTCACCGAAGCCCAGCGCCATGAGTCGTCCGGTGTGATCGTGCGTCCGGTTTGGGCGTCCGCGAGGCCGCGCACCCATTGTTGGGGGGCATCGTCCAGGCCGCCGGTCAGGACCGTCCCGGAGAAATCCACCTGGGTGTCCAGAAAGGCGCCGATGGGATCTGCTGTTGCGGGTTGCCCGCTCGCCCCGCTTCCCGGCACAGCAAACATCAGAAAAACCAAAACGGGTCCAATAAGACGAAACATAAGCCCCCCAAGAGCGCACGAGATAACATGTCTCAAAGGCTAGCGGACGGCGCGTGCAGGCGTAAGAGATCTGGCCCGGGCAAAGTGTCCTCCCCGGTCAGTCCACCGGAAGATCGGTGTCAAAATTTCCGCGTTGTTTTTGTGAAACGGTGACTTAACGGCGGCGAGCGCCGCAATTACAGTCAGATGACATAATTTCGAGAAAACGGCGCAGGGGGCGTCCATGATCGACGTGAAGCATTTGATCTATGAGTACCCGACGACGCGGGCGCTCGACGACGTCTCGGTGCACGTGCCCAAGGGCGCCATTGCAGCGCTTGTAGGCCCGAACGGAGCGGGCAAGACCACCTTGCTGCGCTGTATAGCCGCTCTGGAGCGGCCCTTTTCGGGCACAGTGGAGATCGCCGGGCTCGACACCCAGGATTATCCACGCGAGATCCACGAGCAAGTTGGCTATCTGCCGGACAGCTACGGCCTTTACATGGAGCTGAGCGTGGCCCAGTGCCTGAGCTTTGCCGCACGGGCCCATGGCTTGTCGGCGCGCGAGGCCTCTCAGGCGGTGGAGCAGGCGGCGGTGCGGGTGGCGTTGAGCGATCGTATGGACGCCAAGGCCCAGGAACTGTCGGGCGGTATGCGCCAGCGGCTGGCCATCGGCCAGGCCATCGTGCATGAACCGCCGCTGCTCCTGCTCGATGAGCCCGCGTCCAATCTGGACCCGGAAGCGCGCAGGGCGCTGGCGACCCTGTTCCGCCAGTTCCAGGCCGAGGGCGTGACCCTCGTGGTGTCCTCCCACATCCTAGCGGAACTAAAGGCCTATTCGAGCCACATGATCATTATGGACCAGGGCCGGGTGGTGGAGAGCCTCACAGTGTCCGCACGGCCTGTGGTGCGGGTGGAATTGGCCGAGGCCAATGCCTCGCTGGGCTCATTCCTGGGCGGGCAGGCTGGTGTCACCCTGATTGAGGCCAGCGACCGGGTGGCGACGGCGGAACTCGACGGCACGGGCGATCCGGCGCAGCAGCGCGCGGCGCTTCTGAAAGCGCTGGTGGCCGGCGGCTTCGCCGTTAGCAGCGTGACGGATTTCGTCGAGGATCTGGAAGATACGTATTTCTCGCGCGTGCAGTGGCCTCAGGGCTCCGGCGGCGGCGCCTGAGGGGGGACAGGTCCATGAATCCGGAACTTCTACGCAATGCTTGGTTGACCCTGTCGCCACAGCGGCTGCTCATGATGCCGCTGGTGCTGGGGCTGATCGGCCTCGCTGTTCATCTGACGGCGGATAACTTCGATGCTTCGGCGCTGGCTCTGAAAGAGTTCGGCGAAGGCGCCTATGGGATCATCGTCATTATCTGGGGCACGTGGCTTGCCGGGCGCTCGGTTGTCGGCGAGATCAATGACCGCACCTGGGACGGCCAGCGCATGTCGGCGATCCGGCCTTTCTCCATGGTGGTCGGCAAGCTCTTTGGGGCGACGCTGTTCACCTGGTATGGCGGCCTGATGTGCCTGGGGCTCGTCTTCGTCACCACGTCCTCGATCAGTGGCGTGGGTGTGGCGATCAGCGATGTGCTGTCCTTGTTGGCGGTGGGGGTGTTTGGCCATGCGGTCGCGCTGTTTGCAAGCCTGTTGGCCGTGCGTCGCAGCCTCGCCGGGCGCAGCTTTGGGGTCTTTGGCTTTTTCGCCGTGGGCCTGCTGGCGGCGTGGATCGCGCAAGGGATCTGGAGTTCCGTGCGGCTGGCGGACATGTTCGAGGCGGCGCCTGAGGTCACCTGGTTCGGCATGATGTTCGACGCGGTGCCGTTCACGCTGGTCTCGCTGGGGCTGTTCTTGTTCTGGGCCGTGGTGGGCGCCTGGCGCTTGATGCGCGAGGAACTGCAATACGCCACCGGACCGACCGCGTTCATTCTGTTCCTGCTGACCATGATGGGCTACTGGGCCGGCTATGCGGGCGATACGGTGGGCTTTGCCGCCGGCAGTGTGGAGAGCGCGCGGCTCTATGTGGCGGCTTTCGTGGCAGCGCTTCTGACCTATCTGACTGTGCTGCTTGATGCCAAGGACGGCGTGACCTTGCGGTGGATCGGGGCGCGGGCCTCGGAGGGCCGGCTCGGCGCGGCACTGGGACGCTTGCCGAGTTGGGGCTGGTCGCTGCTCGCGGCCATCGTCATGACCGTGATTGTGATCCTGTTCACCGATCCGCTGGTGCTGCGGGAGAATTTCGACTTCGAGCGGGAATTCAACTTCGACGGCGATAGCGAGATCCTGACCTTTGAAGGCATCGGACCGGTGAACTTCGACAGCCGGGCCTTGCTTCTGGCGGCTCTGTTCTTCCTGATCCGCGACGTGGGCATCGTGCTGGCATTTAGCGTCGGGACGCCCGGCGGGCGGGGCGGGCTGGCGGCGATTGTGACGCTGCTGGTGCTCTACTTCGTGCTGCCGGTGATCGTCAGCGTGTGGACGCTCTCCACGACCTGGCTGTCGGTCTTCATGCCAACAGTGACCACAGCCCCCTTCGCGGCGGCGATCCCGCCCTTGATCCAGGCGGTGCTGATCTGGTTGCTCGTGACCAGCCGGGTGCGGATTGATCCACGCCCGGGGGGCTAAACGGGGCGGGCCGACCCGACCATGACCTCGGCCCTGCCGGTGCCTGCCGGTGGGGCCGATCCTTGAGGGGAGCTGTCGCGCTGAGGCCTAACACCCGATGTCAGCGCCGTCCTCCCCGCTGGCGGAAGGCCAAGGCGCGGTCGCGGGCATTTTGCCAGACCGAGACATAGAACAGATTGTAATCGAGATAGTGGGTGTCGCCCGGCTCGCTGAGCACATGGCGAAATCCCTCCGCATCACCCGTATTCACCCGCAGGGCGCCTTGTTCGCAGCGGGCGGCTGTGACGCCGCTGACCGGATCAGGCAGAGCGTCAAGGCCCGGAGTAAAGGGCAGGGCGCCGGGATTGCGCTCGGCGGTGACCATGGTGCCGTCAGGCTCCCAGCTTAACGGATTGACACACAGGCGCGCGCGATTGGCATTGGCGCGGTAGACACCGTCTTCAAGGCGCAGGGATTGGGTGGCATAGCGATCATCGTCGCGGCCTTCCGCCAGGCTCGTCCAGCCCACCACGCACCGTGTCTGCGTCGCGCTCGCGCAAACGGGAAGATCGGGCAGGGTTTCGCCGATGTGATCAAGCGGGACGCCGACGCCCACCAGATACGCAGCCACCAGTTGCCGGCGCAGGCGGCTGCCGGAGATTTCTTCTTCGAGCAAACGCAGCACATGGCGCGCCCCTTGGCCATGGCCGGCCAGGATGATCGGGCGGCCCTGGTTCCAGCGCGCCATATAGGTCCGGAACGCGCGGCGCACGTCCTCATAGGCCAGGTCCAGGGCGCGGCGGCTGTCGTCGCGGCCCTCGTTCAACGTGGCGAAATAGGTCGCCTGGCGATAACGCGGCGCATAAACATGGCAGCAGCCGGCAAAGGCGCTGGCATGGTGTTTAATGCTGGTTTCTTCCGCATGCTTTGAGGCAAGCCAGTGGCCCGTGGCCGCGTTCCAGCCTTCGCCGCTCAGAAACGTGGTGGAGTGCACGAAGAAGGTATCAGCCATATTGGCGGGCACCGGCGGCGGGGCGAGGCGCGCGGGCACGAAGTCGGCGAAATCATCCGTGAACGGCAAAGCGGCCCAGCTTTCGGTCCGGGCATAGTCGGGCTCGGGCGGGGGCGTGTAGGTCTCGAATGGCGCGGCCGGATCGATGGCGGAGAGGAACAGGCTGCGCCCCATGCCCATAAACAGAATCGCGCCCGCAATGACCAGCGCGATGAGCACCGTGATCGTGTAGATCACGCGCCGTGCGGTGGGGTTGATTTTCACACCCTCAGGCGTCGCCATGCCGATCTCCTTCTCCCGCCCGTTGCTGTTCAGCGGCCACTGCGTCGCGATAGCCGGAATAATGGGGCTGGTCGATGGCCACCGTGTCGAGGGTGGTTAAGCGCAAATGCTCCAACAGGCCCGGCGTCTCCGGGCCCATATGGCCCTCCCGCACGGCTTTGGCCAGCGCGGCATTCAGCGCCGCCAGGCTGCCCGTCTGTCCGAGCAGGCTCTCCAGGCGGTCCTGCTCACGGGCCTGGGCGTCCGGGCCCAGGGTTAGTTCGCGCTCCACGATCGCAAGTGCGTTCACCGCCACGCGGGCATGGAAGGCGGTGTGGCCTGTCAGCGCAGGGGCCACTTTGGTTTCCAGGAACTCGCGCACTGCCGTCACCAGTTCCGCGGCCGTCGGGGACGTCTGCATGGGCTCAGGCTCCGATCAGGTTGAGAAGGTCGATTTCGGTTTCCGAGGCGCGCCGGCCGATGGCGGCCCGCTCCACCGAGCGGTCGCTGGCGGTGCGGAAGGCCGAAACCATCATCATGCACATGATGCCCCATTTCAGCGTGCCGAAGACCTGCCAGAACGCCACGCGGGCCGGATCCACCTGGCCGCCGCCGGCGGCCTCATAGCCGGCGATGAGGTCGTCCAGGTCGCCAAAGCCGCCCACGGGCTTATGGCTGACGCCGAAACGCCAGGAATTCACGCAGATCCAGCCCAGATCCTCCATGGGATCGCCCAGATGCACGAGTTCCCAATCGAGCACGGCGCGCACCCCATCCGGCCCCACCATCAAGTTCCCATTGCGGAAGTCTCCATGCACCAACACCAAACGGTCCAGGTTGGGCAATCGCTCGCCAAGCCAGCGGAAGGCATAATCGAAGACCGGACGCGGTTCGGCGAAGCCGTCATAGATATCGCGATATTGCTGCCACTGGGCGGGCGCGTCCGCCTGAGCCAGAGGCGGCAGCTCACCGACAGGCAGGGCATGGATCAGGGCAAGCGTCTCGCCGCATTGGCGGGCCATGCGGGGCCGGGCGGCGGCAAAGGCGTCATCGCGCAGAATTTTGCGGGCGATGGTCTCGCCCTCCAGGCGCTCCATCACATAAGCTGAGCCGATGCCGTCTTCGGGTGTCA
Organism: uncultured Alphaproteobacteria bacterium; assembly: GCA_964625525.1. GTDB lineage: Bacteria > Pseudomonadota > Alphaproteobacteria > JAJFIK01 > JAJFIK01 > CAZVEE01. The sequence continues at coordinate 47,729 of CAZVEE010000009.1, read as the reverse complement.
GCACGTAGGGCACCGCAGGTACCGCCACACCGCGGCCATGGGCCAGGCGCAGGATGGTGGCTTCGGTCTCCAGGCTGGCGGCAGTGCTGCCCATGGTGCCGCCTCCACCGCCGGGCGCGCGGCGCAGGATCAACGGTATGGCGGTTGCGCCGGGGACATCGGCGTCAAAGGCCCAGGTTTCCTGGCTGGCACCGCCGGAAAGGCGGGTGAGCCGGGAAATGCCACTGGCGCCCGGCACGAACCGTCGGACGGCGGCGGATAAGGCCTCGGCAATCGTCTCTTCGTCGCGCACTTAAGGTCCTCCGCAGCGTATGGGAGCGACAGATCGTGGGCCGATCCCAAAAAGGTGTCATAAGCGTGGGCGATAAATTTTGTCAAAGACCCGCGAAACCGCCATTCTGCCACACAGCGCGGGAAGATTGGGGCATGGGTCCGAATCACGGTCCCGCCCCTAACTTAAAGAGCGCATGCCGATGGCCGATCAGACAGACCCGAACGACGCCTCCTCCGCCTCGGCCAAGGCTCCCGTAAAGCGTCCGCTGTTCGACTTGCGCACCTATTTCCTCACCGGTGTTGTGGTCGCAGCCCCCGTGCTGATCACGATTTATCTCACCTACTGGTTTGTCGCCTGGTTTGTGACATTCGTAGACCAGCAGGTGGTGTGGGTTCTGAAAATGATCCCGGGCGGCTCGGACGTCCTCGCCTATCTGCCCTATACGGTGCCGGGGGTGGGCGTGGCGCTGATGGCGCTTGGCATGGTGGTGCTGGGCTTTTTCACCGCCAATGTGGCGGGGCGCTGGCTGATTGTGACCGGCGAGCGCCTGGTGGATCGCATGCCCGTTGTCCGCACGATCTATGGGGCGCTGAAGCAGATTTTCGAGACGGTGCTCGCGGAGAAGGACAAGTCCTTTAAGCAAGTGGCGTTGGTGGAGTATCCGCGCCGTGGCATGTGGGCCGTGTCCTTCGTCACCAGCGATACGCAAAGCGAGATCGCCCACCATATCGGCGAGGAAATGGTGAGCCTGTTCCTGCCCACCACGCCAAATCCGACCTCGGGCTTTCTGCTGTTCGCGCCGCGCCGGGACGTGATCATCCTCGATATGACCGTGGAAGAGGGCGCCAAGCTTGTCATTTCCGGGGGCCTGGTGACACCGCAGCACGGCGACGTCACCAAAGCCGACATGCTGCGCAAGACCCGGGCGCGCCTGGATCATCAGCCCGAGGCGGCGATGGAGGGCGAAAGCCAGCTGGCAGTGCGCCAGGACGGCGGCCCTCAAGATCCCCCGGCCGCGGCGGCTCGATAAACCGACACATGCATAGTGCTTTGGGCGGTAAAGGGCGTCTTGTCCCAGCCGCCCTAGCGCCGCTCCAGGTGGGTGTCCGCCATATCGCCCTGGGTCACGGGGATTGCCTCGCCGCCGGGCTTGGCACGCAGGTTCGCGATCATCTCCGGCGACGCCTCAATGCCTTCCACAGACAGCCCGCGCGCCGCAAGGGGCAGGGCGACGCGCCCGGTGCCGATAGCGAATTCAAGCACCGGCCCGCCGGCCGTGATCTCCGCCAGTAAGGCCACGGCCGCATCGGTCGTGCCCGGATCA
>CAZVEE010000009.1:0-46031 GCA_964625525.1 uncultured Alphaproteobacteria bacterium | reverse complement strand
ATAGGTTTGCCGGTAGGGGATGCAATCTCCTACAGCCGTTTCACTGAAGACGAGATCATTGAAACAGTTCTCAGTCTTTGGTTAAGCGCGCTTTTCCGGCGGAAAACCGCAGACACTTTTGCTGAAAGCGCTCTAATCATCAAATGGGGGGGAGATTATGTGGGCATTGGTAAAGAAAACTGCGCTCATTCTTGTGTTTTTTTGTTCTCTAGCATTGCCCGCGGACGCTATTGAGCGACAAAGAGCGAGCAATTGGTGCTGGGCAGCGAGTATTCAGGATGTCCTTGCGCAAGCGGGATACTACGAAAGCCAGATTAACATTGCTGCTCGTCTCGACGGTTGGCCGCAAGACCGCCCAGCCCATATCCAAGAGGTCGTGGCTCTGTCTCAGTCCTATGGGTTACGGGCTTGGGCTGTTGGGCGCCCCGCCAGTCCACAAGAGCTCTATGGATCCTTGTCTTCTGGTTGGAAGATGATCGCCTTTGTGCGTCCCTCCAATGGACCTGTCGGGCACTACATTGTGCTGCAAGGCATGGACGGTTTCGGCAATGTGATCGTTAGCGATCCGTGGAGCGGGGCAACATTCCAAGCGCCGCTGAATGATCTCTACTACCGCTGGCGTTGGGGAGCCTCGGTGGTCATTGGTCGCTGACAATCAGCCGCTGCGCAAGTAGCGCACGGCTTCATCGCGGCCAAACAAATACAACAGAATGCGCAGCGCTTCGCCCTGGGGGGAGCGCAGCTCCGGGTCGCGGGTGAGACAGAGCTCGGCATATTGGCGAGCGACGTCCAGCAAGTCCTTATGGGCGTCGAGATCGGCGAGACGAAAGTGGGGCAGGCCGCTCTGGCGGGTGCCGAGCAGGTCGCCGGCCCCGCGCAGGCGCAGATCCTCCTCGGCGATCACAAAGCCGTCTTCGGTCTCCCGCATGATCTTCAGGCGCGCCCGACCTGTCTCGCCGATGGCCGGGCCATAGAGGAGCAGGCAGGACGAGGCCGCCGCGCCCCGGCCGACGCGGCCGCGCAACTGGTGTAGTTGCGCCAGGCCAAAGCGCTCCGCGTGTTCAATGATCATGATGGAGGCGTTGGGCACATCGACTCCCACCTCGATCACGGTCGTCGCCACCAGGACTTTCAGAGCACCGTCTTTGAAAGCGGCCATGACCGCGTCTTTCTCGCTGGCTTTCAGCCGGCCGTGGACAAGGCCCACATGTCCCTCGCCCAGCGCTTCGGTGAGCACCTGAAAGCGCTCCTCCGCCGCCGTCACGTCCAGTGTTTCTGACTCCTCGACCAGCGGGCAGACCCAATAGGCCTGCCGGCCTTCTGTCACCGATTGGGCGAGATGGGCGATCACATCGTCCACGCGGCCAAGGGGCACGGCCCGGGTCGCTACAGGCTTGCGGCCGGGCGGCTTTTCATCGAGGCGCGAGACGGCCATGTCGCCATAGGCGGTCAAGGTTAAGGTGCGCGGGATCGGCGTCGCGGTCATGACCAGCATGTCCACGGCAGCGCCCTTGCGCCCGAGCGTCCAGCGCTGATGAACGCCGAAGCGATGTTGTTCATCAACCACCGCAAGGCCCAGATCGCGAAAAGCCACGTCGTCCTGAAACAGGGCGTGCGTGCCCACGAGAATGTCGATGTCGCCAGCCGCCAACGCGGTCATGATGCGGGTACGCTCGGCGCGCTTGTCGCGTCCCGTGAGCAGCGCCAGGCGCAGGCCCGCTGCCTCGGCTAATGGGGTCAGGCCCGCGTGATGCTGGCGCGCCAGGATCTCTGTTGGGGCCATCATGGCGGCTTGCGTGCCCGCCTCCACGGCCGCCGCCATGGCGAACAGCGCAACGACGGTTTTGCCGGCGCCTACATCGCCTTGCAGCAAGCGCAGCATGCGCACCGGTGCGGCCATCTCAGCGAGGATCTCGGCGATGGAGCGGGTCTGTGCGCCGGTGAGGGAAAAGGGCAGAGCCGCTTTGATCCGGGCGCTGACGGTGCCCGTGGGCGTGAGCGTGCGGCCCGGCTGGGCCTTGGCATGGGCGCGCATCATGGCCAGGGCCAGCTGGTTGGCCAGCAATTCATCAAAGGCCAGGCGCGCGCGGGCCGGGCTGGCGGGCTCCAGGTCCGCTTCCGATTGCGGATGATGCAGCGCCTCCAGCGCCGCGCGCCAGCCAGGCCACCCTTGTTGTTTGAGAAAGGGCGGATCCTGCCATTCCGGCAGCTCGGGCGCGCGCTCCAGGGCGCCGGCGACCGCCTTGGCCATGACCTTGGGCGTTAAGCCGGCGGTCAGCGGATAGACCGGTGCAATCAGCGGCGTCACCGCCAATTCTTCGGCGGTCAGGACGAAATCCGGATGGGTCATTTGCCAGCCGCCGGAGAACTCCTCCACCGTGCCTGAGACGTGGCGGACCGCTCCTTGCGGCAGGATCGATTGCAGGTATTCCTTGCGCGGATGGAAGAACACCAGCGTGAGAAAGCCGGTCTCGTCATGGACGCGGACTTTGTAGGGCGCGCGCGGGCGACCGGGCGGCTCGTGCGTGTCCACGGTGACGTGAAGCGTGGCGATGTCACCGGGGCGGGCCTGAGCGATCTTGGGGCTGTGGCGCCGGTCGATCAGGCCGGTGGGCGCATGCCAGAGCAGATCCGCGACCTTGTAGCCGGCGGCTTTGCCGATGAGCTTCGCCAAGCGCGAGCCCACGCCTTTCAGCTCGGTCACATCGACATAAAGGGGAAACAGAATCGCCGGTCGCATGGCATAGGCTTGCCGTGTCGGGGCCGCAGGAGCAAGGGCTAGTCCGCGGTTCCGGCCGCAACGATCTCTGCCACGATGGCATCCAGATGGCGGCGGACAATGGAGACGTGGCCTTCGTCGGTGAGGAAAGTGGCATCGCAGTGGGGCAGGTGCTTGGCGTAATACTGGCCTATGGACGAGGGCACGATGTCATCCTGATCGCCGTGCCAAAGGCGCACGGGCGTGGTGATCTCCTCCAGGGCGAAGGGCCAGGCTTCGCTGTAGATGCGCGCGTCGCTGGCCATGCCTTCAGCGGAATATCGCAGCGCTTCGCGCCATGACCCCACGTGATAGCGAGCGAAATCCGGGTCGAGGGCGGCGATATCCGGGTGTTCATCGGCCCGGGTTTCGTGCAGGCGGGCAAGCTGATCTTCGCCCTGGGGCAGCAGGATGAGCTGACGGGCCAGGCGAAACAGTACCGAGCGCGCGAGCTTATGGCCGCCAATATTGCGCAACAGCGTGATCTTGCCGCTATCCATGCCCGGCGCCTCGGGCGGGCCTAACGGACAGATCAGCGTGGTGGCGAAAATCCGATCGCTGAGCCCGCGCGCGGCGGCCATGGCATAAGGCCCGCCACCGGAGACCCCGACAACGGCAAAGCGATCAAGTTTTAAGTGATCCGCCACGACGGCAAGATCGGCCGCCCAATCCATGAGATGATACGGATCGGCAGGATCGGACAGGCCGTAGCCCGGACGGTCCACGGCAATCAGCCGGATGCCGGGAAAGGGAAAATAGCCCGGTTCAAGCCGCGAGCCGGGCCAGCCATGGATGTAGAAGGTCGGCACACCGCCCGGGTCGCCATGTTCGCGCATGCCGAGGCGGCGCCCATCGTCCAGGGTCAGGACCGTATCCACGCCCACCGGCTGCCGGCGGGCTAGGGAGAGCGGTGCGGGGGTATCCGGCGCCGGTCTGGCTGGGGCGCCTTTGTTGAGGGGCATGTCCATGGGCTGAAACTCCTCTCAAGGCAGCTTGTGCCAGGTGCGCCCGGAGCGCGCGGTGATTTGCGGACCCATCCGCTCTATATCGTCAAGATGTGATGCTTTTCGGACGGAAGACAAAGAGGACACGCACCACCATGACCGTCGACCCCCCTCTAAGCGAGGCGCAAGCCCGCCTGAAGCGTTTGAAACACCGATCCTGGTATCGCGGCTTCAAGGAAGCTGACCTGATTCTGGGACATTTTGCGGATCGTCATCTCGACTCATTGACGCCGGCGCAAGTCGATCGCTATGAAGCGCTCCTCGGTCTGGATGACCATGACATCTATAATTGGATCGTGGGCCGCGCGCCGGTGCCGGCCGACCATGACACCGACATTATGGCCATGATCCAGCAGTTCAGTCGATCGGAGGGCGCGTTATGGGACCGGCCTGGCCCCATCACCTGACCTTCGTTCCTCAAACCTGTTGAGAGCCCGTGAGCGCCACGCCCCGTCCCCTCGCCGATCCGTTTCTGGGCCTCAGCCCGCGTCTTGTGTTGCGCGATGGCGGGCGGGCGACGCTTGCCAATGCGCCGGAGGGCTATGATGCCCATTTGCTGAGCACACTTGCGCGCGAGGCGGGCGGGCCGTGGCTGCATGTGGCGCGGGACGATGCGCGGGCCCAGGCGCTTGTCGAAGCGTTAGGCTTTTTCGCGCCGGATCTGCCCGTGCTGCATTTTCCGGCCTGGGATTGTCTGCCCTATGACCGGATGTCCCCAAAGGCGGAGATCGCCAGCGCGCGCATGGCGTGTCTGAGCACGCTGGCAAGCCGGCGCGGCGACGGGGCGCTGGTGGTGGTGACCACGGTCAACGCGCTGGTGCAACGCCTGCCGGCGCGCGCTGTGGTGGCGACCCATGCCTTTTCGGCCCATGTGGGCAATGCAGTGGATCTCGATGCACTGACGGCGTTTCTTGGCAATAACGGGTATGCCCGCGCCTCGACCGTGCGCGAGCCCGGCGAGTTTGCCATTCGCGGGGGCATTGTGGACCTGTTCCCGCCGGGTATGGAGCAGCCGCTGCGCCTTGATCTGTTCGGCGACACGCTGGAATCCGTGCGGCCCTTTGATCCGGAAAGTCAGCGGACGACCGGGCAGATCCGGTCCATCGACTTGGTGCCGGTGAGTGAGGTGTTGCTGGACGCAGAGAGCATCCAGCGCTTCCGGCGCAATTATGTGAGCCTGTTTGGTGCCGTCACGGACGAGGACCCGCTCTATGAAGCGGTGAGTGCAGGGCACAAATATCAGGGCATGGAGCATTGGCTGCCGCTGTTCCATGAGAATCTGGAAACCCTGTTCGATTATCTGCCCGAGGCCCCGGTGAGCCTGGATCACCTGGCGCAAGAGGCGCGCGACACGCGCCTTGCCATGATCACCGATCACTATGAGGCGCGCACGGACCTGCCGGAAACCAAAGGTGCCACCACCGCCCTATCCGCGCCGCGCTACAAGCCGCTGCCGCCGCAGCGGCTTTATCTGGCGGCGGAGGATTGGGAGGCGGGTCTTGAAGGGCGCACGGTGCGCGCCTTCAACCCGTTCGAGGCACCCGAAAGCGGTGCTGGGGGCAGCGTGATCGATGCCCAGGGGCGGGCGGGGCGGAATTTCGCGCCCGAGCGCGCCCAGGACCGGGGCAATGTGTTTGCCGCTGTCGCCGATCATATCCAGGCGCTGCATAAAGACGACCGGCGCGTGGTGCTCGCCTGCTGGACGCAAGGGTCGGCGGAGCGTATGGCGGGTGTGCTGGCGGAGCGGGGGATCGAGAAGACGGCGGCGGTGAGCAAGTTCTCCGACGTCGCAGGCCTCCCGGCCGGGGTGACCGGGCTTGCGGTCTTGGGGCTCGAACACGGGTTCCTTGCCAGCGGTTATGCGGTGATTGCAGAACAGGACGTGCTCGGCGACCGGCTGATCCGCCAGCGCGGGCGTTCGCGCAAAGCGCAGAACTTTCTCACCGAGGCCGCCGCCCTGTCGCCGGGGGATCTGGTGGTGCATGTGGATCATGGCATCGGACGCTATGAGGGTCTTCAGTCCATTGATGTTCAGGGCGCACCCCATGACTGCCTGATGCTCCTCTATCACAATAATGACAAGCTGTTTCTCCCTGTGGAGAACATCGAATTGCTGAGCCGCTATGGCTCGGACGACGAAGGCACCCAGCTTGACCGGCTGGGCGGCGGGGCCTAGCAGGCGCGCAAGGCCAAGATGAAGGAGCGGATCCGCGAAATGGCGGATGCGCTGATCAAAATTGCCGCCGAGCGGGAGCTGCGCGAGGGGCGGGCAGTACCGCCGCCGGCCGGGATCTATGATGAATTCTGTGCCCGCTTCCCCTATCAGGAGACGGAGGACCAGGAGCGCTCTATCGGTGACGTGCTGGAGGATCTGGTCAAGGGCCGGCCCATGGACCGCCTCGTCTGCGGCGATGTGGGCTTCGGCAAGACCGAAGTGGCGTTGCGCGCCGCCTTTGTGGTCGCACTTCAGGGTCATCAGGTGGCGGTCGTTGTACCGACCACTTTGCTCGCCCGTCAGCACTATAAAACGTTCACGGAGCGCTTTGCCGGCTGGCCGGTCAGCATCCGGCAGTTGTCGCGCATGGTCTCCAGTAAGGACGCAACCGAGACCCGCAAAGGGCTGACCGACGGCACGGTAGACATTGTCGTTGGCACGCATGCGCTGCTGGCCAAGACCATCCAGTTCAAGGATCTGGGCCTGTTGATCGTGGATGAGGAGCAGCATTTCGGGGTCGCGCACAAGGAACGTCTGAAGCAGCTTAAAAGCGATGTGCACGTGTTGACCCTGACCGCGACGCCCATTCCGCGCACGCTGCAACTGGCCATGAGCGGGGTGCGCGAGCTGTCGATCATCGCGACGCCGCCGGTGGACCGGCTGGCAGTGCGCACCTTTGTCAGCCCGTTCGACCCCGTGGTGGTGCGCGAGGCCCTGTTGCGGGAGAAATATCGCGGCGGACAGAGTTTCTATGTCTGCCCGCGCATCGCCGATCTGTCGGAAATCGCCGAGTACCTCCAGGCCCATGTGCCGGAGGTCAAATATGTCATCGCCCACGGACAAATGCCGTCTGGCGAGCTTGAAGACATCATGAACGCCTTCTATGACGGCAAATATGATGTGCTTGTCTCGACCACCATTGTGGAGTCCGGCCTGGATATTCCGTCAGCGAACACCTTGATTGTCCATCGGGCTGATATGTTTGGCTTGGCACAGCTTTATCAGATCCGCGGCCGTATTGGGCGCTCCAAGGCGCGGGCCTATGCCTATCTGACCGTGCCGCAGCGCAAGACCCTCACCGCCAATGCGGAGAAGCGGCTGAAAGTGCTGCAATCGCTCGACACGCTGGGGGCGGGCTTCAATCTGGCGAGCCATGACCTGGATATTCGCGGCGCCGGTAACCTGCTCGGGGACGAACAGTCGGGCCATGTGCGCGAAGTGGGGATCGAGCTTTACCAGTCCATGCTGGAGGAAGCGGTCTCCTCCTTGCGCAGCGGCGATCTTGGCATTGAGGTGCAGGAGAAATGGTCGCCCCATATCAATGTGGGCACCGCCGTTTTGATCCCCGAAGCCTATGTGCCGGATCTGCATGTGCGTCTGGCGCTTTATCGGCGGCTTGCGGATGTGGAGACCCGCGAGGATATTGATGCCTTCGCCGCAGAGCTGATTGATCGCTTCGGTCCGCTGCCGGACGAAGTGAAGAACCTGCTGCAAATCGTCGAGATCAAGGGCCTGTGCCGGATGTCCAATGTGGCCAAGGTCGATGCCGGTCCCAAAGGCGTGACCGTGACTTTCCGGCCCGAGGGGTTCCCGGATATCCCCGGGCTCGTCGATCTTGTCTCCCATTCCCGCGTGCCCATGAAGCTTAAGCCCGACGGCAAGCTTGTCTATGGGCGCGGTGGGGAGCATCCGGACGAGCGGCTCGCGGCCACCAATCGCATTCTGGAAACGCTCGCGAGTATCGTGCCGAAAAAGGCGGCCTAGGCGGACCGCCAGGCCCGCAGGCCTGGCGACCCTGGGATGGCTCAGTCGTCCATCACTTTCACATCCGCACCGTCGGCGGAGATTTCGATATCGAATGTCTCACCGCCCACTTCGCCGTCGAATTCGAAGAAGGTGCCGGCATCCGGACGCTCGGAGCGTTCGATTTCGAGCGCGACGAAGCCGGGTTTGGCCTGTTCCAATGCGGTCAGCACCGGCGCGGGGACGTCATCAATGGCGACCGGGGTCTCGACCTCTTCAATGGAGCCGTCGGCGCGCACGTCGATCTCCATGCCGTCGAGCGTGAACTCGTAAATCTCGATGCCGTCCTCGGTGTCGAGGCTCACGGCTTCAATGGCGCGGCCCTCGGCGGCCGTCTCCGCCGCGGCGAGCACCGCGGCCGGCACGTCTTCCAGTTTCAGGTCGCCCGCCAGCGCGACGGCCGGCATGACGCAAGCCGCCATGGCGGCCACAACAATGCGTTTCATAAGTCAGTCCTCTCATTCACACGGGCCGGCTCCCTCCGCGCCGGCTCTTGGGAGGTGACATGGGCTCACGCCCGCCGCAACCCGATCTGGATGACGATCGAGCAATAAACACTCGTTTTGCGGGCAAACCCTGGCCTCGCGGTCTGGCCGATCATCGCCTATAGTGCGCTGCGTCACAGCGAGAGGAGCCCGCGCGCCCATGACCACCGAGCAAAGCAGCCAAAACAGTTCCATCAGCGTCACGTCGGTGGGAATCGCCATCGTCGCGTTCGCGGCTGCCGTTTGGTTGCTGCGCGAAATCAGCGATGTGCTGGTGCCGGTGGCGGTGGCGACCATCATCTGGGCCATTATCAACGGGCTGTCCCATGCCATCCGACGCTTGCCCCTCGGCGGGGGGCGGCGGGTGCCGGAATGGCTTGCGCTTGTCATCGCGGTGCTGCTGTCTCTGGTGGCGGCTTATTTCGTCGGGGATCTCATCCGCGCCAATGCGGTGGCGATCGGCGAAGAGGCGGATACCTATCAGGCACGCCTGACCGAGCGTCTGGAGGAGATCAACGTGCTCATGGCGGCATGGGGCTTTGACGTCAGGCTCGATGAAGTCGTCCAGGGGATGGAGCTGAACGCGATTATTGGGCGCATTGCCTCGGCTTTCGCGGAGCTGGTGGGCTTTGCCGCGCTGATCCTGATTTACGTGATCTTCCTGCTGGTGGAGCAGCGCACATTCCGGATGAAGCTGCGGGCGATCTTCCAGGATCCTGGCCGGGAGGCGGATTTCGGCGCCCTGTTCAAGACCCTCTCCATGCGGATCCAGGAATATATCTGGGTGAAAACCCTCATGAGCCTGGCCACGGCCCTGATTAGCTACGCGGTGCTCAGCTATTTCGAGATTGAGTTCGCAGGCTTCTGGGCTTTCCTGATCTTCCTGCTGAATTATGTGCCGACGGTCGGATCCATTCTGGGCATCATCATTCCGTCCATTCAGGTGCTCATCCAGACGGATCTGGAGACCTTCCTGATCATCTTCCTGCTTCTGGGCGTGGTGCCGCAGTTCATTATCGGCAACATTGTCGAGCCCAAAGTGATGGGCACCTCACTGGATATGAGCCCTATCGTGATCCTGATGTCGCTGGCGTTCTGGCTAATTCTCTGGGGCGTGCCGGGGCTGTTCTTGTCGGTGCCACTGACCGTGATCATCATGATCATCTGCGCCCATTTCGAGCGCACCCAATGGGTGGCGGTATTGCTCTCGACCAATGGGGAGATCGTGAAGTCGGTGCGCAAGATCCACATTTCTGCGCCGGAGGAAGAGACGGCCTAAGCGTCGTCTCCGGCCGGGTTATTGGCCACGCCGTCATCGGTGGGACCGGCGGCGGACTGAGTGAAATCCTCTCCGGCCGCCAGACGCCGCAGCACATCGGCCATGTGGTCAACGTCCTGGGCCCCGACCAGGGCATAACGGCCATTGAGAATAAAGGTCGGAACGCCGGTGACGCCGATGCGATAAGCGGTAGAGACTTCTTTGACCACCCGGTCCACATCGCGTTCGCTCACCAAGAGCTGGGCCGTGAGATGCGCGTCCATGCCCACCGCATTCGCGGCTTCGATCAATACCTCTGGGGCACCGATGTCCCGGCCTTCCACGAAATACATCTGGAACAGGCGTTCCACGAGTGCCGGCTGGCACCCCGTACTGCGTGACCACAGGATCAGGCGGTGCGCGTCGATCGTATTGGGCGTGCGGGTGATCTTGTCAAAGGCGAACGCGATGCCTTCTTCTTCACCGGCCTCAAGCAGGGCGGTTTCCACCGCCTGGGCTTTGGGCCGGTCGCCAAATTTCTCGCGCAAGTAAGCCTGCCGATCGAGCCCGTCGCGCGGAATTGCCGGATCGAGCAGGAAAGGCAGCCAATGCACAGTGACAGAGAGCTCCGGCACGGCCGCCAGGGCCCGTTCCATGCGCTTCTTGCCCACATAGCACCAGGGGCAAATCACATCGGAAACAGCTTCCAGGGTCACCGACGCGTTCGGCGGCGGTGTGCGGTTTGCGGGAGATGGTCCGGTCGGCTCGCTCATGCAGCGACCTTAGTGCGGGAGCGGGACGGATGAAAAGACAATCCTCGCCCAATTGCGCTTATACAACCGTGCCGCGTGCTTGCGCCAGCGCCCGGCCGAGCAGCAGCCGCGCGCTTTCGCCAGCGCGGGCCACAAGCGGGGTCACGCGGGGCACAAGGCGCAAGGGCTCGCCGCCGACGCCTTCGAAACTGGTGGCCGAGAGCGTCGCTGCCACCCGCTCAGCCACCTGTGCGCCCGCATCGGGCGGAGTGGCGGGCAGCGCCAGGGCGATTTCGCTGGGCCCCACACGGGCCGTGAAGTCCTCAACCCGGGTTAGAGCGCGGATCATGGAGGCCGCTTCGCAGAACACTGTGTTACCAGTGCGCAGGCGCGTGCCATCGGCGCGCTCGGTCTCGCTGAGATCGAAAATGGCCAGGGACCAGGGGCGTGGATCAGTGCGTTGGTCGCTCAGCATCTGCGCCAGCCAGCATTCGAACGTGGCCCGGCCCGCCAGCCCCGTCACCGCGTCGCAGAAGGACTCAGGCGGCAGCGCGCGCAGGCATTGGGTCAGCGCCTTGCGGGTGACGCTTTCAATGAGAAAACTCCGGATGCGGTCGATCCAATCCTGGCCACCATGATAGGCGGGGGTTTCGTTCAGGGGGCGGGTGAGAATATCGGTCACCCCGGCGCGCAGGGCCGCCTGGGGGTCACTCAGCCCCGCCGGCGGCGCCACCACGACAACGGGCGCATCGGCGAGGCGATGATTGCGCCGGAGCGCAGAAATCGCGGGCAGGAACGGGGCCACATCATCGCCCACAGTCAGGATCACCACATCGAAACTGTGACGGCTGAGATAATCGACGGTGATCAGCGGTGTGAACGCCGCCACGATCGAGATGCGGTCGCTGGCGAAAGCGGATTCGATGACCGGATAATCCGTACTGGGCATACCGGCCACAAGCAAAGTCGCGGTGCGCTCGGCGGCAAGGGCTGCGGGATTATCCGGCCAGGTCGGTTCATTACCAAGTGCAGTGTAGACCCGATGCCGGCGGCGCCATTCATCAGCCATGGTCTTGATACGGACCATCGCATCGAGGCGGCGGCGGATATGGCGCACCAGTGCGGCTTCGCGCGGCGTGCTGTCGTCAGTGTCCTGTGGGGGCGCGATATCGGCCAAGTCCGGTTCCAACAGCACCAGCGGCACACCGGGCGCGCCCGCGCGCCCGTCCAGCAGAGCGTCCAGCACAGCAGGGCCGAAGCCCGTTTCTACCAGCGCACAGTCCGCCCGGCACAGCCGCGCCTGCGCCAGCGCCGCGCAAGGATCAACTCGGACGCTGTCATAGCCCAAATGTTGAACAATGCCCGACCATTGGTCGGACCGGCCGCTGTCGGAGGAAACGATCAGAATGCGAGCCTTAGCTTCCATGATGCGCGGGTGCCCCTTGGTGGCAAACAGACATGACGCGCCAACCGTCTGTGCCTGCCGATGATGGCCCGGCGCGACTGCACCGGCGACAAGCGACCCCCCGATCCGCTTCGAATCGATGTCGAGTATGCGCACATTAGCGTCCGTCCACCAGCACTTGACGCGCGCTTTGCACTTGGAAACGATAGCTGTGCCAAGGTGGCGCAACAATGAGGGAGGAAGCGGTGAACGAGGCGGGTCAGAGTCCTGAAATGACACAAGTTGGTATGCCGATACTCAGAGGCCGGACGGCCCTTGTGACGGGCACCACAAGCGGTCTGGGGGCACGCTTTGCCCGCGTGCTCGCGGCGGCGGGGGCCAGCGTGGCGCTCACGGGCCGCCGGGTTGAGCGGCTGTCGGCGCTTGAAACGGAGATCACGGCGGCGGGCGGCCGGGTGGCGTCTTTTGCGCTCGATATCACCAGCGAAGACAGCATCGCGTCCGTGGTGGCCGGCGTGGAGCAAGCGCTCGGGCCCATTGACATTCTGGTCAATAACGCGGGCATGAACGTGCCGGCGCCGGCCATCGATCTGACGGCGGAGGATTTCGACCAGATCATGAGCACCAATGTGCGCGGTGCGTTCCTCACGGCGCGGACGGTGGCGCGGGGCATGATCGCGCGCGGCTCGGGCGGACGGATCATCACCATCACCTCGATCGGCGCCCAGCGGGTGCTGCCGGGGCTCACCGCCTATTGCATGTCAAAGGCCGCCGTCGCCATGATGACGCAGAGCTTGGCCCGCGAATGGGCCCGCCATGACATCAATGTCACTGCCATCGCGCCCGGCTATATCGAGACCGAAATCAACGCGGACTGGTTCGCCTCCGAAGGCGGGCAGCGGCAGGTGCAGGGCTTCCCGCGCCGGCGCTTGGGCGAGATGGCGGATCTGGACGGGACGCTGCTGCTCTTGGCGTCGGATCAATCGCGCATCATCACCGGCACCACCATCACGGTGGATGACGGGCAGTCTTTGTGAGGCGGCCTTTGGACGGCGGCCTCCGTCTTCCGGATGAGGGGGGCTCCCTCCAAAGGGATCCCTCTCTTGTTAATCTCTCTGCTGGGTTGCATACTGCTGCGCGCTTGAGTCGCGCCTGGCGGCTCACACCCAGAAAAGAGGGGAACACCATCATGAAACGCGAATTTGCCCTGGCGGCGACACTGGCCGCCCTGGTGCTGGGCGCGGGGAGTGCCCAGGCCGGTGACGGCTGCTTCTACGGTCAGGATCGCTTCAGCATCGATTACACGCTTTCGGGTACCGAGAGCGGGACGATCACCGAACATGTGGATGCCTGCGGCGTGCGCCGCGTGGAGGTCAAGAACACCCAAGTGTCGGTCATGGGCATGGTTCAGCGGACGGACCAACGGGTGATCTATGATGGCGAGCAGATCATCACCGTGGACAATGCCACGGGCTCGGTGACCACCACCACCAATCCGTTCTATGCGCAGATGGCTGCGGCGGCGGATCGCGAAGGCGGCGGGGTGGCGCTGGGAGAGCGCATGATGCGCGGCATGGGCGGCACCCCGACAGGGCAGACCGGCTCTTATGCGGGGCATTCTTGTGATCGCTGGCAGGTGGCGCAACTGGGCGCGGAAGTCTGTGTGACCTCCTGGGGCGCGACCTTGCATATGCGCTCTAATATCATGGGCATGACCATGGAACGCACGGCGACGGCGGTGCGCCTGAACGATGCGGGCCCGGCCGACGCCTACAGCTATGACGCGTCCAAGGCGCAAGCGACGCCGAATCTGGGCGACATCATGCGCATGATGCAGGGCGGCCAGTAAGTCTTTAGAGACGATCCGCCGGGTCCGCCAAGGCGGCCAGGGCCCGGCGGATGACCTTGCCATTAGGGGTGCGGGGCAGGCGGTCCACGAAATGCACCGCACGCGGCACTTTATAGGCGGCGAGGCGCTCGCCGGCAAAGGCGAGCAGGGCGTCGCTGCCCGGCGGCGCGTCGGTCTCCCGGGCCACGACAAACGCTGCGATCACCCGCACATCTGTCCGCACCATGACGTCCGTCACAGCCGCTTCGACCACATCCGGGTGCGCGAGCAAGGCGGCTTCCACTTCTTCCGGTGAGACCCGATAGCCGAAGGCGTTCATGACATCGTCATGGCGGCCCTTGAACCAGACATACCCGTCCGCGTCCATGGCCGCGAGGTCTCCCCCCACGAACCAGTCGCCCCGTCGCACGGCTGCGTCTTCCTCTGGTCGGCGCCAATATCCCAACATCAATCCGGGATCGGAGCGATGAACCGCAAGCAGACCTGTTTCACCCGCTGGCAACGGCGTGGCGTCGGCGTCGTCCAGGGGCAGGATCGCCACCCGGCGACCAGGCTGCGGCCGACCCGGACTACCCGGCCTGGGCGCTATGCCCGGGGCGCTGGAGATGTATGTGGAACACTCGCTCATGCCCAGCGCTTCATAGAGGACCGTGCCGGTGGCGCCCTGCCAGGCCTCGGCCAGGGCCGGGCTGAGAGCCTCGCCCGCAGTGAGGCCGTGGCGCAGGCTCGACAGGTCGTGGGCACCGAGATCGGCATATTTCAGGATCTGGCGATAGAGCGAGGGCACGGCGGCGAAGAGGCTTGCCCGGTGGCGGGCGATGAGTGCAGGCCAAAGGCCCGGATCCTTCGGGCCGTTATAGACCACGGTCGTCGCCCCATTCGCCCATGGATCGGTCAGGCCCACACCCAGCGTATAGGTCCAGTTGAAGGCGCCCGCATGCAGCATCACATCTTCTGCGTGGATGCCGTACCAGCCTTGGTACATGGGCCGGCGACCCCAGGCGGAGCGCTGGGCGTGGAGCACACCTTTGGGCGTGCCGCTGGTGCCGGAGGTATAGATCAGGAAGGCTGGGTCGTCGGCCTGTGTGTCGGCATAGGCGGCGAGCGGTGAATGGGTCTTCAGGGCGGCAACGGCCGCATCGTCGAAGAGGGCCACACCGGCAGGCAGATCCGGCAGCGCCAGCGTATCTGTGCAGGCCAGGGCCCGGGCCTCGGCGTTGTCCAGAATGAAGCGGGCCTCCCGCACCGTTAGCTGCGCTGAGGTGGGCACAGCCACCAGGCCTGCGGCAATGGCACCAAAATAGAGCAGGGGATAAT
Source organism: uncultured Alphaproteobacteria bacterium (assembly GCA_964625525.1). Taxonomy (GTDB): domain Bacteria; phylum Pseudomonadota; class Alphaproteobacteria; order JAJFIK01; family JAJFIK01; genus CAZVEE01. The sequence goes on along the minus strand of CAZVEE010000009.1, from coordinate 31,185 downwards.
CGCTGGTGTTCTCCATGCGGATCATGATCCGCTCCCCTGGCACAAGGCCATGGGCCAGCAGGCCCGCCGCCACCCGGCGCACCATGTCATCAAGCGCGGCATAGCTCCAGGGCTCCGCTGCGTCCGTGTCGCTCACCACGATCAGCGCAGGTTTGCCGGGCTTGCGCGGGGCACCGGACGCCAGGCAATACCGCGCGAGATTAAACTGCGGTGGGACGGGATCGGGCTGGAGCGGCATGGCGCAGGATCCATAGACAAGGGGTCATCAAAGGAGGTGCTCATGAGCACGCAGAGTGAAGATATTCTGACCTTCTGGTTTGAGGAAGCGGGGCCGACGCGCTGGTGGTCGGCGGCCGATGATTTCGACGCGCTGGTGCGTGAGCGCTTCGCGACCGTGCATGCCGCCGCCGCGCGGGGCGCGCTTGATGACTGGGCCCAGACGGCACGGGGCGCTCTTGCCCTTGTCATCGTGCTCGATCAGTTTCCTCGCAACATGTATCGCGGTCAGCCCGAGGCCTATATGACCGACGCCGCAGCGCTTGAGGTGACCAGAGCGGCTCTGAACCACGGGTTCGAGCAGGCGTTTGTCGGCCCCGAGCGGCATTTTCTGTTCATGCCCTTCATGCACAGCGAGCGGCTCGCGGATCAGGACGAGGCGGTGCGTCTTGGCGAGGCCATTCAGACCGAGGATGAGGGCGACTTCCTCAAACACGCCCGCCAGCACCGGGATGTGGTGGCGCGATTCGGCCGCTTTCCCCATCGCAATGCCGTTCTGGGCCGGGTCTCGACGCCGGACGAAGAGGCCTATCTGGCGGCCGGTGGCGGCTGGACGTAAGCCGGCCTTGAGTTTTGCCGCTCTTTGCAGCCGCAGCCGCGATAGAAAGCGGTGATAACAAAAGGGGCCCGTCACCGGGCCCCTTCATCTGTCAGATCGCTTGCGGGAGGCGCACCTTACTGCTGCGGCTCTTCACCAGCGCCTTCTTCGGTCGCTTCTTCGTCGCCACTGCCGGTCACGGCATCGATGGTACCGCCCACGGCATCCGCGGCGCTGTCCACGGCCCCTTCAACCGCGTCCACAGCGTCACCCGCCGCTTCTTCGATCGCGTCGCCGGTTTCTTCCATCATGCCTTCGGTGGTCAGCGCCATTTCCTGCTGATTGGTTTCAGCGGTCACGCGCAGCACTTCGGCGCCTTCGGGAACCGGGTTCAGGGTCACTTCAGCGGTCACTTGCGTGAGCACTTCGGCCACCACTTCACCTTCGGCCGGCGGCGTCGCGACGAATTCGTAGTCGAGGTAACCGTCATCCCCGAGGCCGATTTCCACGAGCTGCGGATCGGTCCAGCCAGAGGTGGTCACGGTGCCGGTGGCGGTGATCACCCAGCCTTCCTCGGTGGTGGTGCCGCGCAAGTTGGTGCTGAGGGAGTCGACCGAGTAGACGAGGGCCGGGCCGACAATGGCGTCGGTGGCGTCGCTCACGGCGTCTTCCACGGCATCGCCGGCGTCGGCGATCACTTCTTCGGTGTCTTCGACCACCTCATCGGCGGTCTCTTGAATGGCTTCGCCCGCATCATCAGCGGTCGCTTCCAAGGTGTCGGCCACTTCGGCCGCCGTCTCGTCAGCCGGCGTTTCGTCGGCCTGCTGGGCCTCACCGCAACCGGCCAGAGCCAGAGAGCCGGCCAGCGCGCCGATCATCCACCAACGGTTCTTCAGTACAGACATGTGGTCCCCCATGCGTTCAGGCGTCTCCTAACGCCAGTCCTATCATTCACCCGCAATGCGGATCATTCCCCAGCGGAGTGCCCTGCTTCGCTCGTTGGAATATACCGCTTAAACACCCTATCCTAGCATTTAAATCCAGAAAGCGAGAGTTTTGTGGGCTGAAAGCGTCACTAATCACCTTTTTTTTTGGGGAGGATCTTATGGCTGGACCGTTAAGCGGGGTCAAAATTCTGGAGTTTGCCGGTATTGGACCGGGACCGTTCTGCGCGATGCTGCTGTCGGATCTGGGCGCCGAAGTCGTCCGCATCGACCGTAAAGGCGCCATGGGCGGATCCAAACACGATGTGACCTCGCGGGGCCGGCGCTCGGTGGCCGTGGACTTGAAATCACCGGACGGCAAGGAAGCGGTGTTGCGATTGGTGGAGCAGGCCGACGGCCTGTTGGAAGGGTTTCGGCCGGGTGTGATGGAGCGGCTGGGCCTGGGGCCGGATGTCTGTCTGGCGCGCAATCCGCGCCTGGTTTACGGGCGCATGACGGGCTGGGGCCAGCATGGGCCGCTGGCCCATGCCGCGGGCCACGATCTCAATTACATTGCGCTCACCGGGGCGCTGCATGCCATGGGCCGGGCAGGCGAGGCACCGCCACCGCCGCTCAATCTGGTGGGCGATTTCGGCGGCGGCGCGCTTTACCTGGCCTTTGGGATCGCGGCGGGCCTGTTCGAGGCGGAACGGTCCGGTCAGGGCCAGGTGATCGACGCGGCCATGACCGATGGCGCGGCGTCGTTGATGGCCATGTTCTACGGCATGCGCTCGGCCGGGTTCTGGAGTGATGAGCGTGCCGCGAACTTGCTCGATGGCGCCGCTCCTTTCTACGACACCTATGAATGCGCCTGCGGCAAATGGGTCGCCATCGGGTCTATTGAACCTCAGTTCTATGCCCTGCTGTTAGAGAAGACAGGCATTACCGATCCGGCCTTCAGCGCCCAGATGGATAAGAGCCAATGGCCCGCGCTCAAGGCCAAGCTGGCCACGGTGCTGAAATCGAAGACCCGGGACGAATGGTGCGCGCTGATGGAAGGGACCGATGTGTGCTTCGCGCCGGTGCTCGATTTCGAGGAGGCGCTTGCGCACCCGCACAATAAAGCCCGCGACACCTTTGTGGAGGTGGCCGGTGTGCCGCAGCCCAATGCCGCGCCGCGGTTTAGCCGCACCAAGGAGGCCGTGCAGGGGCCTGCGCCCATGGTCGGGGAGCATACGGAGGAAGCGCTGCTGGATTGGGGCTTTGATGCCCAAGAAGTGGCCATTCTGCGCACCAAAGGAGCAATTTAAGTATGGCCATGCAGGTTCTTCCTGGAACGGACAACCGGCGGCGCATCACGCTCATGCGTCATGGCCATGTGGACTATTTCACAGGCGTCCTGCGTCATGGCAGTGCCGACAAGGTGCCGCTGACGGAGCAAGGACAGGCGGAAGCGCGGGCCGCGGGCGTCGCGCTTTCTCATGTCACCTTTGATCGGGCCTTATGCTCCGGCTTGCCGCGGGCGCGTGAGACGGCGGAACTCGTGCTCGCGCAACAAGATCCCGGCCAAAGCATCCCGGTGCTGGAGGACGACGCGGACCTGCGCGAGATTCGGGCCGGCGCCGGCGCCATGCGCCATGCCATCGACGATCTGCGGGAGTTGGCGCGGCAGCTTGCCGCCCGGTTTGGCCGGGCCCATGAGCCCGGCGCGGCCATCAGCGATACCGGCGAGGCCTTTAGCGACGCCTATGAGCGTGCGGTCACGGCCATTGAGCGGCACCTGGCGGATCCGTCTTGGCATTCCGCCCTGATCGTTGCCCATGAAGGCATCAACCGGCTGCTCTTGGGCTGGGCGACCGGCGGCGGCTTGCAGGCGGTGGGAGCGTTTGAACAAGACACTGCTTGTGTCAATATCCTGGATCTCGATATGAGCGAGGGACCTGACGGGCACTTTATCGGCCGGCGGATCATTAAGGCGGTCAATCTGACGCCTTACAATTACGTCAAGCACGGTATGAATCTCACGAGCCTGGAGGCGATCTTCTCGCGCTAAGACCGCCAGGGAGGACAGGCGATGGGGGCGCAAGCACCGCTGCATGGAGTGAGCCGGGAGACCCCTCTGCGGGTTCATGGGCTCGACTTGTCCTATTTCACGGGCAAGCTCGAAGCCTATCTGCGCGCCAAAGGGGTGCCTTATGAGCGCATCGAGATGGATCGGCGCGGGTTTGAGGCCTGCGCCGAAGCCACCGGTGTGCGGCAGATGCCGCAGGTGGAATGCCCGGATGGGGCCTGGCTGACGGACTCCACGGAAATCCTGCAGTATCTGGAGGCGCATGCGCCGGGGCCAGATCTGACGCCGCCGGATCCGGTGGCTCGTTTCATGGCGCTCTTGCTGGAGGATGTGGGGGACGAGACCCTGTGGCGGCCGGCACTGTATTATCGCTGGGCGTTCGATACGGATGCGACGCTGCTCAGTGGGCGGATCGCCGCGGAGATGCTGCGAGACGTGCCGCTGCCTCGGTTTATGCGGCGATGGTTCATCCTGCGGCGCCAGCGCCAGGTGTACATGGACCAAGACGGGGTGACGCGGGACACGGCTCCGGCCGTGGAGCGGCTCTATCACGACACGCTTGCGGCGTTGGAGAACGCCCTCACCGAGCAGCCGTTTTTGCTGGGAGAGCGTCCGTGTGCGGCGGATTTCGGCTTCTTCGGTGCCTGTTTCCGGCATTTCTTCTGTGACCCAACGCCGGCCCGCATTATGCGCGACACGGCCCCGCGCACGCTGGCATGGGTAAGCCGGCTCTGGGCGCTGCGGGCGGGGGACCTGGACGCTGCGGCACCAGTCACAGCGGTGCCGGAGGCGGCGCGGGGGCTGCTCGCGCTGGCGGCCGACACCCATGTGCCGTACTGCGCGGCGAATGCCCGCGCGGTGGCGGCGGGTGACGCGCGGGTTGTGCATGACGACCGGGGCGCGACGTTCAAAACCCCGCCCAGCCGCTACCGGGCCTGGGCGTTCACCCAGTTGCAAAACGCCTTTGCGGTGTTGTCCCACGCCGAGCAGGAACGCGTTGCGGCTCTGTTGGGGGCGCCGGCAGTGGACCTTTTGCATGATCCCGCCTTACGCTTCTCGGGCGATCGGCCCATCCCGACGCTGCCGATCCGGCCAGGAATGGTCACCGGCGTGCCGGTTTGGCGGGATTGGAGTGGGTGATCAGTCGAGCGCGGCGCCACTGGAGACAGGCCACACCAGGCTGAGCGCGGAGGCCCAGAGCCCGGCCAAACCCGGCTTGATCTCGTCATCACGGGCGGCCACGCGCGGGGCATTCGGGCGCATGAGTGTGGCATAGGTCTCGGGGAAGTCGCGTCGGGTCCGATCCAGGGTAAAGCGGCGCGCTTCGCCAAGGGGATCCAGATGCGGTACGCCCAGGCCCGCCTGCCGCGTGGAGTGGATCACCACCTCCTTAAGCCGCCCGTCACTGGCCAAGGTCACATCGAGCACCGGACCCACGCCCAGCATGCCCCAGCTCAAGAAGCCCGAATACGTCCAGAAATTGCCGAGGCTGTACGCCACGAGCCGACCGTTCACCAGCTCCAGGCCGCGCGCCACATGGGGACCGTGGCCAAGCACCAGATCCGCGCCCGCATCCACCATGCGATGGGCAAAGGCATGCACGTCGCCGCGATCCTCGCCCAGATAGATTTCACGGCGTTTCGGCACGCGCGAGGCCGCCGCGCCTTCCGCGCCCGCATGCACCGACACCAGGACGATGTCATGGGTGTCGTCCAGGTCAGCGACCAAGGCGGCGGCCGCATCCAGATCGTGCACGCTGACGGTGCCGCGATTAGGGGCGAAGGCCGCGAGACCCACTTTCAAACCCGAGGGCAAGACCTGGGTGGCGGTGCGCACGCCGTCCTGATTGAGACCGGCGGCGGCGATGCCAACGCTTTCCAACGCCGCGACCGTTGCCGTGCGGCCCGCCTCACCGAAGTCGCCGCTGTGATTATTGGCGAGCGAGGCGAGGGTAAAGCCCGCCTGGGCCAGGAAATCGGCGTAGTACTCGGGGCTGCGGAAGGAGAAGCAGCGGGCGCAGTCCTTTGCGGGCTCGCCACCATCGAGCAGCACGCCTTCCAAATTCACAAAGCCCACATCACCGGCGCGCAACACCGCCAGCAAATCCCGGTCGAGGACCCGTTCCACCCGGCCGCCTTCCACCAAGCGTGCATTCAGGCCGTGGCGGGAGGGGTGATCGGACCCCATCATCACATCCCCTACGGCAATGACGCGGGCGGTGCGTTCATCCTCGGGGGCGTCTTCGAGCGCCAGGCGGTGAACGCGCGGGTTATGGGCCGGCGCGCTCACGGCTTGACGCTCCTCTGGCGCCTCCACGGGCAGGGGAACGGTGAACGACGGTGCAGCGGTGGGGGCCACCGCTGCGTGTTCGTCTTCGGCCGGGCGCGGGGCCGGCGGGGCCGGGGTCAGCAGCGCTTTGTTGCCGAGATGGTCGGTCACGTCCTCGGCGGCGATACTGATCAGGGCGCATTCGGTGCCGGCGGTGCGGATATCCGCGCAAATCTCGCGCAGCATGGCCGTGGAGCCGCCCGTGGCGATGAGCGTATGCGCCGGATAAACTGACCAGAGCCGGCCTTCGATCAGGGCCGGATCCAGGGCACTGAGTTCTGGATAGCGTGCGCGCAGCGATCCCCAGCGCTCGCGGGCATCCTGCGGGGTGAGCGCCGACCCAAAGCTGACGGCGGGCACGGGGCCTGTGTCCCGCATCAGGCTGTCCGGAGCGCCGATATCCGGTGCGACCGACGCCATACCGAAACGCTCACCCAGATCCAACTCGGGCAGTTCCGCCTCGCCGATCACCGTGGCGGCCCGGTCCAGGTGTTCTTCGAAGCGGGCGAATGTCTCGGTCTGTTCGATTTTCTCTGTCTGGTCCTCGACAAAGCTCCAGAGCCGATCGAGGGTCTGCGTGGCGTCCTGCTCCGGCATTGGCAGGGCGGCAGCGGCGCGGGCGAGGCCCGGGGGCGCCGGGGCGGACGCTTGGGCCGTGTCCTCCGCCTCGGCGGCGGGATCTGCCTCGACCACCTGCTCGGGTGTGGCCCAACCCGGAAGCATCTGCTCCGGCGCCAGGACGCCGGCACCAAGGGCGGCACCGCCCAAGATAAGAGCAGCCACCCAAGTGCGGATGAACCCGCCTTGCGTCGTGCTGCCTTGCGAAAGACATGACATGATGATCACCTTCCCGCACATCCTGTCCGTGAACCGGGTCTTCGCACGGCGCACGGGCATCAGGTTACGCGTTCGAGCCCTCTGACTCGACCGATCTCTTCGGCGAGGACTCACTGTAACTTAGCACATATGGGACGTGTGGTGGGAATGCGCAGTCTTCAATCCGGACTTCAGGTCCTTTTGGTTGCGCTGCTGTTGGTCGCGCCGACGGCGGCTCAGGCGTTGAGCCCGGGTTTGGGGCCGGTGCATGCGCTTGCCATGCATGGCGAGCCCAAGCATGACGCCGATTTTCGCCATTTCGACTACGCCAACCCGGATGCGCCCCAAGGCGGGCGGCTCGTGCTGGGCGAGGTGGGGACGTTTGACAGTCTCAACCCGTTCATCGTGTTGGGTCGGCCCATGTGGCATATGCGCTTTCCGCGCCGTGTGTTTGAAAGCCTCATGGTGCGCTCGCGGGATGAGCCGTTCACCATGTATGGGCTGCTGGCGGAAACGGTAGAGGTGCCGGACGACCGCAGTTGGGTGGCCTTTACTCTGCGCGAGGGAGTGCGGTTTTCCGACGGTTCGGCGCTGACCGTGGAGGACGTCTTGTTCTCTTACGCGGTGCAGCGAGAGCATGGCCGGTTTCGCTCGCGCTATAAGAAAGTCGTGCGTGCCGAGCAAACGGGCCCGCGCAGCGTGCGCTTCGTCTTCGATCCGGACATCCAGGATCGGGAGTTGGCGCTGCTGATCGGGGCGATGCCAGTCTTTTCCAGGGCGTATTACGCCACGCGCGACTTTAGTAAGACGACCCTGGAACCGCCCATGGGCAGCGGGCCTTACGTGATTGCCGCCGTAGATCCCGGGCGCAGCCTGACGTTCCGGCGCAATCCGGCCTATTGGGGCGCGGCGCTGGCGGTGCAGCGCGGCTTCAATAATTTTGACGAGATCCGCTACGACTATTATCGCGACGCCAATGCGGCCTTTGAGGCGTTCAAGGCCGGGGCGGTGAGTGTGCGGGTGGAACCGGATTCGAACCTGCTGCGCTGGTATCGCGGATATGACTTTGCCGCCGCTCGTGACGGCCGGGTGCAACGGGCGGACCTACCGCCGCCGCGCAGCATCGGCATGCTGGGCTTTGCCATCAACACGCGCCGCGCGCATCTGTCTGACGTGCGGGTGCGCGAGGCGTTGGTGCGCGCCTTTGATTTTGAGTGGATGAACGCGAACTACTTTTTCGGTGGCTATGAGCGCACGCGGAGTTTCTTCCCGCGCTCCGATCTGGCGGCCGAGGGGACGGCAAGCGCGGCGGAGCGGACATTGCTGGCGGCCTATCCGGAGGCTGTGACGCCGGACATTCTGGAGCAGGGCCTCGTCTTTGAGACCCATGAGGCGTATTACACGCGCACCCGGATCAAACTGGCTCGCGCGGTGGCACTGTTCGAGGCGGCCGGATACACTCTGACCGACGGGGTGATGACCGACACGCGCACAGGCACGCCCTTTACCTTTGAAATCATGATTGAGCATCCCGACCATCAGCGGGTCGCTCTGGCCTATGCGGATGAATTGTCGAAAATCGGTGTGGAAGCCCGGGTGCGGCTCGTGGACTCAAGCCAGTTCCAGACCCGCTCGCGTGAGCGTGACTTCGACATGATGCCGTTTCTGTGGACCCGCTCATTCTCGCCTGGCGTGGAGCAGGGCTTTCGTTGGTCCAGTGCGGCCGCTGATCAGGTGGGGACGTTCAATTTCTCCGGGGTGAAAAGCGAGGCGGCGGATGCGCTGATTGCGCAACTGGTGGCCGCGCGCACCCGCGATGGGTTGCAGGCGGCGGCCCGGGCGCTCGACCGGGTGCTGTTGAGCGGTCATTATGTTGTACCGCTTTATCATGCGCGTGGGGATCGGGTGGCCTGGTGGGGGCATCTGCGCCGGCCTGAGCGGTTGTCGCTCACGGGGTATGATCTCGATACGTGGTGGTCTGAAGAAGGAGCCGCGCCATGAGCGCAGGGATGCGGGACATGGGCCGAGTATTACTGGCGTCGCTGCTCTTGGTGCTGACGGGGCTTATTGCTGGCACGGCCAAGGCGCAGGCACCGCGGCTCGGCATGCCGGTCGAATGCCGGTTCGGAGTGGACTGCTTCATTCAACAGTATCCGGACTGGGACCCGGGCCCGGGGGCCACGGATTACCGCTGTGGCCGGCAGACCTATGACGGGCATGGCGGCACGGATATCCGCACGCGTGATCTCAATGTGATGCGCAGGGGGGTACCCGTGCTTGCCGCCGCCGACGGGGTGGTCGTGGCCGTGCGGGACGGGCTCGACGACGCCATTGTCATGACCGATCAGCGGCGTGCGGCCATTGAAGGTGTTTATTGTGGCAATGGGGTCGTGATTGCCCATGGCGACGGCTGGCGCACGCAATACTGCCATCTCCGTCAAGGCAGCGTGACGGCCATTCGCGGCCAGCCGGTGCGCCAGGGCCAGCGCATCGGTTTGGTGGGGAGTTCGGGCAACTCGGAATTTCCGCATCTGGAGTTTCTTGTCTATCAGGGCGAGACGAAGATCGATCCGTTCACCGGCGCGGCTCCAGGGACAGGCCCATGCGGATCACGCGGTTTGAATCTGTGGCAAGTAGAGGCCGCCTCGACGCTGGGCTATCAGCGTGGTGCCATTATCGGGGTGGGCTTTGCCACCCAGGCCATGACCACCATCATGGCGGAATCGCCGCCACCGCCGCCCGGTGCGGATGCTCCGGCGCTTGTCGCCTATGGCCATCTCATCAACACCGAAGCGGGCGATGTGGTCGAAATCACGCTCGATGGTCCGGCGGGCCGGATCGCAGAGAACCGCAATGTTTTGGAGCGCGGGCAGGCGCGCCGGCTCATCTTTTCTGGGCGCCGGCGCACCGAGGAGCGCTGGCCGGCCGGGCGCTATGTGGCCACCTTGAAACTCATCCGCAATGGCCAGATCACCCTGATGGACCACGCGGATCTGACCTTGAACTGATGCGTTAGATCGCTGGCAAGCTTGGCGCACGATGACCCAGCGCCGCGTATTCCGGGGCGAACAGGGTTTCAAGATGAGCCTTTAGGGCCGGGTCGAGCACTTCGTCGGCGGAGCGCTTATCCTTGCGGTGCCCGCCTTTGGCGCGAGGCAGCCAGCCGTCGAACGCAAAGCCGCAACGCGCCCCCACTTCTGCCAAGCCATCCGTGAGCTGAGCATGGTCGATGACCATGTCAACGATGATCTCATCCTGATGGGTGTAGAGCGGGTGGTTCATGTGCCGGTCCATGCGCAGGGTTTGCGCGAAGCCCTCCGGCGTCATGGTCGGGTTGGACCGGGTGTGCCAGTAGTACAGCGACATGAACCGATCCATAGGGTGGCGTTCGATGGTGAACGTCAGATACTCGCTCCATATGCGCTCGCCCACCATGGGGCGCACCATCCAGGCGGGGATGTGATTGTAATATTTCTTCGCGCGTTTGAAGCGGCGATAGGCGCGCACCAATGATTTGTAACTGCCATCAAGCTGACTGAATGGGTTGAAAAGGCCCGTGTGGTTCTGCGGACCTTTCCCGTATTCAGCGCGTGCCGGTTCATCGGCCACCGAAATAGGCGTCAGCACGTCGTCCGGCCCACAATAGCGCGACAGGCTGATTTCCACGCTGGTCCCACCGGTCTTGCGTGTCTTGATGAAGATGAATTTGTGGCGATGAGAGATGATCATGCCCGCGCTGTCCCCGCCCGTAAAAAAGCCTGGAATCAGGGGTAGCCGCTCCCCCAGCGATAGTCAAGCGAGCGGCGATACACGTCTTTATGATCTGTGTGCTGTGTAAGGGTTGGTTCACTATAAACTCCGATTTCTGAGCGACTTATCGCATTTTTAAGTGCGGGCAGGAGATGACTGCGCCGGCCGCGTGTTTGCCAAATCTTGGCCACCCAATCTCATTGGAGAGAACGCCCTCATGTTCGATACCCTGTTCAAGACCGCCCAGACGGCGCCGAGCCTGTATACCTCGATCCCGGTGTTTGAGGATTTCACCAAGCGCCGGGGGCCAGACGCGGTGCAGGACATCCGCACACGTCTGACCGAGATGGATGCCGTGACCCGCACGGGCGTCGATGAAGCGTCGCGCCGTCTGCGTGAGCAGATTGGTCAAATCGCAGTCTATGCTGAGGATATTGCACGCCTGCAGGCCGCCGGCGTGGCTATCCGGACCCAAAACGCGGTCACGATGGCCCGTCTGGAGCAATTGCCTGATGAGGTGCGTGCGGTGGTCTACGGGCCGTCCGTGTCGCTGGGTAATGCGCCCATCACGGCGCCGGCGCAGCCGGTTCAGAATGGACCGAGCCAAGTGGTGACCGGCGCGGTGTTCCCGGGGCAAAGCGTGACGGGCCAGATCATCCCTGGTCAGACGGTTGCCAGCCAGATGATGCCCGGTCAATCCTATGGAGGCCAATCCTATAGCGGTCAGCCCGTTACTGGTGTGCCGGTCACGGCCGTGCCGGTGCAGCCCAGCGTGATCCCGGGTTCGATTATCGGCACGGCGCAGGCGCCGGTGATGATCGCGGAGATCGAACGCGCCTACGCCGCCATCGAGGCTCAGCGCCTGATGTTCTTCGCGCGGCCCGAGACGATCGCGCTCGACAGCGCCCGCTGGTCGCTGATCTTCGACAATCTGGTGTTCCTGCTGCAACGCGAATGGCGCGTGGGCTATGCGTTCGATCTCGTCGCCGCATGTGATTTCGCGCTGGTGTCCACGGGCTTTGCGGCGGTCCCTGAGGTGCTCAGCGCACTGCAGACCCGGATTGTGGCGGGTGAGGAAAAGCTGGAGAGCATCGAGTTCGACGTGGAGAAGATCCTGTTCCATCTGCGCACGCTCTATAACGACGTGGTGCAGGATATCGTGCACAGCCACACCATCGACGGCTCGCTCAAGAGCATTGATGATCTGCAGGTGATCTTCGTGGATCAGCCGGTGGCGGGCCGCAGCTTCGCCATGCGTCGCGGCCGTCGCGCCACCGACCGGGTGGTGGCGTTCCAGGGTGAGAGCGGCACGCCGTTCTGGGATCTGCGTCGCCGTCAGGCCGTGCATTTCGCCCTGGAAAAGGCCAAAGCCGCCCTGCGGATGGATCTTTATCGCGAGCTCGACGCCGCCCAAGAGATCGTCACCCGCTATGGCGAAACCATCCGCCCGCTCGCCCAGGCACCGCGCGCAGTGCTGGCGGCGTAAGCGATCCAAAACACGCTCCCGCCCCGGATCATCCGGGGCGGGAGAGCCCTAATGGGTGAGGGTGCGCCGACCGAAGCGTTGAGAGATCATGGGGCTGTAGGTGCGGCCCACACGGATTTCCTCACCCGACTCCATGACCAGCAGATGACCGCCATGAGCGGTGTAGCGCAATTCGCGCACCTTGGTCTGATTGACGATGGCCGAGCGGTGTACGCGCAGGAACTTGGCGGGATCCAGTTTGTCTTCAAGCGCCTTCATGGTCTCGCGCACCAGATAGCTGCGCTCGGGCACCGAGATACAAACATAATCGCGCACGGCGCGGACCCATTCGATCCGAGCCACATCAATGCGGGTGAGGCGGCCGCGGTCCTTGATCCAGAAATCCTCCTGGAACGGATCGCTGCCCTCAAGCAGCTCGCTCAATCGCTCAGGCAGTTCCTGGCGGCCGTCCTCGCGCAGTTCCCGGATCACCGCCCACAGCGTTTCCGCGCGCGAGCAGCGCATCTGGTCTTCTAGGCGCCGGCGGGCCCGTTCAATGGCCCGGCCCAGGCGTTCTTCTTCCACGGGCTTGAGCAAATAATCCACGGCATAGGCATCAAAGGCGCGGATGGCGAATTTGTCGTAAGCGGTGACGAAAATGAGCTGAGGACCCAGTTCCGCGTCAAGGGCCTCGGCCAGCTCGAAGCCATCCATCAACGGCATGCGCACGTCGAGAAAGACGAGATCGGGCCGGGTTTCACGGATCCGGCGCAGGGCTTCTTCGCCGTTCTGGCACGTCCCTTCAACTGTCACATCTGGGAAATTCTCCAAACAGAGCATCAGCCTGGTGATAGCCAGGGGTTCATCGTCAACGATCAACGCGCGCATTCTATGTGTCCTCTTCGTCGATCTGCCACCCCGCCTCCGTATCATCTAAATGTGCCGGCAGACGGATGATGATTTCCAGACCAAACGGCTCCAGGTTTTTGATGTCGAGCTGCGCCGCGCCCTCATAGAGGTTCTCTAGGCGGCTGACCGTGTTGTGCAACCCCACGCCGCCTCTCCGGCCGGTAATGGTTGTTAAGGGTTCAGGCATACCTGGCCCGGTGTCGCGGACGCTCAGCACCAGTTCCTCGCCCTCGCGCCGGGCGGAGACCGTAATGGTGCCGCCGCTCGCGGACGGGGCGATGGCATATTTCAGGGCGTTTTCGATGAGAGGCTGAAGCAACAGGCTGGGCACCATGCACTGACGCGCATCCGGCGCCACATCCGTCATGACATGGAGGCGGTCGCTAAAGCGTTCCTTCTCGATATCCAGATACAGGCCGATGGCCCAGAGTTCCCGCCACAGCGGGACTTTCAGCAGCGGATCGCTATCAAGGGTATGGCGCAGGAACTTGCTCAGGGCGAGGATCATCTTCTCCGCCCGGCCTGTTTCTTTCGTCAGCACCAGCGCTGACAGCGCGTTCAGAGTGTTGAACAGGAAATGAGGATTGAGCTGATAGCGCAGCATTTTCAGTTGCGCCTGATGGGCAAGGGACTCTGCCTCGCAGGTACGCAGGCGTTCGGCATGGAACCGCTGGGCATAATCCACGCCCAGATAGACCCCCGACCAGGCCACCAACACCCAGAGATTGAGAAAGGACTGCCAGCCCATCTCCATGGCCCAGGTGTGGAGAAAATCGTTCAGGGCCTTCTCTCTCAGCTTTTCATAGCCTTCCGAGTTCGCGAGCAGATTCTGACCCAGGATTTCCACTGCGCCCAGCAGCAGGGCCCCCACAAAGGACAGCGCGAAGAGCGTCGCAATCTGACGGCCCAGGGTTGAAGGCTGGAACACATGCAACACCCACCACATGCCGTAGGTGAGCAGCAGCCCGGCGCCGGTGATGCAGACCCGCACACCGAGCCCGGACAAGGTGGTGCCCATAGCCGCCGCCAGCGCCGAGCGCACGATGAAATAGGTGCCCCACACCGCGAACTGGAAGGCCCAGAAACTCAGCGCCCCATGGTGCCAGGAGCGGTTTACCCAAAGGCGCACCGCCGCGAACGGCTCCGCCCCAGACAAGCTTGGCCGTTCGCTTTCGCGCTGGTTCACCCGCAACACATTGGCCAGGTCCGTCATGGCCGTCCCGTCCTTCCCCGCCGCCGCATGAGTTTGAAGTCGCAAGTTTAAGGCCGGCCAAAAAGGGCGGCGTCCCCTTTTGTCGCTGGCATCGGGCCGCTCGTCGCAACGGCCACCGGGACGTCAGCAGAGCATGGGCAAAAAACTGTCGCAAACTGTGTCACGGCGCCGGTGCGCCAGGACCGGTGACACACGCGCTCTTGCGAGGGCTGTGGCTTTCGTGGATGGCTGAGGGTCTGGGCAGCGCAGTGCGCTCGAACAGGCGGAGACACGATGATGACGGCAGGCATTTCTTGGTCTCGGATCGGGCTGTTCGTACTGGTGGGGCTGGGTATCGCAGCGGCGCTCTGGTGGGGCCTCTGGCCAAGCGGCGACGACCGTGTTGGCCTGCGCTATGACACGGCGAGCGTGGAGCGGGGCACGCTGACCCGCGGGGTGACCGCCAGCGGCACGGTGGAAGCGGTCATCACGGTGGAGGTGGGCTCTCAGCTCTCTGGTCAGGTCGCGGCCATCTATGTGGATTTCAATGACCCGGTGACCGAGGGTCAACGTCTCGCGCTCATCGATCCCCAAACATTCGAGACCCGCGTCGCTTCGGCGGAAGCGGATCTGGCGGTGGCGCGCAGCGGGGTGGCCGTGCAAGAGGCGACCGTGCAGCGGGCCGAGGCCGTGCGCGATCAGGCGGTGCGCGAGCGGGACCGGCAGCGGGCCCTCGCCGCACGGGGGAATGTTTCTCAGACGGTGCTCGATAATGCGGAAACCGCCGTGGTGACGGCGCAGGCGGATCTGGCCATTGCCCGTTCGCAGCTGGACAACGCCCAATCGGTGGTCATTCAACGGGATGCGGCCTTGGCGCAGGCACGCATTGACCTGGAGCGCACCCAGATCCGCTCACCCATCGATGGCGTGGTGATTTCGCGCGACGTGGATGTGGGCCAGACTGTGGCCGCGAGCCTGCAGGCGCCGATCCTGTTCACCATCGCTCAGGACCTGTCACGCATTCAGATCGCGGCGGAAGTGAACGAGGCGGATGTGGGCGCCATCGCCGAGGGCAATCCGGTGCGCTTTACCGTGGATGCGTTTCCCGAGCGGCGCTTTTCCGGGGCGGTGCGCCAAGTCCGCCTGGCGGCGACAGCCCTTCAGAACGTGGTCACCTACACAGTCATTGTGGAGGCAAGCAATCCGGGGCAGCGGCTGTTCCCCGGTATGACGGCGACGGTGGAAATCATCACGGGCGTGCGGGCGGATGTCCTGCGGTTGCCAGCAGCTGCCTTGCGCTTTGTCCCGCCAGGCAGCGAGCCTGCACGCGGGCCTGGCCGGGCCTTTGCGGCCCTGGCGGAGATCCTTGCCCATGAGTTGGACCTCACGGCCGCGCAGCGGGCGGCCCTGGACGAGGCGTTGTCGGACGGGCGCCAGCGCCGGGCGGCGCGGCGGGCGCAAGGGGGGGGATCCGGTGCCGGCATGCCTGGCGGCGGTGGCGCCGGTGGCGACCCCGAGGCGCGGCGGGGGCGCATGCTGGATCGCTTGGAGCGGCTGTTGCGTGCGAGCCTGACGCCGGCCCAGGCGGCACGGCTGACCGACTTGCGGCCGCTCTTGGAGAGTGGGCGGCCTGGGACCGTCTGGGTTCTGACTTCTGCCGGAGCGCTGGAGCGGCGCGCGGTTCTCACCGGTCTGTCGGATGGGACGCAAGTGGAGATTCTGGCCGGGCCCGTGACCGAAGGCACCGCCGTTGTGGTGCGCGCGGTGAGCGGGGAGGGACGCCCGTGAGAACCACAGACCCAAGCGACCCCAAAGTGCCGCTGATTGATGCGCGCCTGGTGCGCAAAATCTACACCATGGGGGAGCAGCAGGTGGCGGCGCTGGACGGCGTCAGCTTTACCATCGCGCGCGGCGAGTGCGTCGCCATCATGGGACCGTCCGGGTCCGGTAAATCCACGTTGATGAATTTGGTGGGGGCGCTCGACACGCCGACGGTGGGGACGTTGCGCATTGCGGGGGCAGACCTGGCCACGCTCGACTCCGACGGGCTGGCGGATCTGCGCAACATCTCCATCGGCTTTGTGTTTCAGCAGTTCAACTTGCTGGCGCGCACCACGGCGCTCGACAATGTCAAACTGCCACTGCTCTATGCGCGCACACCGCCGCCGGATCCCGACGCCCTAGCGCGCGAGGCGCTGGCCCAGGTTGGGTTGGCGGACCGGCTCGACCACCAGCCCAACCAGTTGTCTGGCGGGCAGCAGCAGCGGGTGGCCATCGCTCGGGCGCTTGTCAACAATCCCGATATTCTGCTGGCGGATGAGCCCACGGGTGCACTCGACACCAAGACATCGGCGGAGATCATGGCGCTGTTTCAGGCCTTCAATGCGGGCGGGCGCACCGTGATCCTGGTCACGCACGAGCCGGAGGTCGCCGCCTATGCGGCGCGTCAGATCCATTTGCGCGACGGGCGGATCGTGGAAGACCGGCCCACAAGTGACACTGAGCGCGCCGGGAGGCTGCCATGAAACTCCTCGACACGGTGGGCATCGCGCTCAATGCCATTCGCGCCAACGCGCTGCGCAGCATTCTGACGACCCTGGGGATCATTATTGGCGTGTCCTCGGTGATCATCATGGTCGCGATCGGAGCGGGCGCGCGCCAAGCGGTGGAAGAGCGCATTGCTCAGTTGGGCACCAACATGCTCACCATCATCCCGGGCTCGTCACGCACAGGCGGGCGCTTCGGGGGGGCCGGCACCGCGCAGAAATTCACCGACGCTGATGGGGTGGCCGTCCGGGCCTTGCCGGATGTGCAGGCGGTGTCGGGTAGTCTGTCCGCGCCCGGTGCCATTGTCTTTGAGAACCGCAACTGGACCACGGGCATCACCGGCGTTGGGGCTTCCTATCCGGAGGTCCGGGATTGGGACGTGTTGGAGGGGAGCTTCTTCACGCCGGAGGACGTGCGTGCGGGGCGCCGCTTGGCGGTGCTGGGCACGACCGTGGCGGCGCACCTGTTCGATGGGGCATCGCCGCTGGGGGCGCGCATCCGCATCGCCAATGTGCCGTTCGAGGTGATCGGGGTGATGCAGGACCGGGGCGAAAGCGGCTTTGGTCGGGACCAGGACGATATTGTGCTGGCGCCGATCACGGCGGTGCGCGCCCGCATCACCGGCCAGGACGCGGCCGTGCCAAACCAGGTGGATTTGCTCTTTGTCAAAGTTACCCGGGCTGAGGCCATTGACGCGGTGACCGTCGAGATCACCGAGCTGTTGCGCGAACGCCGGCGCATCCGTGCCGACCAGGACAATGATTTCCGTGTGCGCAATCTCGCCGACCTGATCCGCGCCCGGACGGAAACCTTTGCCACGCTGACCTTCTTGCTCGGCGCCACGGGGGCGGTATCGCTTCTGGTTGGTGGAATTGGCATCATGAATATCATGCTGGTCTCGGTGCCCGAGCGGACCCGCGAAATCGGCTTGCGCATGGCCGTGGGCGCGCGACGCGGGGCCATTCTCATGCAGTTCCTCACCGAGGCGGTGACCTTGTGCCTGATCGGCGGGTTCATTGGCATCGTGATTGGTGTGTCGGGGACGGTGATCATCTCCTATTTTGGCGGCTGGCCTGCGGTGATCGACGCGAGCCTCATCGCGCTGGCCATCGCCGCATCGGCTGGTGTCGGCATCGTGTTCGGTTACTTCCCGGCCCGGCGCGCCTCGCTCCTGAATCCCATCGATGCGCTGCGGTATGAGTGAGACGTCTTGAGCCTCGTAAAGACTGTGAGCAAAGACTCGCATCGTCTACTGACAAAAAAGGGCCCCGGTCGGATGACCGAGGCCCATCTGATTTGGATCTGTGACGTGCCGATTTAGGCGAACGTATCGCCCCAGATGAAGTTCAGGCTGGCGTCGTCGTTAACGAACTCTTCCAGCGCTTCGCCACCTTCCAGAAGAGCGGCCAGGGCGTCTTCGTCCGAAGTCTGAACATTGAAGAACACCTCGATGGTGTCATCGTCGGCGAACACCGGCTGCCAGTACGGATTGCCGGTTTCCAGAGCGGTCACCTCGCCCTCGGTCTTATTGAAGTCGAGCGGGTTGTTCACGCCATTCATCCAGGTGTCGACGAAGGTGAAGTCCCCGAAGTCCAGGTCGAAGTCGAAAATGGTCTGATCCTCGCCGGTGACGTTCTTGATCTCCACCTTGCCGGTGAAGCCGCCAATGGTGCCGATGGAGCCACCGTCGCCATTGCTCCAGCCGTTGCTCCAGCTGTTCAGGATCTCGACATTGGTGAAGCCGCCCTCTTCGACCAGGTTCACACCTTCCAGGATGATGGTGGTGAACTCCGTGCCGAGCTCCTTATCGAGAATGGAGATGGGTTCTTCGTAGAAGACTTCCGTGTCGCCATTTTCGTTAATGTCGACGGTCACGGTGCCGTTGGTCGGCGGGACTTCGACCTCTTGACCTTCTAGGTACACCCGGTCGCGCAGACCGTTGCTTGGGATCAGTGTGAACGGGTTCGGGCCGCCATCGACTTCGATCACGCGATCAACGGCGAGGCTGTCTTCGCCGATCGTGAAGTCGGTGATGACGTTCTCATTGAAGTCGAGAGAGATGATGAAGGCGTCAGCGTTGTCGCCTCCGGTCAGTGTGTCCGCACCGAACCCGTCCAGCAGCGTATCTTTCCCGCGACCGCCATCCAGGTCGTCGTCGCCCGAACCACCGTCCAGATAATCTCTCCCGCGGCCGCCAAACAGGTCATCATCGCCGCTGAGGCCATACAGCTCGTTTTTACCGTTATCACCGCGAATATCGTCGCCGAGCAGGGAGCCGATCACATTCTCGATGCTGGAGAAGCTGTCGCCTTCCGCGTTGCCGCCGCTCGCGGTGTTGTTATCGAGATCGACAGTCACACCGTCCAGCGACAGCGCGTAGCTGACCGTGTCCACATCCGCGCCGCCGTTCAACTCATCACCGCCGGCCAGACCGTCCAGCACGTCATCGCCGTCGCCGCCGTTCAGCACGTCGTCAACCAGACCACCAACCAGAACGTCGTCGCCGCCGAAGCCGTTCAGCGTATTGGACAGCAGGATGTTCGGAATGAAAAACGTCGAGCCGTCGACAGTAAGAACGTTGTCCGACTCATTTCCGTTGAAAGTCGCCATGATGTTGCCCCAGCCTCTACATTTATAAGATGTACTCGATAACTATAAAAACCGCCTGCGGCTGATCTTGAGACTGAACAGAGATCTTTGCAGCGAAGGAAGGTCATCTCGACCTTAACTTTCAATCCGCATCAATGACCGTGCAGCTCAGATCTCAACAGCGTCAGGTGGTGAAACCTAACAAGAGTGTTAGCAAAGGGGTCGCCATTTGGCGAGTCCAAATGCACCAAAAAGGAACAAATTGGGCTTGATCCACTACTCGCAAAAGCGGCGTCTGGGTGGCGGTCGCGGCAACGGCCTCGCGCCAGCAGGCGGCGCGAGGGGAGGGCTGGACCCTGTGGGGCCCGAGATCCGCAAACTGGATGAAGCACAGAGGGCTGATCACCAAGCCGTCAGGTGGTGTGCGATGCGGTCTCAGCCGGGGCGCCCACATGCTGTTCGACCGCCGCGATCACGTGATCCTGGCCGCTCTTAAGGGCATCGAGATCGACGGCGATGGGGGCCATGGTTTCGCGGTTCTCCACCAGCAGTCGCGCCAGCGGGACCAGACCGAAATAACCAGCCAGCGGCATAGGGCGCGCATAAGTCTCGGCGTCTTTCGCCCAAACGCCCAATTCCACCACCCGGCCGTCATGGCGGCGCAGCTCCGCTCGCTCCACCGCTGACCAAGGCAGCGGCCGGCGCATGCTGCGCCGATCAAACAGGCCCTTGTCATCAAGGCTGAGGGCACGGCGGCATTTGCCGATCTGGTCGTAGGCCTCCGCCGCGGCAATGAAGAAAATCGCCGCCGCGAACAACAGCACTGCTCCCACCGCGCCCGTGTCGATCTTACCGGCGCTGAGTCCCCGTGCGGCGAAAAACGCGCCGACCCCGGCAAGCCCCACCGCACCGATAGAAAGCCAGGTGAGCCGGATCCAGAGCTGGCCGTCATGGGCCCCGATGGTCACCGGCGTTTGTGGCGTCTGTTCGGAAGCCGGTGAGCGTGCGTCCCCCTCGCTCATGGTCTCGTCCCCTTGTGAAGTTGTCCCCCTGGGTTGCGTGACACACAAGCGTTCCCGGAAACACTCGCAAACGCAAGTCCCCCGGCTGGGGTCATTCTGAGGAGGCAGGTGGGATCGCGGATGCCCCGGCTGGCGTGGCGTGCCACACTGGGGGGGTGGTTTGCAGTCGGGAGCGAGAGATGGAGTCGATCTACTACGTCATGTGCTGGGCCTGTCATCGGCGCTGCGTGCACTGTTATGACAACCGCTTTCGGCCTTATGTGCGCGGGGATCTGGAGGCGGTGGTGGCCGAGGCGGAAGCACATTTTCCCGCCATTGTCGCCAATCTGCCCGAGACCATGACCTACCGCGTGCCTGGCGATCCCCACCCCCATATCGGCCGCGTGATTCTGGCTGGCGGTGAGCCGTTGCTGGAGCCGGTGCGCACGCGAGTGCTCTATCCGGTGATCGACCTGCTGCGGGCCAAATACGGCCCAGGCGGTGTGCGCATCGTTGTGCAAACCACTGGAGATCTGGTGACCGAGGCTCTCGCGCGGGAGCTGTTGGAGCGGGGTGTCTGGCTCGTAAACTGTGCGGGCTTTGACGATTATCATGTGGGCATGGAAGGTGATCGCAAGCGCGGGCTTGCCGATAAACTCGACGGCATTTTCACGGAGCTGGGGGCAGAGCGGGTCGGGCTGTCCAGCCAATCGAAGGGGCGGGCCTGGCTCGACGAGGACGGGCCGTTTTTCAACCTTATGGGCGCAGAACCGGGCAGCTGGATTGGCGAGTTATGGCCACGCGGGCGTGCCTGGGCCAATGGCCTCTCGCAAGCGGGGATGGAGACCAATTTCTGCGCCCGCCAGTCCGGCGGCTGGCGCTTTTTGAATAAAGGGGAACGCGGGGCGGAAGTGGCCCTGGAGCCCGACGGGTCGCTCTATCCCTGCTGCCTGAAGACGAAACTGCCGCTCGGCAGCGTCGCGGAAGAGCCGTTGGAGGCGATCTTGGACAGCCTGCGCGGGCATCCGGTCTTTGAGGCCATCAATGCGGGTGAGCCGCAGCGCATGGGCGAGACGCTCGGCTGGAGTGTCGCCGATTACGAAGCGCGGTCGCATGGGCACGATCCCACCGGTCGGGACTACGCGAATTTGTGTCTGGGCTGTGATGCGTTTTTTGAAGAGACGATGGGGCCGGTCCTGCGCGATTTGCGCAGCCAGCGCCTTGCCGGGCGGCGGGGTGCCGCCCACACTGGGGGAAAGACGGATTGACCACGGGAGGTTGGGTGATGATGAGAGTGGGATATGGTTTGCGAACGCTTGTGTTCGGGCTTGGGATCGTGATGCTGGCACTGGTGCCGCCGGCCCAGGCGCAGGAGGCCGACGCGGCCGACAGTATCGACGAGCCGGCGCGCTTTGAGGTCACCCGCCAGGCGCTCGTGAATGGACGTACACTGAGCTACACAGTTGTGGCGGGGGAGACGTTCCTGAAAAGCGATGACGGGGTGCCGGAAGCCAGCATCTTCTCGGTCGCCTATACGCTGGATGGGGTGGATGATCCGCGCACCCGGCCGCTGACCTTCGTGTTCAATGGTGGCCCGGGCTCGGCGTCGCTCTGGCTGCATATGGGGGTCTTCGGTCCCCGGCGCATCGATGTACCGTCCGACGGTGAAGGGGCCGGCGCGCCGCCCTATGACATCGTGGACAATCCCTACAGCCTGCTCGATGTGACCGACCTGGTGTTCATCGATCCGGTGGGGACAGGCTATAGCCGGGCGCTGGGAGATCAGAACCCGGAAGTGTATTGGGGCCTGCACGAGGATGCGGCCTCGATCGCCGATTTCATCCGTCTTTATATCACCGAGACCGGCCGGTGGAACTCGCCGCGCTATGTGGCGGGCGAAAGCTATGGCACCACGCGGGCGGCGCAGCTCGTCCATGAACTGACCCGCTCTTACAATCGTGTAGACCTGAACGGCGTGCTGCTGATTTCCACGATCCTGGATTTCCAGCATAACCGCTTCCGCGGCGGCAATATCATGCCCCATGTGGGCTTTCTGCCCACCTATGCGGCCACCGCCTGGTACCACGATAAAGTCGAGAACAAGCCCGAGCGGCTTGAGGATTTCCTGGACGAGGCGCGCGCGTTCGCCGGCAATGAGTATCTGCTGGCGCTCTATCGCGGCAGCCGCATGGACGAGGCCGAGCGGGCCGCTGTGATTGAGCGGCTGTCCTATTTCACCGGTCTGTCGCCGGTGTATCTTGAGCGCACGGACCTGCGCATCGACGCTTTTCGCTTCATGAAAGAGGTGCTGCGCGATGAGGGCCTGAGCGTCGGCCGGTTCGATAGTCGCTATACAGGCCGCGACGAGGACGAAGCGGGCGAGCGTTTCGACGCCGATCCGTCCGCCTACGGCATTACCGGCGCTTACGTCACCAGTATTCTCGACTATCTGACCCGTGAGCTCGAAGTTGACATGGGCCGGCGCTATGAGGTCCTGAGCCGCCAGGTCAACCGCGCCTGGGAATGGGGGGACGACGGCACCCAGCGCTTTGTCAACACTGCGCCGCATCTGGGTCGGGCCATGCGGGAGAACCGGGACTTCCGCGTCTTCGTCGCCAATGGCTATTACGATCTGGCCACGCCCTTTTACCCTGTCGAGACCACCATGGCCGCCAACGGGATCGATCCGGATCGGGTGACCATGGCCTATTACGAGGCCGGGCACATGATGTATGTGCACGAACAATCTCTGCGCCAGCTGTCCGAAGACATGCGCCTGTTCATCGCGACTGGTCCGTAAACTGATAAAATATCAGTGCGGAGCAGCTTGACGATCTTCCCGTACTCCTGAGAGAATTCTAAGTCATAATTCTCTCAGGGGGGGGAAGCCATGAGTGCATTTGTTGACCGTGTTGCGGCGGCTTTGGAACCGCATCGGGATATACTGATCAATCAGGTGGAACGAGCTGTGGATGGACGTATTCGCAGCCTTTCATCGGCCGACACGGTTACATTTATTTCCGGCGGCCGAAGATATGATCCTGATGTATCCAGCACCTATGCAGAAGTACTCATCGCTTTCATGCAGGAAGATACTTTCAATGGTCACAGGGTTGAAAGCTACGTCACGGAGAAGGCGCTGTCTGCCGTACAAGACGCTGTGACAGCTTTTTATCAATCCCGCATTGCCATTGATGCGCTTGAAGCGGGAATAGAGCGTGCCTTGAGCGAAAGCGGCGTTGAAGACGGGGTGCGAGGTGGCGTGAGCGCCTCACTGGACCATCTGTTGCGGGACCAAGAGGCGATCCGTCAACTGAAATCGATTACATCGCCTGGCGGTCAGATACTTGATGCAGCGTCAGATCAGATCCAACGTTTTATGGGAAGCGCTGCAGGTAAAACCCTGATGACGAGCGTTGCCAAGGTGATGTCAACTGCGGCTGGCAAGGCCGCGCTTGCGGCAGTGATCAAATCGGCCGTGTCAAAAGTGATTGCATCCCACGCGCTCCAGTCACTCATCATTGGCTTGATCAAGAGTGGTGGTATTGCGTTCTTAGTCAAAACAGCGATCGGTAAGGCCCTCCTGGCGCTGTTGGCAATGGGGGGCCTCGGGACAATACCGCTTCTTTGGGTAGTCTTGCCGCTGCTTGCAGGGTTCCTCGCCTTTGAAATCTATTATTTTCCTGAGAAGCTCGCGGAGAGTGTTGCGCCCCAGGCCGGTGAAGCGGTCCGTGCGAAGTTTACCGAGATTAATGAAGCCATTGTCACGGCCGTGCTCGCCGGGGCTTTGCGAGCTGTTGTTGACAAGGCTGAGCAACAAAGTTGAATGAAGTTTCAAGCTGCCGCGCACATGGAAGGATGAAGATGAAATGAATCAGAAAATTGGTCTGCTGCTGATTCGGGTGTCGGTGGTGCTGTTTCTGCTCCCCTGGATCGCGGCCAAGTTCTTGGCGCCGGAGGCCACCGCCAATGTTTTCGCGACATACTACTTCTTCGAAGATCTGCCGGAACTGGGCTCTTACATCCTGGGCGGCTTGCAGGCCTTGCTCGTGCTGCTGTTCTTGCTCGGCCTGGTCAAGACCATCAGCTATGGCGGTGTGATGCTGATGCACGGTGTGTCGACCCTGTCCACCTGGCAGCAGCTTCTGACCCCGGCGCAGGATCCTAACATCCTCTTCTGGGCGGCAGTGCCGACCCTGGCGGCTCTGATCGCGTTGTTCCTGATGCGCAAGGACGACACGCTGCTCAGTCTTGGTGGCCGTGACTGAGCCATGCGATGCCAGACGGCCGGTGGCGAATCGCTGACCGGCCGTCGTCTTTTTCGACTTTCGCTCGTACAGTTTGAGCGTATTTTCTCGTCAAATGCGGTCTTTCCTAACCGAACAGCAAGCCGAGTCCCGGTAAGAATCCTGTCCTTAAGTTGTGGTCCAGCATCGATATGCGCATTTTTCGCGTGTTATCCGCCTTGGAAAATCACACAACCAAGGCCTTCAAAAGACATTGGAAATTTAATCTTTTGCGAACGTTCTACCCCCTAAGTTGCCGTGCGCTCGGCCATTCTTGCAATTGACGAACCGTGAGCCTGCAAGTATTGCCTTGCTGTAATTGGGGCGGAGTGTCTGGGCACCCCCCAAACCAGTGAATTTACCTCCAAGACCGGGGCGGCCCGCCGGCGGTCTTGCGCGCATCAGTAGTATGGGGATGGCCATGTTCAGCTTTTGGAATGTTAATTCTGGCTCTTGGTTTGGTGATTGGATCCAGGGCAACGACGCTGACGAATTCAGCTATGGCTGGTGGGGAAATGACACCATCGACGCGGGCGGCGGGGATGATGTCTCGCTTGGCGGGTTCGGCGATGACGAGATCAATGGCGAAGACGGCGATGACGCCTCCATCGGCGGTCCGGGCGACGACGAGATCAACGGCGGCGATGGCGATGATTTTGGCTTCGGTGGTCTCGGCGATGATGAGGTCAACGGGGATGACGGTGATGACCTGGTCGCAGGCTTCACCGGTGACGATGAGGTGAATGGCGGCGACGGCAATGATGCGGCCTTCGGCGGCCCTGGCGACGACACGGTGAATGGCGGCGCGGGCAACGATGACGTGAATGGCGGTGACGGCGACGATGACGTGGCTGGCGGCGCGGGCGACGATGATGTGGACGGCGGCGACGGCGACGACACGGCCGATTTCTCCGATGCTGCATCGGGTGTCGACGCGAGCCTGGATGATGGCGAAGCGACCGACGACGGCGATGGCGGCAGCGACACGCTGACCAGTATCGAGAACCTTGAAGGGTCCGACTTCGACGACACGCTCGAAGGCGACGACGACGACAACACCATCGACGGCAATGACGGCGACGACGACATCGACGGGCTTGGCGGTGATGACGAGCTCAACGGCGGGGCCGGCGAGGATGACATCAATGCGGGCGGTGGTAGCGACACGGTCAATGGCGGTGAGGGCGACGACTCCATTGATGGCCGCAATGGTCAGGACACGCTGAATGGCGACGGCGGGGATGACACCATCGACGGCGGCATGAGCGACGATACGATCGACGGTGGCGACGGCGATGACACGATCAACGGCGCCGAGGGCGACGACGACATCCAAGGCGGCACGGGTCAAGATCAGATCGACGGCGGCGACGGCGATGATGACATTGACGGTGGTGACGAGAACAGCCCGGGCGACACCCTCAATGGCGGTGAGGGCGACGACGAAATCGACGGCGGTCTTGGCGACGACGAAATCAACGGCGAAGACGGCGACGACGTTCTGAACGGCGAAGGCGACGACGACACCATTTCCGGCGGCGGCGGCGATGATGAGATCAACGGCGGCACGGGCGATGATGATCTCAACGGCGGCGGTGGCCAAGACACCGTCAATGGTGGTGACGGCGACGATGCCATCGACGGCCGCAATGGATCCGACACGCTGAATGGCGATGACGGCAATGACGACATCGACGGCGGCATGAGCGACGACGACATCGATGGCGGCGCAGGGGATGACACCATCCTCGGGGCGGAAGGGGACGACGACATCGATGGTGGCTCCGGTGAGGACGACATCGACGGTGGCTCCGGTGACGACGACATTGACGGTGGCGACGACAACGACACGATCGTTGGCGGTGAAGACGATGACACCGTCGAAGGCGGTCTTGGCGATGACGACATCTCCGGTGATGACGGCGATGACGAGCTGAACGGTGGCGCCGGAGATGATGATATCGACGGCGATGACGGAGAAGACACCATCAACGGCGATAGTGGCGATGATGACCTCGATGGTGGCGATGATGACGACACCATCAACGGCGGCGATGGCGATGATGACATCGACGGTGGTGACGACGATGACACGCTCAACGGTGACGATGGCGCCGACACCATCAATGGCGGCGAAGGCGAAGACGATATTGATGGCGACGCTGGTGATGACACCCTTTCGGGGAATGCCGGCGATGACGATCTCGACGGCGGCGCCGGCGAGGACACCGCCGACTATTCCGATGCCGCAGCGGCCGTGGATGCCAACCTGGATACGGGTAGCGCCGATGATGATGGCGATGGCGGCACGGACACCCTGACCGAAATCGAAAATCTGGTCGGCTCCGACTTCGCCGATACGCTCGAGGGCGACGACGAAAACAACGACATCGATGGTGGTGACGGCGACGACGACATTGATGGCAATGGCGGCGATGACGATCTCGACGGCGGCGATGGCGAAGACGACATCGACGGCGACGGGGGTGATGACACCATCGACGGGGGCGATGGCGACGATGATCTCAATGGCGGTGGCGGCAGCGACACCGTGAATGGTGGCGAAGGCGATGACGTCATTGATGGCCGCAATGGTCAGGACACGCTGAATGGTGACGCAGGCGACGATGAGATCGACGGCGGCATGAGCGACGACGACATCGATGGCGGCGAAGGGGATGACACCATCCTCGGTGCCGAGGGCGATGATGAGATCGATGGCGGTGCTGGCGAGGACGACATTGACGGCGGCGACGACGACGACGACATCGATGGCGGCGAAGGAGATGACACCATCCTTGGCGCCGACGGCGACGACGACATCGATGGCGGCGACGACAACGACACGATTGAGGGCGGCGATGGCCGCGATGACATCGACGGTGGTGACGGCGATGACACCATCGAAGGCGGAGATGAAAGCGTTTTTGGCATCGACCTTCCGGGTGATGACATTGATGGCGGCGCTGGCAACGATACGATCGGCGGCGGCGATGGCCTGGATCTGATCAATGGCGGTGAAGGGGACGACGAACTCGACGGTGACGACGGCAGCGACACCATCAATGGCGGCGACGGCGACGACACTATTGATGGCGGCGATCAGCCTGACTTGCTGAACGGGGATGATGGGAACGACACCATCAATGGCGGTGACGAGCTGCTGATCGGTGATGGCATTGATGGCGGTGCCGGGGATGACGAGCTGAATGGGGAAGGCGGCGCCGACCTCATCAATGGCGGCGACGGCGAAGACACCATCGACGGCGGCAGCGGCTCCGATGTCATTCTGGGCGGCAACGACGACGACACCATCACGGGGGGCGACGAAACCTTCTTTGGGCTTGATATCCTCGGCGATCTCATCGACGGCGGTGACGGCGACGACACCATTGATGGGGAGCGCGGCGACGACCTCATCGGCGGCGGTGACGGCGATGACGAGATTGATGGCGGTGGCGGTGACGATGTCATTGAAGGCGGCGATGGCGACGACACCATCGTGGGCAGCGAAGGGGACGACGATCTCGACGGCGGCGACGGCGAGGATACGGTGGATTACTCGGACGCGTCCTCTGGCGTCACCGCAAGCCTCGAAGACGGCGAAGCCACGGACGACGGCGAGGGTGACGAAGATACGCTCACTGATATTGAGAATATCATCGGCTCGGACTTCGATGACACGCTCGAAGGGGATGACGGTGAGAACGACATCGACGGTGGCGATGGCGAAGACGACATCTCCGGCGGAACCGGCGACGACGATCTCGACGGCGGCGATGGCGACGATGACATCAGTGCCGGCGGTGGTGCCGACACGGTCAATGGTGGCGAAGGCAACGACGTCATTGACGGCCGCAATGGTGAGGACACGCTCAACGGGAATGCCGGTGATGATGAGATCGACGGTGGCATGAGCGACGACGTCATCGACGGCGGCGTAGGTGACGACACCCTCATGGGTGCTGAAGGTGAAGACGACATCGAAGGCAATGCGGGCGACGACGACATCGACGGCGGCGATGATGATGACACCATCGACGGCGGCGACGGCGAAGACACCATCGATGGTGGCGACGGCGACGATGACATCCAGGGCGGTGCCGGCGTTGACACCATTGACGGCGGCGACGGCGACGACGTGGTTGATGGCGGCGATGAAAACAGCCCGGGCGACATCATCAATGGCGGCGACGGCGATGACGAACTGAACGGCGGCCTTGGCGAGGACACCATCAATGGGGATGCCGGCGATGACGAAATCGACGGCGGCGGCGATTTCGATGAACTGAACGGCGGCTCGGGTGATGACATCATCCGAGGCGGTGACGAAGTCGGCCAAGGTGACACCATCAATGGCGACGGCGGCGACGATGAGATCGACGGCGAAGGCGGTGATGATGAGATCAGCGGTGGGGCCGGCAATGATGACATTGATGGCGGCACCGGGAACGACACCATCGATGGCAATGGCGGCGATGATGACATCGACGGCGGCAGTGGCGACGACACCATCAGCGGCGGCGGCGCTGACGACGATATCGACGGCGGCTCCGGTGATGACGATCTGGAAGGCAATGGCGGTGATGACACCATCGTTGGGGGCCTTGGCGATGACGACATCGATGGCAATGGCGGCAACGACGATATCGACGGCGGCCTTGGCGTTGACACCGTGGATGGCGGCGCCGGTGATGACGAAATCGATGGCGGCTTCGGCGATGATGATCTGAGCGGCAGCGGCGGCAACGATGACATCGATGCAGGCTTTGGCGATGACACGGTCGATGGCGGAGCCGGAGACGATGAGATCGACGGCGGCGTTGGCGACGATGAGCTGCTTGGCGGTGGCGATGACGACGCCATCTCCGGCGGTCTCGGCAATGATGACATCGACGGTGAAGCCGGAGACGATAGTGCCAATGGCGGCTTCGGTGATGACACGGTCGATGGCGGCACCGGTGATGACATTGTCGGCGGCGGCTTCGGCGACGACACGGTGACCGGCGGCGACGGCGACGACATCGCCGCTGGTGGTGCCGGTGAAGACGATGTGGACAGTGGTGACGGGAATGACCTGGCCGCGGGCGGCATCGGCACTGACGATGTGGACGGCGGCGAGGGGGACGACATCGTCCTCGGTGACTCCGTCGACTTCGTCGACAGCTTCCTTTACGGCGGTGCGGACACCGTGGTTGGCGGCGAGGGCGACGATTTTCTCGTCGGCGGCGGCTTCTGGACGGAGGACACCTTCTACTTCGACACCACGTCGGACTTCGGCGATGACTGGATCTGGGACTTCGCCACGGGCACCGACCGGTTGGCTTTCTTTGATCCGTCCAACACGCTGGATCTGGACAGCAATGATGATGGCATCATCAACCAGCACGATGA
This sequence comes from uncultured Alphaproteobacteria bacterium, assembly GCA_964625525.1. Lineage (GTDB taxonomy): Bacteria > Pseudomonadota > Alphaproteobacteria > JAJFIK01 > JAJFIK01 > CAZVEE01. The sequence goes on along the minus strand of CAZVEE010000009.1, from coordinate 1,100 downwards.
TGACGTGGAGCGAGGCCTGAACGCGTTGGTGATCAATGTGGACGATAGCTCCATCACCATCCGCGGCACTTACTACATCTGGGCTGATAGCGTGGACGTGTTCTCCGTCTAAGCGGATCAGTGATCTCCATACGAAAAAGGCGGGGCTGTCCCCGCCTTTTTTGTCTCATTGCGTGCCAATGCTCCGACTTGCGGTCTGCGGCGCGGGGTGTCATTTTCGCGACATCACAAGCGGGATGGGTGGCCGAGTGGTTGAAGGCACCGGTCTTGAAAACCGGCAGGCGTTTACGCGTCTCGTGGGTTCGAATCCCACCCCATCCGCCAAGGTGTGACTGTCTGACCCGGACACATGGGTGACAGATTGTTCCTAAGACATGGGTGACAATCTCGGGCCGAACGGATTGTCGATGGTTTGCAAGGTTTTCTGCTCCAGGTCGATATATCCGAGATCATAGTGCATGAAGGTGGCGAGCCATGTGCCCTCGTCGACCTCTTGGATCCCCAATCTTTGTCCTGCAAGGACCGTTGAGATGTTGATCTTCTTGCGGTGCATGCAGATGCGCCCGCAAGCAGTGACCAGGATGTCCCGATCGTGGAAGGGATAGCTGACCTCCGGCAGCCCCTTGTATTGCTTCGTTGACGGACGATAGACTTCGGCCGGCAGTTTGAGGCCCAAGGCGTCATGGGGCCGTTCGGCATTGAATTCCTGGATGAATTCATCAAAGCGGGCCTGCTGTTGCAGGATGTTGGCGCGTGCTGGCTTGGTGGTCTCTTTTTTGAGGGTCAGGTGCATGCGCTCATGCCGCCCGTTCTGCTGGGGCCGGCCCGGGCGGATGCGCTCAATGTCGATCCCGAGGCGCAGCCACCAGACCGACAGTTTCGAGAGCCCGTAAAGCCCATTGGGGCTGGCAAACGGCAGGCCGTTGTCCGAGCGGATTGCTCTGGGCAGGCCCCGTTCGGCAAAGAGGCGCTGAAAGACCGGGAAGACGCTTGGCTCCTTGGTGTTTTCCAGGGCCTCGCAGGTCAGCACAAAGCGGGATGAACTGCCCCGGGTTTGCCGGAGGCTCCTGATCTTGAGAGGATGGAGCCATGACGGATGG
>CAZVEE010000008.1:0-68719 GCA_964625525.1 uncultured Alphaproteobacteria bacterium | reverse complement strand
GGGCTCCGGCTCGGGTTCGGGCTGCGGCTCCGGCTCGGGCTGCGGCTCGGGTTCCGGTTGGGGCAGCGGGTCTGGTTCAGGCTGCGGTTCGGGCTCGGAGCCGGGCAAGGTGTAAGGCTCCGGCTCGCCGAAGGTATCGCCGAACACTTGCGTCCAATAGTGGAAGTAGTTCAGCGAGCCCGTATCGTTGGGCAGATAGACATAGCCGATCCCAATCTCGGTAAATTGCGGGTTCAGGATATTGGCCAGGTGGCCTGGGCTGTTGACCCAGCCATCAAACACCGACTCTGGCGTGCGATAGCCGGCGGCGATGTTCTCGCCCACGGTGCGCCACTCGTAACCATTCTCGGCGGCCCGATCCCAGGGCTTGTCGCCATCAAGGCCCGTATGGCTGAAATAGTCATTCTCCGCCATATCGATCGTGTGGGCCTGCGCCGTATTCAGAAGCTCCAGGTTTAAGGTCACTGCGCCGAGGCCGTTTTCCTCGCGCAGCGCATTGGTGAGCTCCAGAATGGTTTCAATTTCGTCGTAATAGTCCGGGTTGATCGTAACCATGGTCGTCCCGTTCTCCCGCTCGGCTTTTTCCCCAGCGCGCAGACGCGCCTGATCTTCCATAAGCCAAAACGAGACGCCCCTCATCCCGAACCCGGGTCATCTGTGACGACAATCGCGCCGGCCCGCGCCTTAACGCATTGTCATTAGGAAGGGTTTTGCGTGTGAGTGGGGGGACGTAGCCCCGTCAGGAGCACCGACCACACAGGCTACTCACTCAGTTAGAGCGCTTTCAGGAAAAGTGTGCGCGGTTTTCCGCCCGGAAAGCGCGCCAAACCAAAGACCGAGAGCCGTTTCAATGATCTGGTTTTCATTGAAACGGCTCAAGGGTCAATCATAGAGACCTCGGTTTGCACTGAGGGAAGAACTACGCCATTGTATAGGAGAACATTGTAGATAAGAGTAAATCGATACTTATGACTGAATATCGCCTCAGGTAAAGGCATAAGGAGGTTGCACGATGGATCTCGTACAGTTCTTTCTCATCGGCGTTTTCGTCGTGGTGGGGCTTTCGGCGCAAATCGGTCTTGCGGAGAACAATATTCTGGGACGCATTGCCGTCCCTATTCTTGTAGGCGGAGGCCTCATTCTAGGACATATACTTGTATTCGTTTTTCAAATCATCGACAGCGGCGTCTGGGAATGGAGTCTTCTTGGCGGCGCGCTGGCGAGCGTTCTCTTTCTGGCGATTCTTGTTTTAAAGAGCTTTTTCGCGCCAGTCGTCGCCTCCTTCATTCTGTCCTATCAGACTTACGTACTTTTTGAGTATGGCGAGCTAAGGCTCATCCCAATATTTGACGCTGCACTCGCTTTATTATTTTCGGATCCCAGCAATGGCCTCCGGTGGACATATATCTCAATCCTCTTGATTTACTCCATTATTGCCACAATTGGAGATCTTGCGCTTCTAGATTAATTTAAAACGCCCTAATATTTAGAGAGCTTATTGAGTCAAAATCACTGAATTTCATTTAAACAGTACTTTATACATACCCTCACCGCAGACAAGGGGAAAACATTGTTCCTGTCAAATCCGATCTAGTCACCTTCCGTGCAGGATAGATATCTTTCTCACAAATCATGTCATGACGCTTACGGCGTATTGCACCTATTTCGCATTGATCTAGAACGCGCAAATCAGGCTTAACTTGATTTTGAATATAATCTCTCAGCTCTCTCTATTTCTATCGGGGTCTCAAAACATAATTTCGTCCTGCTGGCGTTGAGACGTTACCGGACGGGGTTGCCAACCCCGTCCGGCCTGAACCCGTTCACGCCCCCGCGGACGGCCGGGCGGCCATGGCTTCGTGCCAGCGGCGCAGGTTCGCCTGCCCGTCCTGCATCTCGACTTTCACCCATTTGGCGAAGTCCACGGTCACCAAGGCCGTGATATCGGCGACCGTGAAACGGTCGGTGGCGATAAACTCGCGGCCGGCCAGATGCGCGTCCAGAACCTCGTAGAAAAAAGCCAAACGCTTGGCGCCGCGCTCGGCCAGCGCGGGAATCTGCTCCAGGTCAAGCGGCCCGGTCATGGCGCGGTCTTTCATGCGCGGCGAGCCATTGCGCACCACTTCCGCGACGGCCATCAGGCCTTCCATTTCCACACGCGCGTTCCAGCTTGCCACCAGGCCCTTTTCCGCAGCGGTCGTCCCCAAAAGCGGCGGCTCCGGTTTGTAGGCTTCCGCCCAGGCGGCAATGCCCGCATTGTCGGGCAGGACCGTGCCGTCTTCGAGCTTCAGCGCGGGAACCGTACATTGCGGGTTGATGGCCCGGAACTCGGGCGAAAGCTGTTCTTTTGTCGCCAGATCCACCTGCACCGTCTCGACGGCGATGCCTTTTTCGGCCAGCACGATGCGGGCGCGGCGGGGGCTTGGGGCGGCAGTGAAATCGTAGAATGTGAGGGCCATGGCGTGTCCTTTCCGACTGATCTGCCTCATCTACGGAAAGGAACCGCCCAGGCGCAACCCAAAGCCCCCTTCACGGACGCGCGAGGGTCAAAAACTCGAAGACAAAGAACCGGGCCTGATGGGGTGAGAGCGGCAGGCCTGTTGAATCACTCAGCCCCATGGCTGCTCATTCCATGGGGCTGAGGACTGAGGATGTTTGCGGCGCCGCATGACCCAAGATGGCACAGGCCGACCAAAATGCCAGTTGCGATTCCGTCATGGACGGCATTTTTCGCCCCTCAGCTCCCCCTAAGGTGCTGGTGTCACGCGTTTTCCGCGTATTCTTACAGTTTCACAGGGCTTGAAATGCCCCGTTAGGCGTGTCCGTGACCGGCTGGCGGGAACGGCCCGGCTTTGGGCACCAAGGCCGGCACCGGACGCCCCAAGACTGTTTCCAGCCAGGCGCTGGCCTCCAGAAGCAGCGGGAGATCAAGGCCCGTGCGCAGGCCGCCCGCTTCGAGCATATGCACCAAGTCCTCGGTGGCGATGTTGCCGGTGGCCTTCGGCGCGAAAGGACAGCCACCGATGCCGCCCAGGCTTGAATCGAAATGGCGCACGCCCGCTTCCAACGCCGCGTAGACATTGGCAAAGCCGGTATTGCGCGTGTTGTGGAAGTGGCAGCGGAGGGGGACCGGGCCCGCCGCGGCCATGGCCTGCTCACACAAGGGCCGCACCTGCGAGGGCACGCCCGCGCCAATCGTGTCCGCTAGCGTGATCTCCGTGGGCCCTGCCTCGGCTAGCGCTTCGACACTGGCGATCACCCGCTCCGCCGGGACCCGCCCTTCATAGGGACAGCCAAACGCCGTGGAGAGAACCGCCACGACCCGCAAACCATGCGCCCGTGCCGCCCGGGTCACCTCTTGGGTCATGGCAACGGATTCGGCGGCGCTCTGGCGCTGGTTCTTCTGGCCGAAGGTATCGCTGGCCACCGCCACCACACCGATTTCCTGGATCGCCGTCTGGCGCGCCCGCTCCAGACCTTTGGCGTTCAGCACCAGACCCGAATAGATCGCCCCGTCCGGCGCGGGCAGGCCGGCAATCACCGCTTCGGCATCCGCCATGCGTGGCACCCGCTGGGGATTGACGAAGCTCGCCACTTCCATGCGCGCCATGCCGGCGGCCCGCAAGCGCGTGATGAATGCGATTTTGTCGGCAGTCGAAACGTCCACGGCCTCGTTTTGCAGGCCGTCGCGCGGGCCCACGTCCTGAATATCCACGTCGCGCTGGCTCATTCCGATCTCCTGCTCTGGCGATGGTCTGGTGTCTACCCTAACCGCTCCCGTGACGCGAGCCTGTGACCGGATACCTTGCGCGAAAGCGCCGCAGCGGCGATGCTTGTGGATAAAATGACAGAGAGGTCGCCTCGGAGGCGATTCACGACCAGGAGAGCAGCGCAGCACCCCAGAAACGACCACCCACCGGGTGGACTATCCAAACGGGGCGAGTCATGGCGTCAGAGTTTACAGCCGGGATGAACCTTTGCGAGGCGGGCCCCTCCGCCTTGGGCCTCGTGTTGATGGTGCTGCTCGCTTATGGGCTCTATCGGGTCACGCTCTATCGGGCGCAACCGGCCGAAGGACAGCTGGGCTGTGCCGTGGTCCTGCCCTTAGTGGCGGGTGCGGTGGGCGGCTGGTATGGGGGGGTGCTCTTGGCGGGCCCCTCTGCGGCGATGCTGGCGGTGGTGCTGGCGCCGGTGGCGCTGTTGATGATCATTGTTTTGTGGTTGCGCCTGGCGCCCACGGGCGCGCAACAGGCCCTGTATGACGCCCTCGCCCCCATTGCTCTGGCGCTGCAAGTTGTCGTGTGGGCGCTTCTCCTGCTTCTCGCCTTGTTTGGCTTTGCCGGTGTCGGCCTGTGCCTGGCCACACACTGATCCCCCCTTGCGACGACCCGCAGTCTGACGGTCGGGAATAGCCCCAGGGGCCGATAGACGCGTGCGGGAGTGGTCGCTAGAGTCGCGCCCAGGAATTGAGGAAAAGGGGTTGGCGATGCGGCGGTTTCGGTCTTTCCACCAGATGCGCATGGTCTTAGGGGCCATGCTGATTGCCCTTGCGGGCCTTTCGGCCGCGGATATGGGCACGGCACGAGCCGCGCCCCTTGGCAGCTTCCTGCCCGATGGGGTGCGCTATGATGGCGCGATCCCAACGCCGGATGTCGTGCTGGGCCATGGCCTGGGCGAGCGTCCGGTGCGCCATGCGGCCATGGTGGACTATCTCACCCGGCTCGCCGCCGCCAGCGACCGCGTCACCGTGGAGACCATCGGCACCAGCCATGAAGGCCGGCCCATCCAGTTCTTCGTCGTGACGAGCCCCGAGAATCACGCCCGCCTGGACGAGATTCGCGCCGCTCATCTGGCGCGCCTGAGCGGGGCTGCCGACGCCCCGGAAGCGGACGCGGATGCCCCTTTGGTGCTCTGGATCAATTATGGCGTCCACGGCGCGGAATCGAGCGCCATGGATGCCGCGATCCCGGCGCTCTACCACTACGCCGCCGCGCAAAGTGATGCCGTCGAAGCGCAACTGCGAAACAGCGTCATTCTGTTCACCGCCGTTTTCAATCCGGATGGGAATGTTCGGCGCATCGACCATGTGGACCGCTTTGGTGGCACCGTGCCGGTGACCGATCCCTTCCACATACAGCACGATCTCTGGATTGAGGCGCGCACAAACCATTATTGGTTCGATCTCAATCGCCAGTGGCTGCTGCTGACGCAACCTGAGTCCACCGCCTGGATCAGCCAGTGGCACAAATGGAAGCCCAATGTCACGAACGACTATCATGAGATGGGCAGCGAGGCGACGTACTACTTCCACCCGGGCACGCCCACCCGGCTCAATCCTCTGATTCCGGACGAAGCGCGCGTGCTGGCGGGCCGCATTGCCGCTTATCACGCCCGGGAACTGGACGAGGACGGCACGCTCTACTTCTCTGAAGAACTGTTCGACAATTTCTACATCGGGAAAGGCTCCACCTATCCTCAAGTCAACGGGTCCATTGGATTCCTGTACGAGGCCGGTGCCGCGCGCGGCGGGCGTATCGAAACCCGCAGCGGCGAACGCACCTATGCGCAGAATATCCATCGCCATTTCCGCACCACCCTCTCGTCGGTGGAAGGGGCGCTGGCCAATCGCGAGGGGCTGCTGGCTTACCAACGCAGCTTCTTTCAAGACGCCGTGAGCAGCGCTGGCACGGCACCGGTGCGCGCCTGGGTGTTCTCCGCCGGGGCCGATCATGCCCGGGCCGCCCATTTCGTGGAGATGCTGCGCGGTCATGACATTCGCGTGCACCGGCTTGCGCGCGACCTGCGGGTGGGTGAGCAGCGCTTCTCCGCCGACAGCGCCTATGTGGTGCCGGTAGACCAACCCCAGCACGTGATGATTCGCGGCATCTTCGAAAGCGTCACAGAATTCGAAGAAGCGGTCTTCTATGACGTGTCTGGTTGGACCATGCCGCTGGCCTATGGCCTCACCTATGCGGGCCTGGGACGGCCCAGCTATCAGACGACCTTGCTCGGTGCAGAGGCCGAAGCGGACTGGCCGGTCTTCGCCGCGCCGCGCAGTGCGCCCTATGGCTATGTCTTCGATTGGAGCGGCTATTATGCCCCGCGGGCGCTCGCGCGGGTGCTAGAGGCGGGAATCCTCGCACGCGTGGCTTTTGAACCGACGCGGGTCGAGACGGCCAATGCCGGCGCCCGCCCGTTCGGTCGTGGCGCCATTTTCGTTCCTCAAACGGGCCAGACGGTCGCACCCGCCGAGATCGCCGCGGTGATGGCCACCATTACGGCGGAAGACGGCGTCGAAGTGTACGGGGTCACCAGTGGCTTAACACCCGATGCCGGCCGCGATCTGGGCGCCGCGCGCTCCTTCCGGCCCGTGGCCGCCCCATCAGTTCTGCTGCTGTTCGGCGAAGGGCTCAACTTCTATGACACGGGCGAGGCGTGGCACTTGCTCGATCACCGCATGCAAATGCCGGTGACCATGGCCCGGCCGTCCGCCCTCGCCCGCGCCGACTGGTCGCGCTACACGCACATCATCTTGTCAGGCGGGACGCCGCGCTTTAGCGAGCCGGTGCTCGAACGCCTGCACCAGTGGATTCGCGAGGAAGGCGGCACGGTGATGGCCTCCGGCGACGCGGCGATCTGGGCACAAAACACCCTTCTGATGACCGCTGACGAGGCACCGACGGCCACTCCGGACCCCTCGGAGCCCCCGGCCGCGCCGCAACGGTATGACTACGCGGAGCTGCAATTGCGCAGTGCCGAGCACATTATCGGCGGCACGATCTTCGCCAGCGACCTGGATCCCTCGCATCCGCTGGGTTTCGGCTACGAAGACCGCTTTCTGGCCACCATGCGCCGCCAGGAGGAGGTGCTGACGCCGCCGTACAATCCCGTTGCGACCGTGGCGCGGTATACCGACGAGCCACTGCTATCCGGTTACGCGTCGGCGCGCCGGCAGGCCGAGATCGCGAACACGCCCATGGCCGTGGCCGAACGGGTGGGCAGCGGCACGGTGGTTTTGTACGCCGACAACCTGAATTTTAGAGGTACCTTCTTTGGCACCAGCAAGCTGTTCTTGAACGGCTTGTTCTTCGCGCCGTTGATCGACACGCCTCTCTACGAGCAGCCCTAATCGAGTCCGCTCAAGATCCCCCGCGGCGTGTTTCACGCCGCGGGACACACCCGCGCCATGGCCGAATCAGACTGTGCCGTTCCTGTCAAAGGCCATCGATCACGCCCTAGATGCGGGCATATAGGATCGGTTGCACCTTAAAGGTCTCAGAATAAAACAAGTTGCCGTTTCCAAAGAGGACACGGCACGACGCTCCATTTTAGAACAAAAGAAAAAGCCGAAAAGTGTAGGTTTCGTGCGGTTCTGCTGTGAAAACGCTTGAGTTATCAGGTTTGTAACGGTCATTCGTCACACAGTCTCACTTTCGGATTACTCCAAGCGGAGTGACCGCTGGTCGGCACGCTGGGTCATTTGGGCGAAATTGTCCGGATTGGCGAGCAGATCCTTGTTTACTCGTTCAGAGAAACGGCGTAATCACTCACACGTAACCGAGTATGTCGGCGTTTGTCCGGAGAACTCGGCTGCCCCTCACCCGCCCTCCGTGCACGGAGGCTGTTTCCTCGGAGACGGTTAACGGGTCCGGAACGGATTGAGGGTACTGAGTGCGTGGCTACTGACTTGTGTGTGTAAAGGCCTGCGTCGTCAGACGCGGGGAGTGACATGGTAAGAGGCCGTCTTACCGACGGGGCGTTTTCGGTGAGAAGGGATGGAGTAGACCGGGGGCATTATCGTCTCCAATCTGATCTTTCTTCCTTTTCACAAATCACGAATCGCGCTTCGTCTATGGGCACTTGGGTTCTCGTCCGAGAGTGGCGACCCGCCATGCCTTTCCCCGCTGAAAACGTCTGGTCTGGTTTCCGGACCCGTCGGGCGACCGGCGGCTGGTCTCAAGCGCGAGGCTGAGAGCTTTACGCAGCCCGATCCTCGACTGCTCACGAGGGTCAGGTTCGCATGACGCGACATCTCATCGACCAACTGACTGAGGACTGAGCGATGTTGAAACGCAGCTTGATTATCGGCACGTCCGTGCTGGCCTTGGGCGCAGCCCCGGCCTACGCGTTCCAGGGCCCGACTAAACTTCCGGATCTTCCGACGTATGAAGAATCCGGCGCCCAGGTGAATTCTTTCGGTGATGTTATCGAGACCCTGAGCCTCGATATTCAGACCGTCCGGGTGAACCTGATCGACAACTCGTTCACCTTCTCCGCGCCGGGTGCCGGTGCTGAGGGCGCGGTGAACGCGCAGCAGAACAACGGTTCCAACAACGTCCTGAACGCCGCGACCGGCGTGGTGACGGGTGTTGGCACCGGTGAAACGACCATTGGTGGCGACGATCTCGCCCACACCAATGACGTTTCCACGGGCGCTTTTGTGGGCACTCGCGCTCCGGGCACGGGCTTCGGCACGCTGTCTGAGTGGGAGAGCACCTTCAACCGCACGCGCAACAACCAGGCGTTCAATTTTGGCCTGTACCGCCCGATCGTTGAAGTCGATGACGAGGGCAACCCGGTCCTGGACGCCGACGGTAACGAAACCGTCCTGTTCCTGGACTCCGACGGTGTTGCGCGTCGCCAAGACGGCACCGCCGTTCCGGCCGTGAACGTGGACTTCGGCACCAAAGCGCCGGATCGTCAGAACCTGTTGACCGACACCACTCCGGACGACGCCAATGGCGCCGCGTTCGAGAGCTTCTCGGGTGTTGCCAACGTGCAGCAGAACAACGGTGACGCGAACACCATGGGTCAGTCCCAGGCCGTGTTTGCCAACCAGGGTCGCCAGCTCGGCGCCCAGGGTCAGTCCGGCGGCGTGAACAACTACGTCCGTGACGGTGGCCGTCTGCTGAACGCGTTCCCGGTCAGCCGCGCTCCTGATGAAGTGACGCAGTTCGACACCGACGGTGAACCGTTCGAAACCTTCGACGAACTGGCTGAAGCTTTTGCCGACTCCGATCCGTCCGCGATCTTCGGGAGCTCGTTCCCGGTGAACGCCCTGGTGGACGTCAACACGCTGTATGACAACACCATCGACAACGGCGCGTTCGACAACGCCGCTGGTTCCTTCCAGATCCAGCAGAACAACGGCAACCACAACGCCCTGGGTCAGTCGACTCAGATCCTCGCCAACAACCTGGCCGCCGTCGACACGGTGCCGGGCGACCTGGCGAACAATGGCGTTGGTGGTGGTGACACCTCCACGGCGGTGAACTCGACCGGCGTGACTGTCGGCACCTCCGTGTGGGACGGTGACTGGGACATCTCCAAAGAGATTGCTTCCCTGCCCGGCCTGATCCTGCCGCAGTTCGACGACAATGGCGAAGAGATCGACACGGCCGCTGGCTTCGTTGATCCGATCGAGCAGTTCGTCGCCGACACCTATGGCAGCTCGTTCGCTCTGAGCAGCTACGAGTTCCCGGATCTGCACACCGAGAAGTCGAACCTGATCGAGAACTCCTTCCAGACGGTGACGGGTCTCGTCAGCATCCAGCAGAACAACGGTATGGCCAACACGCTCGGCCAGACCACGCAAGTTGCGGTTCGCCTGGGTGTGGAAGACGACTCTCAGCTGCTGGCGTCCGCGAATGCGGCGGGTCTCGCGGTCTACAACCAAGTCTATGAGTTTGGTGTGGTTCGCGGCAACCTGATCCAGGATTCCTTCACCGACTTCGCCGGTGCTGCGAACATCCAGCAGAACAACGGTCACGCCAGCTCCATGAACCAGGTCATCGCGATCAACGCTGGCCTGCAGGAGGACTCTCCGATCTTCGGTGAGAAAGGCGGCACCAACAACGTGACGCTGGAAGGGACCGTGGCTCGGAACCTGGTCGTTGCTCTGACGGACGACCCGATCGACAACACGATCACCGGTTCGTTCAACGGTCTGGGCGGCGGCTTCACCGGTGTGGCGAATGTTTCGCAAAACAACGGTTCGTCCAACGTGATGAACTCCGCTGTTGCGATCTCCGTCACCGGCGTTGGTTCGGCTCTGTCGGGCGCCGCGTCCTTCTAAGGACAACGTGAACGATTGGTCAAAAAAAGGTGGCGGGCTCCGGCCCGTCACCATATACCAACGGCTTAGCAGGGCCTTCGGCTAAGTGGGGACGTGGGACGCTGGTATGGTGCCAGGGAATCACACATAGTCTCGGCCGACCTTCGGATTGTCCGAAGTCTGTATTTAGGGTTTGGAGCCTGTCCATGATGAGCGCTCTCCGGCACCCGTCGGTGATGCACGGGTTCTTCAAAACGCTGCGGACGCTGCCTTCGCTGTTTGGCGCGTCGATGATTGGGGCTGCGTGCCTGATGAGCACGAGTTCAGCCGCTCTCGCCAGTGGGTTTGAAACATCTTTCGCCGGCGCCTCCTCCGGTTTCGGCAGCGCGAGCGCTTTCGGCGGCTCGGCCTTCGGTGCGTCGAAGGCATTTGGGGGCCCGGTCACGGATGCGCCAACGCAGCCGCGTGTGGCTCTTCCCGTGTTGCCAGTGCGGGCGCCGGCCTCCGTGCGTAGCGTGGCAAAGCCGACCAGCAAGGCGAGCGTGTTTTTATCGCTCAAGTTTGAGTATGCGGGCTTATCGCGCTCTCTCGCCCCGATGATCGGTGAGGATCTTGTGGATGCGGTGGCGTCTGCCAACGGTCCGCTCGGTGAAGATCTGGCGTTTGACGGCCTTGGCGGGACGGATGTGGCGGTCTTGGACAATGTGCGCGGTATGGCGCCGGGTCCGGATGATGAAGCCATTCGCACGCTGATCACGGCTGCGGGCTCCGTGAACAACAATTCCACCTTCATCGGTGGGGACTTCACCCCTTCCAACGTGATTGATAACGGTGCGCTTCAGGGCGCGCAGGGGGCTGTGACGATCATTCAGAACGCGGCGAACAACGTCGTGATCGAAACGCAGATGAACGTCACTGTGAACATCGGCAATTGATCGGCGCCGCGTGGTGAACCCGGCGTCGAACCGGCTCGGGTGCCGCCCGGGCCGGGTCAGGCAGCCAGAAGGTTGCGGCATATGATGATCAGTCTTTTTCAAAGTCAGTGGGTCGGCCCCCAACGGGGTGTCTTAGGTGCTGTGTGCGCCGCGTTTCTGTTGGCTGGCTGCCAGACGGCGCCCATGCCCGGCATGGCGTTGTCAGGACAATTAACGCCGCAAACCTCGATCCCAGGATTGGCCCCCTCGCCGGTCTCGCCGGACGATGTCATCCTGCCGCGCCCCATTCGCACTGTCTCAGTGCGGACGCAAGTGCCCATCACGCTTCCCGGCGGCGGCCAGGTGATGGTCGAAACCTCAAGCGTTCTGACTCAGAAATTTCAGAATATTGTCCCGCAGGAATATGATTTCAGCTGCGGAGCCGCGGCGGTTGCGACGCTGTTGACCTATCATTACGGCGTTGAGACGACGGAGGAAGAAGTCTTCAAGGCCATGTTCGCGGTCGGCGACCCGGATAAGATCAAGGCCCAGGGCTTCTCGCTCCTCGACCTGAAACGCTATTTGGAGGCCCGGGGCCTGCGCGCCAACGGCTTTTCGGTGACACTGGACGAGTTGCAGCGCGAGGGCGTGCCAGCGATCCAGCTCATCAATCTGCGTGGTTACTTCCACTTTGTGGTCATCAAAGGCATCAATGACGAAGAAGTCCTGGTGGGCGATCCGGCGCTTGGCATCGGCAAGTATTCTCGCGCTGAATTTGAGCGCATGCGGGCCAACGACATCGCTTTTGTGATCCTGGATCAACCCTCGATCGGGCGTATGAGCTTTGATACCTCGGCACAGTACCGGGTCACCAGCGCCGCCCCGGGGACGAATGCGTTCAAGGAGCACGACATCCTCTCGGTGCGGGATATCTTCCAGCGCACGCCGGACGATTTCGTCTTCCAGAGTGTTCAGTAATCATGGCCCTGTCCCGCGCCCTCACCCGTTTCGCCCGCTGCGCCTGCGCCATCACGCTGGTGCTGGCGAGCCTTGGGCTGCCTGCGGGCGCGCAGGACAACGAAACTGGCTTTGGCGGCGGCTTCGCGGCCGAGCGTCCCTATCTGTGGAGCCCCCAGGTGGATGACGACATCCTCAAGGATGTGCGCGGTGGGGTGTTGCTATCGAGCGGCTATATGGTCGATTTCGCCATTGAGATGACCACCATGGTGGACGGCGTTACCGAGGCTCGCTCGGTGATTTCCTCCGATGTGGTGAATTCGCTCGCCAACTCAGCCGCCGGCAGTGTGATCCAACTCGGCGATGGCAACACCATCTCGCCGGAAGTCTATGATCAGATCACCAACTATGTGACGGTGGTGCAGAACACTAAGCCCGATACGCTGATCCAGCAGCTTATTGATGGTGAGATCACCATTCAGGGCTATGACCCGGTCTCACGCGCTTTGTTCCGTGACGTGATCGACCAGAACGCCGGGCCCTAAGCGATCATCCAGCCCGCCAGCGCCGTCATCACCACGACCGCCCATCCCGGCACCCGTCCCGTCAGCAACAACGCGACGCCGACAAGCGCCAAGGCAGCGTCCGCTGGCGCCTGGATCGCACTGGTGCCTATCGGCGTGATCAGCGTAGCCCATAACAGCCCCACGACAGCCGCGTTGACACCCGCCAGGCCGCGGCGCAACCCTGGCACCGCGCTCACCCGGGCCCAAACCGGCAGCACCCCTGTCACCAGCAACAAAGACGGCAAGAAAATCGCCACCACACAGAGCGCCGCGCCCCCAACGCCTCCAGGCCCGATCTCCATCGCCGCGCCCAAATAAGCGGCAACAGTAAAGACCGGGCCGGGCACGGCCTGGGCCGCGCCATAACCGGCCAGGAACTCCGCCTCGGCGATCCAGCCGGGCGCGACCACTTCCGCCTGTAACAGGGGCAGCACCACATGCCCGCCCCCAAACACCAGCGCCCCGGCGCGATAGAAGCTGTCTCCCAGCGCCAGCGCCTCTGTCTCAGGCATCAACACCGTCAGCAGCGGCAGACCCAGCAGCAGCAGGACAAACAATCCAAGCGCCAGGGGCGGCACCCAGGACAGCACGGGAACCGCCAGGGCCGGTCCCGCCTGCTGGGGGGGACTCGTGGGCTCGCAAAGCACGAGAAACCCCATCACCCCGCCCGCGATCAGCACCAGCACCTGGCCCCACGGCCCCGGCCAGACCAGCACCACAAGACCCGCAAGCGCGGCCAATGCCAGACGCGGCGCATCGGGCGTCAACGTGCGGGCCATGCCCCACAGGGCATGCGCCACCACCGCCACCACGCCGATGCCCAATCCCGCGAGCACCCCAGGTGCCAGCAGGTCCCGGTCCGCGATGACCCCATAGCCGACAGCGGTCAGCAGCACAGCCGATGGCAAGCTAAACCCGAGCCAAGCCGCAAACAGCCCCGGCAGTCCCGCAACGCTGAGGCCGATCCCCATACTGACTTGGCTCGACGCGGGCCCCGGCAGGGCCTGGCACAGCGCCACCAGATCGGCATAGGCGCGCTCGCTCAACCAGCCGCGGCGCACGACAAAGGCCTCACGGAAATAGCCGAGATGAGCCACCGGTCCGCCAAACGAGGTCAGCCCCAGCCCCAGAAACACGAGGAAGACCGTCCCCGGCGCAAGCACGGGCGGGTGCGGATCCCTCCTGTCCCGTGTGCTCATGCGCCCCGCCAGCCCCTATGCTCTTAGAAGCGGATCGGCACCCGCAGGCCCATGGTCAGGTCCGGCGCGTCCGACGTGAAGCCCGGTGCCACAGAGAAGGTGGCCGACACCTTTGGCGTGAAGCGATAGGAGTAGCTCAGCGACAAGCGCCCCGCGTAAAGCGGCGTGGAGCCCAGCACCGGGGTGCTGTTCTGCCGGGTGCGGTAGGTGATGGAGTAATCCGTCCCCACACTGAACGACACTTTCGGATTGATCGAAAAGCCCAGACCCAGGCTCGCGGACAAGGTATCGCCGGGCTTGATGGTGCCGGCCTCCTCAAACCGCTTGCGGAAATTATAGGTGTAACTGATCGAGCCGAAGAACACCCCCGGATCCGTCGGATACACCATGGAAATCCCCGGTGTCAGGCTCCAAAAGCCTGAGCCCGTGGACAATTCCTGAGGCAGGCCACTGTCACTCAACTCAATGTCGAAGGGCGAGCGGCCCGTGGGGGCACGCGCGCGCAGATTGTAGATAAAGAACGGCCAGCCCCGCTGTCCGCCGTTCAACTGATAGCGCAGGCCCAGTTCCATATCCCCGATGCCCGACCCGGCCAAAGTGGAGAACTGGTCGTCATTGGCCTCTTCGCCCACCGGGCGCCCGGTCGTGTCGTCGGTGCGCTGAATGAAGGGCACGCGCGCTTCGACCTCGATCCGGTCGGTCAGCCCATAGCGTCCGGTCACAGAGAAGGTGTTGTTCTGCCGGTCGATTTCGATGATGTCGAAGGAGCCGATCAGCACCGCCGGCAACACGCTAAAACCCGCCACTTCCACCCGGTTCACGTCCGAATAGACGTAGGTATAGCTGAGATCGAGCGCGACATTGCCTTTCGGCGTCAGCACGCCGGCCCGCGCGGGCAAGGCCTCAACGTCCGGCGGCCGGTCGGTGCGCGGCCGTGTGGCGGTCGGCTGATTGTCGATGGCGGCCGGGTCGGAGGCCGGGGCAACGGCTTGCCCGGGCTGACCAGGTTGTCCGGCCTGCCCGGCTTGCTGCTGCTGTTGTTGTTGCTGCTGCAAACGCTGGCGGTAGAGCTCCGCCTCGCGCCGGGCCCGTTCGCGCGCGATTTCGGCGGCGCGGGAATCTGGTTGCGCCGGTTGCACGCCCTGGGCCGGCCGGGCTTGGGCGGCGCCGGCCGCGCCCGCGGCCGCGCCGGCGGCTTGGCCGGCCTGCTGTTGTTGCTGTTGCTGCCGCTGCTGTTCCAGGCGGCGGCGCAGTTGTTCCACACGGGCCCGGCGCAGGGCTTCCGCGCGTTCCAATTCCTGGGGCGAGCGGACACCGGTTTCCGGCGGCGGCGTGCGCGGCACCGTGCCTTCCACGCGCTGGGGCGGCGCGGCCGGCGGTGGTGTCGACGTGCGCAGCTGGGTCCGCACGCGCAGCAACTCGTCGCGTTGCTCGTCGATCAGATCTTGCTGACCCTCAATGACGTCGGCCTGATTCTGGAGGGTCTGAAACTGCTGGCGCAGTTGCTGGTCTTGTTCAAACAGCACCCGTTCCTGATCCAGCAGGCGGCGCTGCTGCGCCTCGATGCTCTGTTCGAGCTGGCGCATGCGCTCGTCGGCGGAGAGAGTGTCGTCCGCGCCACCGTCCTGCGCCGCGCCATCCTGGGCCGCGCTGTCCTGGGCCGCGCTGTCCTGAGCCGCGCTGTCCTGGGCATATGCCGGCCGTGGCCCGTCGGGCTCGGCCAAGCCGAGGCACCAAACCAGTACCGCCAGCGATGCGACCCGAAACGCATGGCGCGCTCCGGTACGCCGCGTCACGCTCATACCGACATCCTTCTTCTACGCATCCCCTCAAGGAGCCGGCTTTCGCGCGGCTGGCCCGACGCCCGGACGGCGACCGGTCCACATCCTTTGACGGTCTTGGCCGTTCTTGTAATGGAACCTGCGCGCGGGTGCACGTCCTGTCTGTGCCTGATTTGCCCTGTCTCGCGCAGCTTAACACATGGTCATTGTGATGCCCGTCCGGCGCGGCGCTGACAAGGGGGTGTATCCGGCTTGGGAAGGGGATAAGTCGGGGGCAGCACAGAACATTGCCCCAGTGAGGACCCAATCTCGCCCCACGAGACGAACACCGTATACTCCTGATGGAGTAAGGATCGCCCGGAACCCATGAGAGGGAGGCCATCATGCCGCTTCGCCGTTTGGTCTTTAGCCTTCTGGCTGTGTTCGGCCTCGCCCTGGCAGGCCCGTCCGCGCATGCCATCACTATGGTCGAGGGCGTGGAGCGCCCGGGCGCGGCCTATGAAGTCCTCAAGATCGAGCCGCCCAGCGCCCAAAGCTGTCAGCAGGCCTGCCTCGAAGACCCTCGTTGCATGGCCTATTCCTACGTTAAGCCGGGCTTTCAGGGGAACAAGGCCCGCTGCTGGCTTAAAGAAAGCGTCACCCCGTCTTGGTCGAGCGAATGCTGCGTGTCCGGGGTGAAGGACTATGACGTGCTGGCCCCGGTGACGGCTCTGACAGTGGCGCCGCAGACGGTGCCGGAGCCGGAGCCCGAATCGGGCATCGCCGACAGCGCCGCATCCGACCAAACGCGGGCGCCGGAAACGCAGAACCAGACACAGACGGCGGCGATGGGCCTCGACCTGTGTCACAAGAACGGTCGCGATTGCGGCTGGCCCGCCGCCACCGCCTATTGCCAGGCCGAAGGGTTCACCCGCGCGGTCGATTTCCGGGTGGAGCGCAACGCGCCGCCCACCCGCACCCTTGGCGACGGCTTCCTGTGCGACGGTAAGTTCTGCCACCGCATTGCCGCCGTTAGTTGCGTGCGCGAAGACACCACGCCGGCCAGCACCCAGCCTTAATCCTCTTCACGCAAATGCGACCAATGCCCACGCCGGTGTGACCGGCGCGGGCTGCACCCCTTGCTAGGGTCCGCTCCACGCTGATGTGGCCATGATCCGAGGGGACGTCCCATGACACCGATTGCACTGAAACCGGCGCTGTTGATCCTGCGCCTGAGCGTGGCAGCTTTTTTCGCCATCTGGGTGATTGAGAAATTCGTGGCGCCGGAGAAGACCCAAGCCATTTGGGGCGCCTTTTACTTCTACGAGAACCTGCCACTCGAGGCGTCTTACGCTATCGGTGTGATTCAGGCGGTGGTGTTGCTGGCGTTTGTGCTGGGGATTGCGACGTTCTGGAGCACCGGGTTCTTGATGGTCATCCATGCGCTCTCGACACTTTCCACCTGGGAACGGATGATCGCGCCCTATGAAGGCGTCAATCATCTGTTTTGGGCGGCCGTCCCGGCGCTTGGCGCTCTGATCGTGCTGTTCATGCTGCGTGATGAAGACACGCTGCTGACCGTCGGGAAATAGGCTCAGTCTTCGTCCTTGAACTCGCCCACGAGCTGGTTGATCGTCGCTTTGGCGTCGCCGAACAGCATGTAGGTGTTGGGCTTGTAGAAGAGCGCGTTCTCCACGCCCGAAAAGCCCGGATTCATGGACCGCTTCAGCACAAAGACCGTACGGGCCCGGTCGGCCTCGATAATAGGCATGCCATAAAGCGGACTGCCTTTGTCTTCCTTGGCGACCGGGTTCACTACGTCATTGGCGCCGATGATGATGGCCACATCCACCGTCTCCATGGTGGGATTGACGTCACCTGGCTCCACCAACAGCTCATAGGGCACCCCCGCCTCGGCCAGCAAGACGTTCATGTGCCCGGGCATGCGCCCTGCAACCGGGTGAATGGCGTAGCGCGTTTCAATGCCGCGTCCGCGCATGAGATCGGCCAGTTCCTTGATGGCGTGCTGGGCCTGGGCCACAGCCATTCCGTAGCCGGGCACCACCACCACCGAACGGGCGGCTTCGAGCACATAATAGGCGTCGGAGGAGGACATGGGCTTGATCTCGCCCTCGATCTCCACGCTCGCAGCGCTGGAGACCGGCGCCCCGAGCCCGCCGAACAGCACATTGGTGAGCGAGCGGTTCATGGCCTTGCACATGATCTGGGTCAGGATCAGCCCGCTCGCCCCCACCAGCGCGCCCGTCACCACCAGCACTGTGTTTTGGAGCGCAAAGCCGGCCATCGCGGCGGCCAGGCCCGAATAGCTGTTGAGCAGTGACACCACGATGGGCATGTCGGCCCCGCCAATGCGGATCACCGCCAGAATGCCCAGGAGCAGCGACAAAACGGCGAGCCCCGCCAGAACCTCAAGCGAGGAAAACTCCGGCATCGCCACGAAGGCCGCCACGCCAGCAAGCCCCGCCAGAAACATCAGCCCACTCAAAAAGACCTGACCGGGAAAGATGATCGGCCGGCCCGGCAGCCGTTCCGCAAGCTTGCCGAACGCGATCAAGCTGCCCGTGAACGAAATCCCGCCAATGAGCACCGCAAGACCAATACCCGCCGCGACGATCAGGCCCGGCTCGCCACCGCGCACATATTCCGCCACCCCAACAAGCAGGCTGGCCGCACCGCCGAACCCGTTCAGCAGCGCCACCATTTCCGGCATGGACGTCATCTGTACCCGGATCGCCATCAGCGCGCCCACTGTGGCGCCGATGCCCATGCCCACCAGGATCCAGGTGAAATCGAGCCCCCCCGCCAGCAGCGTCGTCACCACCGCCACCAGCATGCCCAGTGCCGAGACCAGATTGCCCTGGCGCGCGGTCTCCCGATTGCCGAGCATTTTCAGCCCTGCCACAAACAACATGGTGGCCACGATGTAAGCGACCTGCGTGCCGCTCAGGGTCAACAGATCCGCGCCGGCCGAAGCAGTGGTCATGGAAAGGCGTCCTTGGTCTGTCGCGCGAGCCCCGTGAGCCAGCGCGCGGAGAGAGTCACTTGGAGGATTTGCTGTCGCCGGACTTGAACATGCCCAGCATGCGGTCCGTGACCAGATAACCGCCCACCACATTGATCGTGGCGAACGCCACCGCCAACGTGCCCAGAATGATCGCCAGCGTCTCGTTGGACCCGGCGGCGAGTATCCCTCCCACCAGAGTGATCCCGGAAATGGCGTTGGAGCCGGACATAAGCGGCGTGTGCAACTGGGAGGGAATTCGGCGGATCAGCTCAACGCCCAACACCACTGACAGCACAAAAACAAAAAACAGCAAGGGCTCTCTCCCGCGTGATCTTGTGGGGTCTGGTTACCAGCGCCGCCGGCGCCGGTTCTGTTGGTCCCAGGTTTCCTGGCCAGGCCGCGCCGCGCGGGGTGTCGCCGCCTCGCGTTCGCGCACCGGAGGCTGGTTTACAAGCTCCGCGTTGACGCCCTGATAAGTGGGGATCCAGGCCGCCGCCAGAGCCGCCCCGTCCGCCTTGGCGCGTTCGGTCAGCCCGGCATCGAGGCGGGCGCGGAAATCGGGCGGCAGATCGCTGTCGGCCACCAGACCTTCGAGAGTTTCACGGGTGGCGAGCACATACCATTTCGCGGCCTGCACCGGATCGGTCGTCACGCCTGTACCCTCCAGATAGGCCAGCGCCAGCCGCGCCTGGGCACGCGGTTCATTGGACTCAGCGGCCAAGGTCAACCATTTCAGAGCATCATCCACCTGCCCCGCTTCCAGCAGGCAATCCGCATAATGCACTTGCGCCAGTTCCCAGCCGCGCCCGCGCTGCGCTAGTCGCTCAAACGTCGGCATCGCATCGGCGCAATTGCCGGTGTCCTTCAGAGCCAAGGCGGCGGCGAATTGTTCAGGCGGCGCCCCCGTCAGGCGCGGCTTGGCCGGGCCACTGGACCCGCATGCGGTGATCGCAAGCGCCGTGAGTCCGAGCGCGAAACCGCGCAGGAGCGTCCATTTGGTCCGGCCTTGCCGGGTCATCGCCGCATCTCCAGCCATCTCGCCCATCCTAACGATCTAAAGACCCCGCCTCCAAGAGGGAAAACGGTAGCGTGAACAGGCGGCGCCTGCCTAGCCCGATGCGAGCACGACTACATGCTTGCGCGCGGGCGCTCGGATTCGTCGAAGAAGCATTCTGCCGGGCGGCATTCGAGCCGGTTCAACGAGGCGTCGAAGACATAGCGCGTCCCGCAATACGGACAGTCGATGACCGTCTCATCCCCCATGTCGAGATAGACGTGGGGATGGTCATGGGGCGGCAGCGCGCCCACGCACTCAAATTCCTTCACCCCGATGCGCACTTCCGGCGCACCGATTTCGTTGTGGAACTTCGGATATCCACGGGGGACCTCGGCCATGCTGTCCTCGTCTCTTTCGCTATCGCGGGCGCTAGACTTTCTCGTCGGTCGCCGTGTACTGGCGCTCGAAGCTCTCCAGCTCCCGCGCGACGGCTCCCGGCGGGTTGGTATAGCCCGCCAGCGCACGATAGAACACCGGCACGACAAAGAGCGTGATCAAGGTGGCAAAGAGCACGCCGGAAAACACCACCACACCGATGGTCAAGCGGCTCGCCGAGCCCGCCCCATCGGCCAAAATCAACGGCACCGCCCCCAGCGATGTGGACAGCCCCGTCATGAGGATCGGGCGGAAGCGGGTGCGCGCGGCCCGCATCACCGATTCATGCACATCGAGCCCGGCATCGCGCATCTGGTTCGCGAATTCCACAATCAGGATGCCATTCTTGGCCGCCAGTCCAACGAGAATAATCATCCCGATCTGGCTGTAGATATTCAGGCTGCTGTCGACGACAAAAAGGCCGTAGAAGCCACCCGCCACCGCCACAGGGACGGTCAGCATAATGATGAATGGGTGGATGAAGCTCTCGAACTGCGCCGCCAGCACCAGAAACACAATCAGAAGCGCCATGGCGAAGGTGAACAGGAGCGAGGTGCGCGAGTCCTGGAATTCCCGGGATTGCCCTTTGTAGTCGATCTGCGCCGCCGCCGGCAGGATCTCGCGCGCCGTGGTTTCCAGAAAATCGAGCGCCTCGCCCAGGGTTGTCTCGCCCCCGAGCCCGGCCTCGATGGTCACCGCGCGCAGGCGATTGTACCGGTTCAGCCGGCCAGCATCGGCGACCTCTTGCAAGGTGACCAGATTGGACAGCGGGATCAGCGCATCCGTCCGGCTTGAGCGCACAAAGATATTGGTCAGGTCGTTGGGCTGGCTCTGGTCGCTTTCCTCGCCTTGGAGGATCACGTCATACTCTTCGCCCCGATCAATGAACGTCGTGACACGCCGCCCCCCCAGCATGGTTTCGAGCGTCGAGCCGATCTCCTCGACCGACACGCCCAGATCCGCCGCGCGCTGGGTATCGATCCGCACCCGAAGTTGCGGCTTGGTCTCGCGCAGGTCTGAGTCCGGATTGACGATGCCGGGATACTCGGCAATGCGTTCCATCATCATATCGCGCCACAGGCTTAGCTCCTCGTAATTGGAGCCGCCAATCACGAACTGCACCGGCTGACCTCCTCCGCCGCGTCCGAACCCTTGGCGCATGATGGGGAAGATGCGCGCATCGGGAATGGTGGAGAGCTTGCCGCGCACCTCATTGAGAATGGTGATGCCGTCGCGCTCCCGCTCGTCCCACAGCGTGAGGACGATGATGCCCAGACCGGTGTTGAACTCCTCGCCGCCGCCGAAGCTGCCGGGAACCCGCATGAGCACGCGGTTCACCTCACCTGCCTCCACATACGGCATCATCACCTCTTCCACCTTGCGCATGGTCGCGACCGTGGTGGGATAGCTGGCCCCCTCGGGGCCCTGCACGATGATGATAAAGGACCCGCGGTCCTCCGGCGGTGCCAGTTCTCCCGGCACCACGCGGAACAGCCCATAGGTGGCCGCGACCGCCAGCAGCACGAACACACCGACCAGGATCGGCATGCGGATAATCAGACTGAGAGACGCCACATAGGCTTCCGTCAAACCGTCCAGCACCCAGTTGACCCCGCGCGCCAATGGCCCGCTCGCCTGGCCCGGCCGCAGTAGTTTCGAGGTCATCATCGCCGAAAGCGTCAGCGCAACAAAGGTGGACAGCCCCACGGCGGCGGCAATGGCAATGGCCAATTCGCCGAACAACCGACCGATATTGCCGTCTAGGAAAATGATCGGCACGAAGACAGCGATAAGCACCAGCGTGGTGGCGATCACCGCAAAGCCCACCTGGCGCACACCGCGATAGGCCGCCACCAGCCGCGGCTCCCCCATATCCACGCGCCGCTGCACATTCTCCAGCACCACAATGGAGTCATCCACCACAAGGCCGATGGACAAGACCAGCGCCAGTAGGGTCAGCAAGTTCAAGGACAGCCCGAAAGCGGTGAAAATGCTCAAGGCCCCAATGAGACAGACCGGCACCGTCACCATGGGCACCAGCGCCGCGCGCCAGGAGCCCAGGAACAAATAGATGACCGCGATGACCACGCAGATCGCGATCATCAGTGTCCGGTACACATCGTTCACGGCCGCTTCGATGAAAATGGAGCTATCGAAGCTGTAGAAGATGTCCGTGCCTTCCGGCAGGGTCGGGCGAATGCGCTCCACCTCCGCCCGGGCCGCCCGGGCCACATCGAGAATATTGGCGGTAGACTGGCGCACCACACCCAGACCCACCATGGGCGTGGTGTTGCCGCGGAAATCACTGCGCCGCTCATCGGCGCCCAACTCGACCCGCGCCACATCCTCCAGGCGGATGAGATATCCGTCTTCGCCTTCGCGCAGCACCAGCCGCGCGAAATCATCGGCCGTGAGATAAGAGCGATCCACCCGCACTGTGAATTGCCGGTCGCTAGACTCAATGCGCCCCGCCGGCAGCTCCACATTCTCCTCGCGCAGGGCGTCTTCTACATCGGCGACGGTCAGTCCCCGGGCCGCCAGCCGGGCCCGGTCGATCCAGATCCGCATGGCATAGTTTTGCGAGCCGCCCACAAAGACCCGCGCCACGCCTTCGGACACGGACAGCCGGTCCACCAGGAAGCGCCGCGCATAGTCGGTCAGCTCCAGCCGGTTCATGGTCTCGGAGGCGAGATTGAACCACATAATGGGCCGCGCATCGGCTTCGGCCTTGGCGACTTCCGGCGGATCCGCCTCATCGGGCAAGTTATCGAGCACCCGGGAAATGGCGCTGCGCACGTCATTGGCCGCGTCATCGATATCCCGATCCAAACTGAACGTAATGGTGACGTCGGAGCGGCCGTCCTGACTGGTGGACTCAATCTCCTCAATGCCCTCAATGCCGCTGATCCGGTCCTCCAGCACCTGGGTGATGCGGGTGTCCACAATGTCGGCCGAGGCACCTCGATAGGCGGTATCGATGGAGACGATGGGCGGATCGATATCGGGCAGTTCGCGCAGCGGCAGGCTTTGGAAAGACAGCACGCCGAACGCGACCAGCAGGATGCTGAACACCATGGCCAAGACCGGACGCGTGACCGAAATGTCGGAGAGCATCATGGCGTGGATCCCTTATTCGCTATCGCGGCTGCCGACCACATTGACCGGCGCGCCCGGCCGCACCCGATTGGTGCCGCCGGCGACGACCTGGTCGCCTGCCTCCAAGCCACTCAACACTTCAACCGCGCCCGGCCGCCGGCCGCCCGTGATGATTTCCACCCGCTCGACAGTGTTGTCCTCGGTCAGCCGGAATACGAACACCCGGGTGTCGAGGGGCACGACCGCGTCCTCCGGCACCATCAGGGAGCGGCGCTGATCCTTTTCGATGATCACCCGCAACAGCATGCCCGGGCGCAGGCGCCCGTCGCCGTTAGGGATCTCGCTGCGCACAGTCACCGACCGGGTGAGCGGATCGATGCGTGTGTCCACCACCGTCACAGTGCCGGTGAACGTTTCATCCGCATAGGCATCGGCCGTCGCGGCAATGGGCTGACCCTGGCGCACGGCCACGTAGAAGGTCTCGGGAATTGCAAAATCGAGCTTGATCGGATCCACGTCATCAAGCGTGGTGATCACGGTGCCAGGGGTGACGAGTGTGCCGGGGCTGACCTGACGCAAGCCCAAAATGCCGTCGAAAGGCGCGCGGATCAGCCGGTCGGCAAGGCGCGCCTCGATGGCGCGCACGCGGGCACGCGCTTGATCGCGCACTGAGACCGTCTGTTCCAGGCGCGCCTCGGTGGCATTGCCTCGGTTCACAAGCCCGGCAATGCGTTGATACTGTTGTTCCGCTTCCAGCAGCGTGGCCCGCGCCTCGGCCAGTGCCGCACCCTCTTCCTCGTCGGTCAATTCAACCAGGATGGCGCCGGCCTCCACTGTCGCCCCATCCTCGAAGGCGATGGTGCGCACGGTTTCGGTGACTTTGGAGGTGATGTCGACGGATTCATTGGCCTGGGCGGTGCCGAGGGCCTCAATGCGGTCGGAGAACGCATCAAACCGGACTGTCGCCACGGTCACGGGCACGGGTCCGCCGCCTCGGCGTGTCTCTGCGCCGACGTCCCGCTGCACATACTCGAAATAGCCATAAACACCCGCCGCGAGCAGTGCCGCCAGCACGACGATGAGAAAAAGTGCCCTGCCCAGGCCAGCCATGCGCGTCCCCACGGTTCGGGCGGGTCAGACACCCGCCCCGCCATTCACACCTCAAGGTGCGATGCATGTGGTAGCACGCGGCCGTGAGGAAAGCCCGCGCCGATGCGATCGGGCGGGCTCTTGGGATGACATACGCGTGAGGCAGGCCGATTGGATTATCGAACGGCGGACTCAGTGTTGGTGACGGCATCGGGGATGGGCTCGGTCAGCGCGACCACCGCCCGCTCGAACTGCGTCATGCACTGGTTGCGCGCCAGCACCGGCACGGCGGCGGCCGGGTTTGGCGCCGGCTCCACCAACCGCATGGTCAAGATCACCGGCTCAAGCTGCACTTCCTGCTGGATCGGTTGATCGCCATCGCCGGTGCGGGTGGGCGAGGTGTCGGCTTCATAGACCACACGCACGACCCGATACTGGCTCCCGTCTTCAACCGGCACGTTGGCCGGCCAGGGCACCCGCTGGTCGAGGCCCGCCCATTGCAGTTGGGCCGTCTCGCCGCTGGGCAGTTGACCGAGGCTGGCACGCGAGCGTTCGAAGTCGCCGCGGGTGAGCATCACCGCCGCGCCCTCTTCCACGCACCAGGTGCCGGTCTGGGTCAGATCCACATGGACTGCTGGAATGACTGGACCCGCGTCCTCCTCGGCGCCGGGCCGCTCGATTTCCGCCCGCCGGGTCCCTCCGGGCACCAGCGTGCCGCCGTCTGTCCCGAAAATCGCGTTGCGCAGCCGTTCCAGCCGGGAGGTACCGATCACCTTGCCCTGTGCCTGCACGCCGCCGGAAAACGGACCACTGATCACCGTGCGGTTGCCGCGTTCGGAAAGGATCTCCACTTCTGTGTCCGCCGGTAGATCGATGGTCTCGCCGGAGACCAGCACCGCACCGACCGCGATATCCGGCGCGGTGGAGCGAATCACGACCAGTTCCTCCGCCAGCGCGGACACAGTCCCCAGAACCGTGGCCAAAACCGCAGCACTTGTGATCCGGACGGCTTTCCGGATGAGCTGACTCGCCATGATTGCATACCCCTCTTGAGCACTAACGCGTTGATCACGCGGCCAAAACCTGGGTTGCGCGCGGGGGCGCTGGCAGGCCAGGATCCATATCCGCGGCGGAATCATCCCCTCGCCTTGTGGCAATTTCACGGGCATGACGCGACGCGTGATCTTATGCTCTATGATACCTCTTTGTGGGGTTGGTGAACACTCGATGCGCGCCGAAAGGCTCCCGAAGAGGATTACATCACGCTCATGTCGGATGACGCTGCACTTTCGCCGCCGGTCGAGGCCGCACCGGGTTCGCAGAGCCCGACGCGTGCGCGCGCGGCACCTTATGCGCTGCATTGGCTGGCGTTTGGCTTTGTAGTGGCGGTGATACTGACCCTCTTGTTGCCGCGGTGGCAGTTTTTCACCAGCATTGAGGAATACACCCGCGATCTGCGTGTCGCCCTCGCGTCGCCCACCATGGCGCAGAACCAGGACATCGTGATCATCGGGGTGACCGAAGAGACGCTCGACACCCTGCGCTACCGGGTGCCGCTCGACCGGGGCTTTTTGGCGCGCACCATTCGGGCGCTTGACGATGCGGGCGTGCGCGCGATCGGCGTGGACTTTGCCCTGGATACAGAAACCGACGAGGGCAAGGACGAAAACTTGCGCCGGGCGATCCGGGAAGCACGCACCGAGATTATCCCCATCACATGGGACGAGGCGCTGGGCACAACCGCAAAACGCGCGGCGATCCTGCGCTCGTTCATCGGCGACCGGCCCACGGGCTACGGCTATCTGCGGCGCAACACATTTGACGGCACCGTGCGTCACCACTACCCGGTCTGGAACGAAACCAGCCCCATCCGCTACCAGTTCGCCGCCGCCATCGCGCATGCGCTGGGCCATGAAGTGCCCCAAGTGCGCCAACAGCGGATCGACTGGCACGGTGTGCCCACCATGGCCGAGGGCGAGACCTATGTGGAAGCGTTCAAGATGTATGACGCCCACACGGTGCGCAGCCTGCCGGCCGCCTGGCTGGAGGGCAAAATCGCCCTGATCGGGCCCGTGATGTCGGATATCGACTTCCACCGCACACCGCTTGCCGTCGTGCCCAGCGAAAGCAAATACGCCCAACGCATGCCCGGAGTGATCGTCCATGCCCATATTCTGGCGCAAATCATGGACGGGCGGACCCAGGACGAGTTCAGCTTTTTCATGGAGGTCCTGCTGGCGCTGGTGGTCTGTGGCCTGGCGATTTGGATCGCGGTCCTGGGCATTCCCATGTGGGGCAAGATCCTGATGTCGGTGGCGGTGCTCCTGACCCTGACATTAGGATCGGGCCTCATGTTCAACATGGGCGGGCTGATGATGCCGGTGATGGCACCGACCTTCGGGTTCGCCGCTGCGGCGTTCATCACCATCGTGTATGCGGGCCGCGAGGACCGAAACCAACGGGCGATGATCCGCTCCGCCTTCGCCAAATATGTGCCCCCCGCCATCGTCTCGCGGTTAGAGCGGGATCCCTCGCGCCTGGAACTGGGCGGGCATCGCGAGACCATCACGCTGATGTTCACCGACCTGGAAGGCTTCACCAGTATCGCGGAGAGCATGGAACCCAACGACTTGCAGGATTTCTTCTCGCCCTATCTCGATAATGTGGGGCGCATCATTCTCGCCCATGGCGGGACGCTCGATAAGTTTTTAGGCGACGGATCCATGAGCTTTTTTGGCGCGCCTGAGCCCTCTGAAGACCACGCAGAACGGGCCGTCGCGTGCGCCTTGGAAATCCACGCTTATTCCGAACGCTTCCGCGCCGAGAAACGCCGGGAAGGCCGTATGCTTGGGCGCACCCGGATCGGCGTTCACACAGGCGATCCCGTGGTCGGCAATTTCGGCGGACATGACCGCTTTGATTACACGGCCATTGGCGATGCGGTGAACACGTGCGCGCGACTGGAAGCGGCGAACAAAACGGTGCGCACGAATATTCTGGTCAGTGAAGACACCCGCGCCCGCACGCCCGGCCTTCTGTTCCGGTCCGTCGGTGATCTGATCCTACCGGGCAAGACTCAGCCCATCCCCACCTACGAGCCTCTCGATCCGGGCTCGCCGGCGGCGGTGTTGCTGGAGACTTACGAAAAGGGCTTTGCCGCCTTGGCACAAGGTGATGCCCAGCGCGCCCATGAGCACTTCGAAATCCTTGCCAAGCGCCTGCCCCAGGACGGCCTGATCCAGTTCCACCTGGAGCGCGCCCGTGCCGGTGAAACCGGCCGCACGATTTCCGTTGTCACCAAGTAAGAGTATTAGCGCACCGACACAGGCCGCGCGCCGTCACCGATGATAGTGAACCCGGCCCAGAAGGTTGGATGAGAGCGATAGGCTGTGTACGGACCGTCTTCGCTGACCATGAGAGACTGGCGCGCCCGGCGCATAGCCTCGGCAGACCCCAGTGTCGTGTTTGAACGCTGAAGATAGAACAGCGTTGTCATCAGATCCCGCGATGCCGCACTTTCCACATACCAATGCGACACCAGCAGCGAGCGGGCCCCACTGTAGAAAAAGCCGCGGGCCAGGCCACTGAGTGCTTCCCCGCCCGTGCCATCGCCCCCGCCCGTGTTACACGCCGACAACACCACCATATCCGCATCAAGGTTCAACGACACCACATCGCTCAGGCGCAAGAGGCCATTATCCGCCTCCCCCGCTTCGCTCAAGCCCGGCGTGGCCAGAAGCGCCGGTTCGTTGAGGCAATTGTCTCCGGCCGGCATAAAGCCGTGGGTCGCGAAATACACGATCCGGTAGCGGTCCAAAGCCTCGCGCCGCACTGCGGCTTCGGTGAAGGAGCGCCCCAGCCGCACCGACCGTGCCGACGCCCCGAGCGCCCGTGCCACATCCAAAAGCTCCTGCCCCGTCTCCGGTAACCGTTGGGCATTGCGCACGGCCCGGTACAGGCGCGCGGCGCAACTGTCGCCGTCCACCGGTTCGCGATCGAACACCGGTTGGAAATCGCCATAGCCGATAAACGGCTCTGGCGCCACGCTGGGGCGCACGGTGGAGCGCAGATCCACCAGATTGCGCGGCGACGGCACGATGCTGATGGCGAAATCCCGCGCCAGCCACGCCACGTCCCGATAATCCTCACGCCGCACAACAGCCGGCTCGCGCACCAGGACCCCGAGCGGCAGGCTCAATAGCGGCCCCGAAGGCACCATGATCAGATGGCGTTTGTCGGCAAGCTGAGCTTCGAACGGTTCGATAAAGGCGTTATAGACCGCATGCGCCAGATCGGTATCGAAAGAGCCAAGCCGCTGCTCCCGGTCAATCACCAAGCCCTGGCGCAAGCGCAGCACCGCATCGCCCACCTCATCAGCACCAAGAGAGCGGAAAACTGGCGTGATCCCGTCACGGGTGATGAGGATCGACACACTTTCCTGCTCACCCAGCAGGATCTGGATCATGGCTTCGTCCGGGCCCAGCGCGTCCATCACGCGCTCGGTCGCCACCGGTTCCATCATGAGCTGGTTAAAGCGGGGCGCCGCACTTTGCAGCGTCTGGTCGATGCGGGCCCGCTCTTCACGCAAGTCGTCGCGCCGGTCCTGCATGGCGTCGATTTCGTCCAGCCGAGCCTGAGCGTCGGGGCGCGCCAATGCCCGGTCAATGGACAAGTTCAAGTCGTTGATGTCACGGCGCAGCTCGAATAATTCCCGCGCCAGCACCGCCACTTCCGCGTCACCGCTGGCCAGTTGCGCGGCCATTTGCGAAATCGTCTGGGCGGTGACGGAATCCCGCACGATCTGGGCCGCATCGAACAGCTTTAGGCTGTTCTCGCGCGCATCATCTGGGTTTTCCTCGGCCTGGGTGTAGAGCACTTTCAGATAGGGCAACACCTGATCAAGGCTGAGGCCGTCATTGTTCTCGCGCACAATAGCCAGACCGCGCTCATAGGCTTCCATGGCCGCCTCGGGCCGGTTTTCCTGGGCCTGGATCTGACCCAAGGCCAGGAGATCGATGGCTTCGGGGCGCGAGGGATCAAGCACCCGGCGCCGCTCCGCGATGGTCGTCGTGAGTTCCTGGCGCCCGCCCGCATAGATGCGTTGGCGGCGCAGAATTTCAGCGCGCAACGAGGCGAACACCCAGCGCCATTCCTGTGGTGTCGCGGTCAGGCGGGAGAGTTCCGCCATGGCCCGGTCCACTGTGTTCTCCGCCCGCGTCAGACTGTTCAGGCACAAATGCAACGCGGCTTCAAAGCCCAAACTGAGCGCGAACTCCACACCGGCCCCCGCCGAAGACCCGGTGCGCAGGACCGCTTCCCCGCCGCCCGCTTCCCGGTTGGCCAGCGCCGCCAATGCGCGTTGCGCTGGCTCCAAAATCGCCAAGGCTTCAGCGCAACGCTGCTGATGCGCCAGATGCATGGATTGATAGATCTGAAGACGCAGGCTGCTCAGCGGGTCAATATCCGCCGCCGCCAGACGCTCGGCGCGGGCGAATACCTCATCGGCGTCGCGGAAATTGCCCTGGCTGCTCAGCGCCAGCCCCAACCGCATCAATGGATCAGCCAGCGCCGGATCATCGGCATCCAAATTGCGCTGAAGCACATCCAGCGCATCGCGGTAATATTTCTCCGAGACCGGATAATTCCCAATGCTGTTATAATAAGACGCCACATCGAGCAGCTTGTCATAGCTTTCGATATCGCCGGCCGTATAAGTCCGCCCGCCCAGTTCCGCTTCCAGCTCGGCGATCGCGCGGGTGCGCTCACCGCGCGCAGCATCCTCGCCGCCCGCCTGGGCCGCGCTCAAGCGACCCGACAGAAAACCAATGGCTCGCTCCACCGGCCCCAGAGAGACCGGAATGCTGCGCCCCACATAGCGCGCGCCGCCCGCCTCGCCCTCAAAGGCGGTCATGGTCCAGCCGCCTGTCTTCAGCCGGCAGTCATAGCGGCGCGAGGGGCCCATGCCCTGAAAGCCAAGCGCGCTCGGCTCGCCGCAATCCAAGTCGATCGCGATGGCGCGCGCCCAAAGGTCGGAGCCCGGGCCGCTGGGCGTCCCGGCCGCGACTTGCACGATCGTGGCGCTCGGCGTCTCCCACTCCCCACACTGAATGACATAGTGAGTCTCGCCGCTCACCCGCGCCGCGTCCGGATCGGCCTTCAGCCGGCAGGTCTCGCCGATGGCATTGCGCCCCACAGATGTCACGATCAGGTCGGGGCGCGTAATGGTGCCGTCGAAATCCGCCGACAGCAGGCCGGGCGGCGTCGCGCATGCGGCCACCAAGCCAACGAGCCCGACCGTGAGCGCCCGCAGGATCCCCCATGCTGTTGTGCGCACGCCCTCAGTCCTCATCCTCGTCCTCTTGATCGGCCCAGATATTGATGATGCCCAGCCGGCGGAAGATTTCGAAATTGCCGAGATCGGAGAAGCGCAATTCCGCATTCGCCTCATCGGCCTCGAACGGTTGGTTCACGATCTCGAAGCTGCGCAAGACGATCGTTGAGCGATCAAGCTGCAAACAGCCCACCGACACCACGCAGCCATTGAGCAAGAAAGCTTCATTCGGCCGCTCGCTGAGCTGGCGCCCAAACAGCGCGGCATCATCAGAGCGCACGCCGCGGATCTCGCCTTTCAAGTCAGACCGCCCTTGTCCCTCCGTCAGGCTCCCGATCAGGAAACTGTCCGTGATGGTCAGGAAGCCATCACCGGTCGTCTCGGCGATCCCATCCAACTCCAGTTGCAAGACAGCAGCCGTCAGAGGCGCGCGCACCGTGACGTCATTGATCGCCCACAGGTTCGCCGTCTGGGCGGTGAACGTGTCGTTGATCAGGATAGACCCAGTGGCCGAGAAATCGGCCGTGCCAGCAACCAGCAGCGGCCCGGTGATCGAAATGTCCTGGTTCGCAATGGCCGTCGGATCGCCATTGAAGGCACCGCTTTCCACGATCAGGGCGTCGCCGAAGACGCCGCCGGCGATTTCCACGCCCGATGCGGCGGAAATGGTGAAGCGGTCCAGCGAGCCCGCATCTTCGGTGAGCACACCACCAATGCGCACGGTCTCTCCGGCGATGACGCTGACCACCGAGTCCGACGATAGCGGATCGATGGCCGCACCATCCTGGCCCAAGGTGACCGTGCCGCTTTGCACCAAACCGCCATCGGTCGTGTCGATGATCAGGTCGCCCGTGAACCGCACATTGGCGTCAACAACCAGATCTCCGCCACCGGTTTCATACCGGCTGTTGAGCGTGACGATGCCGGCGGAGCCATCCGGATTGCGCGCGACGAAAATCACGCCGTCACGGGTGAAAATATCCTGAACACTGATCGCTGCCGCCTCGAACGCCGCCGCCGTGATGGTGCCGTCGGCCCCCACATCGCCTTCGAGCAGGATGCTGCCAGCGGTGCCGCCGATCACGCTCAGGCCCTGCCCGACCATCCCGCCACCCGTGACCGGTCCGCCGATCCGGATCGCGCTGCCCCCGCTCGGCCCCACCGTGGACAGCACGGTGTTCGCATCCAGCACCACCGTCCCGACAGTGATCGGCGCGTCGATGGTCTGGACCGTGCCCGCGAGACGCGTCACCGCATTGGGCGCGCTAAACCCGCCGTCAAAGGCGAAGACATCCGTCATCGCATCGCCGAGGGTGAGACCGCTGAGATTTTGGAAGGCCACAGCGTCGCGCACCCGCGCGCCGTCGAGCAGCGCCAGTGTAAAGGGTTGGGCGGCGACGGTTACACTGTCTGCCTCCAGGCCCCCGGTTACGATCACACTGCCCTGGCCCGGCTGGAACGCCACTGCGCTGGCCCGCAGCGGACCGTCAATGATCGCCGAGCCCGCGTTCACCAGGGTGAAAGCGCCTCGCGGCGCCCCGTCCATTCCATTGAGGACACGGGCCACTGTCACCGCGCCCGTGGCACCGGCATCAAGGCTCAGCGCCTGACCATCCGCAGTCACCACACCAAGCGTGATGGGTCCGCCATCGGCCGTGGTCAGCGCCGTGTCTCCAGTCAGCGTCACATCCGCGACCACCAGACCCGCTCCCCCGGCGCGAACACTCGCGTCCAAGATCACAGGGCTGGCGAGCGCTTGGAGCCCCGTCACGAAGTCATAAGTCCCGCCACCGCCCAGGGTCAGACCACCGGTGTTCAGCGGGCCGACGAAATCCACCACCGTGCCGCCACCAAAGAAGCGCACCTGCGCCGGCGAGGCCGCGATCTCAAGGGCGTTGAGGTTAAAGGCGCCGCTCACCTGCGCCAGTGTCGTCAGGTCTTGCAGCCGCAATCGATCGAGGGTCAGCGTTTCGGCCACCACGACGCTGTCGGCGCGGGCGATGTCCAACAGACCAGTCCGGCCCGCACCACCGCTGACGGATGTGGCGGTAATGGCACCGTCCGTCCCCGCATCAAGGGTCAGGCCAAAGCCGTTCAGCGTCACCGCGTCGAGGCCAATAGGCCCGCCCAGGCCCGCCGCCGTCGCGGTGCTCAACAGCGCCTCTTCCAACAGAGCCAGCGGACCGGAGACGCTTAAGGCATCGCCCTGCGCGATCACTGACAGGCCATCGCCGTCCCC
This sequence comes from uncultured Alphaproteobacteria bacterium, assembly GCA_964625525.1. Classification (GTDB taxonomy): domain Bacteria; phylum Pseudomonadota; class Alphaproteobacteria; order JAJFIK01; family JAJFIK01; genus CAZVEE01. The sequence goes on along the minus strand of CAZVEE010000008.1, from coordinate 36,057 downwards.
GCCCAACGTGACGCCGGACAGGCCCACAAGGCTCACAGGGCCCCGCGCGATGATGTCTTGTGCGGCTATGCGTTCACCACTGGCGGTGAAGGCCGCAAGCGGCGCGTCAACGGTGCCGACCGCTCCGTTGAAAGTCACGGCACCGGCTGTGCCGGCAAGCGCGCTGATCCCAAAGGGGCCACCCGGTGCCACCGCGACCGGCCCGGCCACAAAGAGATCTGCCCCCGCACTACCGGCCGCCGCCGTATCGAAGATGACCGTCCGGGTCAGGACCACCGGCGCGGCGACATCAAGCGCCGTACCGTCCGTCAACAGCGAGCCACCGGCCAAGATCGTCGCCGCCTGCAGCGACAATGCCGACCAGTCCACCGGCGTGAGATCCAGCACCGTATCGTCGCTCAGGCGCATCGCCGCTGCGCTGCCCGCCCGAAGCGTCACCGTGCCAAGGGTCTCCAGCAACCGCGCTTCCGCCTGGCTTAAAGCCAGCCCAGGGGCGGCGCTGGCCAGCGCAAATTCCGTGTCCGCTGAAAGGGCTGCGATCAGAATACTCGTCTCCGCGGCCACCGGCGCGCCGATGTCGAGGCTATCGGTGATCAGCGCAATGCTGCCCTGCGGCACGCTGAGGCCTGCCGTGTCGCCGATGGTCCCAATGGCGAGGGCCCCATCCGCCAGGGTCACGTTCAGATCACCAGTCGCCGCGTCGCCGGCGAGCGTCACGGTCTTGTCCGCCGTGCCTTGGATCACCGCCGCGATGGCGAGCCCGGCACGCAGTAACAGCGTATTGCCTGCAAGGGCGAACGTGCCGTCCTCGAGGGCCAGTGCCCCGGCCGCGCTCACGATCGACACCGCCTCGTCATGGGTCTGGGCATCAAGGCCGCCCTCGGTGCCGAAACGCACATCACCGTCCGCCGCCAGACCCGTCTCGCCGCCAGTGGTTACAATCCGCTCCAGAGTGAGCGCACCGCCTTGCGCCGTCAGGCTGGCGCCTTGATCGGTGGTGAGCCCCTCAACCCCGTCAACGGTCCCCACACTGAGGGCACCAGCATTTTCGAGGATCAGGCTGCCGCTCGTCCCAGCGATTTGGGCGAGCGCCGTGGAAAGCACGACTGCCCCGCTGGCATCGATCAACAGCGCCCCGTTCGCCGCTGCCAAATCACTGCGCGTGCCACCGCCCAGAATGCTTACGCCCGCAAGGCGGGCCACCGCGTCCGGCGCGAGGGTCAGTGTGCCCGCGTCATTAAACAGGATGGTATCAGCACTGAGTGTCACGTCGAACGCGGCCGCTGACAGGTCAACATCGCCAGCACCAGCAACGCTGAGCGTGCCGCCGCTTGCCGCGATCTCCAGCAGATCCGCCGCGATCAGTGCCAGCTCGGCCGCCGTCAGGCCGCTCTCGCCATCCGCGCCCCCGACCGTAAACACCGTGCCGGGGCTGACGGTCGCCAGGCTCACCGTGGTCGCCGCCGTGATCGCCTGCGCGATCGCGACATCATCTGCCCCGAGGGTAATCGCGCCGGCGGTCGCCGTCAGGCCGGACCGGCCGCCCGCTTCGCCAATGCCCAGCACCCCGGGCCCGTTCAGCCGCAAGGCGATGTCACCGCCAGCCGTTCCGGCCACCTGGGTCGCGCCCGTGAGGAGCAACGGCGCGTCGCGACGGCCCGCATCACCGGTCGCCTCGAAAGACAATCGTCCGCCCAACCCCACATCGATCAGACCGCTGGAGGACAAAATACTACCGCCGGACTCCAGCGTGAGCAGCCCATTCACCCCCGTCATGGCGATGGCAACGCCCGGCCCAGTGCCGATAATCAGGTCTCCCAGCGCGGAGAGCGACACGTCCCCAGGGCTGGTGACCGTGCCGCTGGCCACCCGGACGATGCCCCCCGCCTCGGTGAGCGCAAACGCAAAGTCGCTCCCTGCCGCGGTCAAGGTCACATTACTCAGCGTGCTGACACCAAGCCCTGGGGTTACCAGCACCCGGTCGCCCAAAGGCAGGACAATATCAACGCCATGGCTGGCATCCGCCAGGTTCACGGCCACGCTGTCGAAGGCACTGCCCGCCGTCAGGATCGCTTGCACCCCGCCCCCGGCACCGGCCAATGTGGTTAGGTTCAGCGTCCCCCCATCCGGCCCGGCATCCATGCGCAACGGCGCCCCCACGCCAATGCCGATACCGCTCAGCGCCACATCCACCGCGCCCTCGAAAACGAGCGAGGGGTTGTCCGCATCCAGCGCGTCAATGAAGCCGCCGCTGCTCAGGGCGAGACTGGCCGCACCCGCGCCCTCCTGGATCACCGTCAGCGTGCCAATGGACACGTCCCCAAGAACATCCAGCGAGAGCACGCCATTGGTGACGGTCAGCCCGCTGCCCGCACCCATATCGATCGCAGCACCCGACAGCGCCAGGTCTCCGCCGGTCAGCTCAATGGTTACGCCAGGGGCGATCACCACCCGCTCCACGGCAGTCACGGTCAGATTGCCCGCATCTGTCGCGGTTCCCGTGCCAAAGCCCACGGACAGGAACACGTCACTGGCCGATGCGACGGTGACATCGCCGCCCTCGGCCAGCACTTGCGCCACGATGGCCGGATCCACGCCGCCCGCATTGACCCCCACCACATCGGCCCGCACGGTGAACGTGGCATCGGGGCCGGTGTCCCAAGCACCGTCCACGTCAAGCGCGCCGCCGGCATCAAGAAGCACCGAGCCGCCGCCATCGGGTCCGGTCACACTGCCCGTTCCATCGGAAGTGACCATGTCGGTGGCGGTCAAGGTGACCGAGCCGCCCCGTCCCGCCACTGTCGCGTCGGCGGCAACGGTGGAGCCTGCGTCGAACACAACATCCTGAGCCTCGGTGACAACCGGCTCGTCTCCGGGGCCGGCGTCCACGAACCGTCCGCCCACGGCAATATCGCCGCCACCGGCGGCACCGCTTGCGTCAAGCACGGCATCGTCCAGGACAACGCGAGCACCGGAAACGGCGATCCGCCCGCCTGTCTCACCGCCGTCATCGCCTGTGGCGTCGATGCTGCCGGTCACCGCGACGGTACCGCCGGGGCCGCCGTAGAGGACGACCTCGCCATTCTCCAGGCCCACCGAGCGCGCCTCGACGACGCCCTCCATGCTGATGACCGTGTCGATGATACCGGCGGCGGTCTGAGCAGTCATATAGACGATGCCGCCATCCACGTTGATCGTGCCCTCCTGCGCCACCATGGGCACGAAGCCATCGGACGGCACTTCAAAGGAAATCAGATTGTCCCCGGTCAGATCGAGCGTAAAGGTCTCTGCCCCGGCCAGCACCGTGCGCCCCAGTCGCGCGGCCACCACACCGCTATTGCGGACGGAGGGGCCGACAAGGGCGGCAAGGCCTGCCTCGGCGACACTGATGGTCCCTTCATTGACAATTGCCGCGCCAAGCGCGGCGCTGGGCGTATTGAAGATCAACTCGCCGTCGAGAAAGTTCTGATTGCTGATATCGGCCGTGGTGGCGACAAAGCTGTGTACGTTCACAGTGGCGCCGTTGCCGATCAGCACCCCGGCGGGGTTGATCAGGAACACTTGGCCATTGGCTTCCAGGGTGCCCAGGATCGAGGAGAGCCCGCCACCGCCCGTCACCCGGTTCAAAACGACGGCGTCGGCCCCCGGCTGCACAAAGCGCGTGGTCTCGCCCGCCTCGATATCGAAACTATCCCAGTCGATGATCAGGCGCTGACTGTCTTGGCGCACTTCCACCGTAGACGGATCAATATCCACGATCTCGCCCGCGCCGCCGCCCTCCGGAATGGTGCCGCCCGAAGGGTTCGCCAGCACCGGTAACGCCGTCAGCGAGGCCAGCACCGCGACCGAGGCCCCATGCCGCAAGGCACCCATCCAGGTCGCCCGGCGCGCCCGGCGCCGTTTGCTGCTGCGTGCGGTCATGTCCATCGCGCGCCCCTCAGTACTGCGCCGTGAAGCGCACGAAGACCAGGTTCGAGGGCTCCTCGCGGGCCTTGGAGCCCAGCGACCGGTTCAGGGTGCGGGCATATTCCACATCCACATAGAAGTCGGTCTTCACCCGCGCCCGGGCCCCCACACCCGTGGAGGCCAAAGACTCAGAGTCCCGGAAACCCTCATCATTGTTGAACACGATCCCCCAATCATAGAAGCCGTAAAGCTGGTAGTTGGGAATGGCGCGCAACGGTGTCGTCCCATTATACCGCAGTTCCACCGCCGCTCCGGCGCCATGCTCGCCAGCCAATTCTGAGGGATCGAACGCGCGGCCGAATTCATCGCCACCGACGCGGAATTCCGCTTGGCTCAACAGGGTGTCAAAAGCGTATTGCCCTTCGGCGGCCGCAAAGGCCTCGAAACTCGCGCCCAGCTCCTGGCGCCGCTCCACCCGCCCACGCAAGGCCGTGAAGACCGCCGTGCCTTCCGGGCGTGAACGGTCGAAATCATCCTGCTCGGTGGCGCCAAGCACCGGCAGGCCCTGGCGCAGCTCCAGCGTCGTGCGCGTCTCCGCCCCCTTGTTGCGCACCGCGCCGTCGCGGAAATGATACTCCGCGCCGAGGCCCAGCACTGTCAGGCGGTCACGACTGCTCAGGGCCGGGCCGCCCAGATTGACCTTTTCCAGCACGCTTTCGAGCGAGCCGAACAAAGTCAGGTTGCGCCGCCGGCTGCGGATCAGCGGATGGCTCACATCCACCGTGTAGCGGTCGACGCGGTTTTTGATCTGGAGATTGGCGAGGCTAAAGCCCGGGCGGCTGATGCCTTGGCTGGCCTCAACGCCCACCCGCGTCCCTTCGCCTCCCAGGCGCGCCTCGTAAGACAGGAAAATGAACGTCTGTTCCGGCCCGCCGCCATTTCCGAACGCCGTGGAGTCCTGTGTATCGAGTGTGATGTAGTAAAAGCCTTCCGTGCGCTCTCCCAGCCGCGAGAAGCTGTTGCCCGACAGGCCGACGGCGGCCGACCACGGCCCGGTGAATTGCGAGCCGCGATTATTCACGGTGACAAAACCGTCGAACGGATCGCGGCGCAACTCCACCAGCAACTGGGTGGCTCCAGCCCCCCCGCCACCTGGCCGCAACACGCCCGCCGCGGAAATACCCGGAATGTCATTGGCAAGCAGCAGGTACCGCTCAATGTCCTGCGCGCGCACGGGGCGGATCCGCTGTAACCGCGCCATGGTCTGCTCGACGAGTTTGCGCACCTCGCCCACTTCGCCCTGCAGCACCACGCTGCCCACATAGCCCTCCACGACCCGGATGCGCGCGACCCCATCGCTCATGCGTTGGGCGGGCACGACCACATTGGTCAGCAGATAGCCTTGCTGGCGATAGGCCGCCTGAAGTGCATTGGCCGCGTTGTACAACTCAACCAAGGAGATCTCGCGCCCGATCAACCCGGCGAACGGCTCGCGCACCGCGTCACGGTCCAGCACCGTGGCCCCATCAATCGCCACATCGGACAAGACAAAGCGAATGCCGTCCGCACCGGGGGGGATGGTGCCGCGATAGGCCGGCACAGATAGGGCCGGCAGCTCCGGGTCTTCTCGGGGCGGCTGCACCCGGTCACGCGGATCGGTGGGATCGATGGACGAGGGAACGGTTTGGGCACGCGCATCGGGAAACCCCGCCCCGAGGCAGACTGCCACCGCAATCCCTCCCAAGGCGACGCGCATGGAACGAGCGCTGCGCGGCTCAACGCCCGAACCGCCGTCCCGAAGACGGCGGCGCCGGCGCGAGCTTGAGCCCATGCGAACGATGGCTGCTACTCCCCTCACCCGAACTCAAACATTACGGCGTGACCCGGGCCTCATGCGGCAAAGTCCCAGGACACAGACAGACGCGCCCCAAAACGGGACAAGCATAGACGTTGCCCTGTGGTGGGGCATTAACCATGCCAGCCAGACCGCCCGTGTACCAGACCGTCGGATGTATAGTATCCAACCGTTGCGAGCGCAGATCTTCCGTGAAGACTGGTCACAAATCAACAGCGCCTGTGGCTTTGGATCTCGCGCATTTCCATTCCGAAAACACCGTGCGAGATCAGTCACAGGCTTACCGGATTTGCACCCTCCTTACACGTCGCAAAGGAGGTACTGCCGCCAGACAATAGAGGCCAGTCTACATGAGCCAGCTCGGCTTGATCAGCTCGTTTTGATCAGGCCACGAACCAGCAATCGCACCAGATTGTCGATGATGGACTGGCGGTTTTCTGGTGTCACCAGCTTGGTGGTGCAGATGGGATTGAGCATGCCCACGAGCGCCCAGCCCACCACTTCGAAGTTATAGTCGTCATACACCACGCCAGCCTCGGCACTGGTGCTCAGCTTTTCCGCCCATTGGCGGGCCCAGCGCCCGAAAACCGCGACCCGATGGTCCGTGCCGCCGGCGATGACGCCGGGACTGCTTGCCGCGGCCGACAGCACGCTCGGATGCTCGATATGGTAGTCCACGACGGCTGAAATCACCGCCTCGAAGCGCTCATGCAGGTTTTCCGTGCGCGCAAGGCGCGCATGCACCAACGCGTCGAGTTCTGCCGACGCCTCATCCACAAACGCAAAGAAGCAAGCGCGCTTATCGGGAAAATGCAGATAGAACGTGCCGTGCCCCACATCGGCGGCCCGGGCAATATCTTGCGGCCGTGTGTCGTGATAGCCGTGCTCCACAAAGAGTCGGCGGGCCGCGTCCAGCAGTTTGCGGCGGCTTTGCTGGCGCCGCCGACCGCCGCGCGGGGCCGCTTCCCCCTCATCGGCCGTCGCGCGCACGAGACCTGTGTCCTCGGGGCCTGTGTCCTCGGGGCCTGTGTCCTCGGGGCCTGTGTCCTCGGGGCTTGTGTCCTCGGGGCTTGTTTCCTCTGGCTCTCCCATTTTTTGTTCTCCTGGTTCACGCCCCGACCGTGAGAGATGGCTGCAAAGCCGCAGCCATGGATCCATGGCACGGCGGGCCGACGGGCGGCTTTTTGCAACGACCAGCGGACTGGTGACGCGAAAGTGGTTGCGTTCCCTCTGTCAGGCCCGGGCATCATTTGGGCGGCCCGATCTCCTAACCCTGTTCTGTCTTATCGTTCGACGGGCGGATCTCTTCCCTCCCGCCATGAGCCAATGGTGACGCTGCGTCCAGGCCGAGTCAAATCGCTGAAAGGTCTAAGTGCTTGTCAGTGTGCGCTGAACGGCGGCTTGCCAGGCCGCATACCGACCGTCTCGGACATCAGCGCTTAAGACCGGTTCATAAGCGGCCGTGCGTTGCCAGCGCTGCTCCAGCTCGGCTGTCGAGGCGATGAGCCCGCTCTCCAGCCCCGCCAGAAATGCCGCCCCCAGCGCGGTGGTCTCGGCCACCGCCTGGCGCTCCACCGGCCGACCGGTGAGGTCCGCGAGCCGTTGCAGGAACCACGTGTTAGCGATCATGCCGCCGTCCACGCGCAACGTCGTGGGCGTCAGGCCGGCGCCTAAGTCGAGATCCATAGCATCGAGCAGATCGCGGGTCTGATAACAAACCGAATCGATGGCCGCGCGCACCACCTCGGCCTTGCCGGTGTCCCGGGTCATGCCGACCAGCGCACCGCGCGCCTCGGGATCCCAGTACGGAGCCCCCAGGCCCGTAAAGGCTGGGACCAGCATCACCCCGTCATCGTCGCGCGCAGCCGCGGCCAGACCCGCCGTTTCTTCCACACTGGCCACCAGCCCCAACGAATCCCGCAGCCATTGCATGGTGGCACCCGCCATGAAGATGCTGCCCTCCATGGCAAAGGCCCGCGTGTCGCCCATGCGATAGGCAATGGTGGTGAGCAGGCGATGGGTGGAGGGGATTTTCTGAGCGCCCGTGTTCAACAACACAAAACAGCCGGTGCCATACGTGGATTTCATCATGCCGGGCCCGAAACAGGTTTGGCCCACGGTCGCGGCCTGCTGGTCTCCCGCCACACCCAAAATGGGCACCGGCGCACCCAGAACATCGGCCCGGAGATCGGCGAAATGGCCGGTGCAGCCCTGCACGGCCGGCAACACCTCGACGGGGATACAAAATAGCGCCAGCAATTCCGGATCCCACATCTCGCGCTCCAGATCGAAGAGCAGCGTCCGCGCGGCGTTCGTGACATCCGTGACATGGGCCGCGCCGCCGCTGAGTCGGTGGATGAGCCACGTATCGATGGTCCCGAAAGCCAGGTCCCCCCGCGCCGCCCGCGCCCGAGCGCCTGGAACATGGTCCAACAGCCACGCGAGTTTCGTGGCCGAGAAATAGGGATCAAGCAGCAGCCCCGTGCGTGCCTGGACCAGGGGCTCATGGCCCTGCGCTTTCAGCACCGCACAGGCCGGCCCCGTGCGCCGGTCCTGCCAGACAATCGCATTATGAAGCGGCGCGCCCGTGGCCCGATCCCAGAGCACTGTCGTCTCGCGCTGATTGGTGATGCCGACGCCCGCTAACGCGCCTGCCGTCAGCCCCGCTCGTTCCAGGGCCGCCCGCATAACCAGCTCCGCGTCCTCTAAAATGCGCAGCGGATCATGTTCCACCCAGCCGTCCCGCGGATAGATCTGCGGCAGCTCCCGCGCCGCGGTGCCCACCGTATGGCCATCGGCGTCGAAGATAATGGCTCGTGTGCTCGTGGTGCCTTGATCGAGAGCCAGGAGAAAGCGGCGCGCCGTCATGAGGGATCCTCTTGTGATTTTTAAGGTCGGTTAGGGAGTCGACTGCGACATGCCCAGGATATTAGGAAACGCCATGCGTGGCTTCACAAGACCACCCGCGCAGGCTTTCATCTCCGCCCCGCACGCCCCATTGACGAATGCCCTTGCAACGTGTCCGCTGATCCCATGGCCTATGATCGCATCGCTTTTCGTGCCCATTCCACGCCCGAGGCGCGCCAGATGTTCCTGGCGTTTTGCCACCGCTACGGCAACGTGCCCCTCGACCAGGCGGATGTGATCGTCGCCATTGGCGGCGATGGCTTCATGCTCCAGACCTTGCACGACACCATGGAGCGGCGCTTGCCCATTTTTGGTGTCCATGCGGGCACCGTGGGATTTTTGATGAATGAGGTGGATGCCGCCGACGAGTTGCCCCCGCGCCTCCACGCCGCCGAAGCCGCCGTCATTCATCCCCTGCGCATGACCGCGGAGGACGAGACGGGGGCCTGCCATCAGGCCCTCGCCATCAACGAAGTCTCTCTGCTGCGCGAGACCCGCCAGACCGCTAAGATCCGCATCATCGTCGATGGCAAAACGCGCATGGACCATCTGGCCTGTGATGGCATTCTGGTCGCGACGCCGGCGGGGAGCACGGCTTACAACCTTTCGGCTCATGGACCCATTCTGCCGCTCGATGCCAAGCTGCTGGCCCTGACGCCGATTTCCGCCTTCCGCCCGCGGCGCTGGCGCGGCGCGCTGTTGCCCCATGGCGCCCATGTGCGCTTTGAAGTTGTCGAGCGCAAGAAGCGGCCTGTCAGCGCCGTGGCCGATCACACGGAAATCCGCAATGTGGTGTGTGTGGACGTGGAAGAAGACCGCAGCATTAGCCTGACCATGCTGTTCGACCAGGGTCATAATCTGGAAGAGCGCATTCTCACGGAGCAGTTCTATCACTGAGCCAGCGACCACTGAGCCAGCGACCACTGAGCCAGCGACCACAGTGACACCGCGGGAGGGTGCGGAAAACCCCGTCTGGAGCGCAGTGCGCCCCGTGGCCGTCAGCCTGCTGATCGGCACGCTCGGCGGCGCGCTCTTCGCTTGGATCGGGGCACCGCTTGCCTGGATGCTGGGCGCCATGATCCTCACCGTATGCGCGTCTTTCGCGGGGGTGGCCCAGGGTATCTGGCCCCCCTTACGCACCGCCATGATTATGGTGTTTGGCGTCTTGCTGGGCTCGGCATTCACGCCGGCGTTGTTGGGACAGCTCGGCTCCTGGATCCCCGCGCTCTTGGCGCTGCTTGTGTTCGTGCCGCTGGCCACGGCGGCCGGCTATGTCTTCCTGCGCCGGGTCGGCTCCTTTGACCGCACCACTGCCTATTTCGCCAGCTTCCCGGGCGGTTTGAGCGAAATGGTGCTGCTTGGAGAGATGCGCGGCGGCTCCGTGCCAGTGATCAGCCTTATCCACGCCACGCGCATCGTCGTGGCGGTGTCTGTGATCCCGCTCTATTTCCGCTTCGGGCTCGGCTATGACGTGCCGACGCTGCTGCCCAATGCGGGCTGGCTGATCGAACTGCCTTGGCGTGAAGCACTGCTGTTGGCGGGCTCGGCCGTGGTGGGCACGGTGCTCGCCACCCGCGCGCGCCTTCCCGCGCCCGCTTTTCTCGGCCCCATGATCGTCAGCTCCATCGTCCATGGGGCGGGATGGAGCAAGGCCGCGCCGCCGGCGGAGATCGTGGCGGCCGCGCAAATCGTTATTGGATCGGGGATCGGCGCCCGCTTCGCCGGCTTTCCCTTGCGCACCGTGGGGCCGATCTTGCTCTATGGCGTCGCCATTGGCGTGCTGATGATCGCTCTGACGGCCGGCTTCGCGCTCTTCGCGGCACAGGTGCTGCCCCAGGATGCGGTGGTCCTGTTCCTCGCTTTCGCCCCCGGTGGCCTGGCGGAGATGATGGTGATTGCGCTGGCGCTTGGCATCGATCCAGCCTTTGTCTCAACCATGCACCTGATCCGCATCACTTTCGTGATCTCAGCCGCTCCGGCCGGCGCTGATACCCTGGTCGGCGCACCGACGACGGATCAACAAGCGCGCATGCCGCCGCCCTAACCGAGCCCCGCCTGCTCCACCAGCGCGGGCAGATTGGGCTGGCCCGTATGGGCCATGAGCCCTCCATCCACCGAAACCGCCGCGCCGACCATGAAGGATGCATCATCTGATGCCAGGAAAGCCGCCACGGCCGCGATCTCCTCAGGTTCGGCGAAACGCCCCAGCGGCACCCGCTCGCACCAGGTTTCATAAGCGCCCGGCAAGGCCTGAGCCGGCGCCAGGATTGGCGTGGCCACCGGCCCGGGGCAAATAGCGTTGATGCGAATGCCATCGCGCGCATGATCAATGGCGGCGGCGCGGGTATAGTTGATGACACCGCCCTTGGCCGCGTTATAGGCCGTAAACGCATAATCGCCCGCCAGACCAGAGGCGGACGCAGTGTTGATAATCGCGCCGCCACCGCGGGCTTTCATCAGCGGAATGGCGGCCTTGCAACCGTAAAACACCGCATCAAGATCAATCGCGATGACCCGACGCCAATCCTCCACCGCCAGATCCGGCGTACGCCCGAAACAGCCGATGCCGGCATTGTTAAAGACGATATCGGGACCACCGAATGTTGCCGCGGCCCACGCCATCAACGCCTCCACCTGCGGCCAGTCTGAAACGTCCGTCGGGTGAAAAACAGCCCGGCCGTCCCCCAGCTCCGCCGCCAACGCGTCCCCGAGCGCGGCATCCAGATCGGCGATGACCACGCGGGCGCCCTCGCCGTGAAAGCGGCGCGCACTCGCCGCGCCGATCCCCGACGCCCCGCCCGTAATCACAGCCGTTTTGCCATCAAAGCGCATAAAGCCCTCCCACGCGGTCAAGGCAAGTTCTCAATCGGCTCCGTCACGGCGCCATAGCCCGCATCGGTGGGAATGCAGAGCACCTGCCCCTCCTCGCCCCGATCCTCGATCCACGGCTTTACGGTTACGATGCGCTCAATACGCGCCCGTTCGATGGCCTGCGTCACGCAGGTACTGCGCGCGAGCTTCATCAGGTTCATCCGTGTGGGAAAGATCACCGTCCACTGCCCCTCGGCCGCTTCCGCCAAGGCCCGCGCCGGATTGATCCAGACAGAGTCCACTGACTCCGAGCCATCATGAATGGCATTCCAGGACGGCGGACAGGCGGCCAAATAAAAATGCGTGTCATAGCGGCGCGGCATCATATCCGGCGTGATCCAGTGGGCGAACGGCACCAGCGTATCGAGCGCCAATTCCAGGTCCTCCGCCTCCAGAAAATCCCCCATGCTCAGTTCACCGGCATTGAGACGCTCACGCGCGCCCTCCGGATCGCTCAACGTGGCCGGATCGACCAGGCCGATATCCGCCCCCCGCCGGCGGGCGAGCAAGACCCCGGATTCCTCGAAAGCCTCGCGGATCCCTCCGACCCGCAAGGCCAGGCCCGCGTCATCGAAATCGCATTCCAGTGTGCAGCGCGCCCGCACTTTGGCCGACGCGTCGTCCGCGTCCACTTTGCCGCCGGGAAACACCAACGCCCCCGAGGCGAAATCAATCTGATGGTGGCGGACCACCATGAACACCTGAACTCCTTCCGGACTGTCCCGCAAAAGCAGAACCGTCGCCGATGGGACCGCAACCGGACTCTGCGCTCCGTGCATGCGCGTTCTCTCCCTCAACCGAAATTATATCTTTCTTCCTCACACCGGTGACCAGTGTAGACCGGACGGCCCGACTCGCATACCGCAGGCTGCCATGGCGGATGCGCTGCTGGTTGATGACACGCTCTCAAGCCCCGAGATGGTGCTGCGCACCGTGTTCGGCCATGCGCGGTTTCGCGCGCCGCAGGATGCCGTCATTGCCCATGTGACCGCCGGTCGGGATGCGCTGGCGCTGATGCCCACCGGCGCGGGCAAGTCCTTGTGTTATCAGGTGCCGGCACTGTGCCGGCCGGGTACGGGCCTGGTGATCTCCCCGCTTGTGGCCCTGATGCGCTCGCAAGTCGCTGATCTGCAAGCCCGGGGCGTGCGCGCCGCCGCGCTTCACGCGGGCCTTGCCCCCGAGGCCACACGCGCTGTGCTGGCGCGGCTCGCGCAAGGCGGGCTCGATCTCCTTTACGTGGCACCCGAGCGCGCGGGCACACCCGGCTTCCGCGCCGCCGTGGCGCAGGCTGCCATTGCCCTTATCGCCGTGGACGAGGCCCATTGCGTCTCCCAATGGGGCCATGACTTCCGCCCCGCATATCGTGACTTGGGTGGCCTCTTCGCCGTTCAGCCCCAGGCGCCGCGTCTGGCTCTGACGGGCACCGCCGATCACCGCACGCTGAACGATATGCGCCGCGCCCTTTGGCTGGAGGACGCGCATGTCTTCCGCTCCGGCTTTGCCCGTCCCAATATCGCATTGGCACTGACCGATGGCGGGCGCTCTGGTCCCAGCACGGCGCTTGATGCGCTGAGCCAAAGCGACGGCCGCCCCGCCATTGTCTATGGCCGCACCCGAACGGGCGTGGAGCGCATGGCCGCGCGGCTGGCAAAGGCCGGCCTACCCGCGCGCGCCTATCACGCTGGGCAGGACCCATATATCCGTCAGCAAACGGAGGACCTGTTCCTCAGCGGGACTGATCTCATCATCGTCGCCACGGTCGCGTTCGGCATGGGCATGAATCGTCCCGATATTGCCCAGGTGATCCATCTGGATGTGCCCGCAAGCATCGAGGCCTATTGGCAGGAAGTGGGCCGAGCGGGCCGCGACGGGCGCCCCGCACGCGGCCTTATGGCTTATGGCTTGAACGAGGCGCTGGCCTTGCGCCGCCGGGCCGCCGGTGATGATCGTCCGGGTGCGGCCGATCGGCTGGCTGCCATGATCGCCTATTGCGAGGCGACGACTTGCCGGACCCAAACGGTTCTGGATTACTTCGGGGAAACACTAGCCGAGCCTTGTGGCCGCTGTGATCTGTGCCTTGACCCGCCGGCCGTGATCGAGGGGACGGATTTGGCGCTTCAGGCGCTGCGTCTGCTGGCCGAGGCCGGCCCCATGGGCTCTACCCGCGTGGCGGACCATCTGAGCCAGCGGGGGCCGTCCTCTCAATGGCGCTCGGTCCTGCGCCAATTGCTCGCCCGGGGCCTGATCGAGGCCGCCGATACCACGACCGCGGCGCTGATCCCGAGCACCACCGGTCAGGCTTTCCTCCACGCGCCCACCAGCTTGAGCCTGAAAGGCGACTGGCCGCGAGCGGCCCAGACCCACGCCCACGCCCACACCCAGGCCCAAACCCGCACTCTCGAAACCGGCGTTCTCCCGGCCGACAATCCCGAGGCCCACGAGCCCGAGGCCCTCACGCGCCTGCGCCGCATCCGGGACGAACTGGCCGCACAGGCGGGCCTGCCGCCCATGCTGATCTGCCATGACGGCGTGCTCGAAACCATGGCGCGTGAGCGCCCGCGCAGCTTTGCCGCCCTGACCGATCTGCCCGGCATGAAAAGCCCCCGCAAAGCGCGCTTCGCCGAGGCCTTTCTGGCGGCGCTGCACGGCTGAGACTTCAATTGCGCTGCGACATGACCGACAATACCCCGGTTCTAGGGGAAAGGAGACGTCATGCTCGAAGGACTGAAAGTCGTGGAAATGGCCACCTATATCGCCGCGCCCTCCGCTGGAGGCATGCTCGCGGATTGGGGGGCGGATGTGGTGAAGATCGAGGCGCTGGGCGGCGACCCGATCCGCGACTTCTTCACCTCGCTGGGCGTCGATATGGGGGATAACCCCGTTTTCGAGCTCGACAATCGCGGCAAGCGGGGCATGGCTCTCGACATCGCGCAACCCGATGGCGCGCAGATCATGCGTCAACTGCTCAGCAGCGCCGACGTGTTTCTCACCAATCTGCGCCCCGGCAGCTTGTCACGCGCCGGTCTCGACTGGGAGGCCCTGCATGCCCTCAACCCGCGCCTGGTTTACGCCAGCGTCACCGGCTATGGCCTTCTAGGCGACGAGGCGGACCGGCCGGGCTTTGACATGGCCGCCTTTTGGTCCCGTGCCGGCGTCGGGCGGCTCTTTGCGCCCCGCGGCGAGGACCCGGTCGCTATCCGCACCGCCTTCGGCGATCATGTGACCGGCCAGTCCACCGCCGCCGGCATTCTCGCCGCCCTGTATGAGCGCGAGCGCACCGGCAAGGGGCGGCTTGTGGAGACGTCGCTGCTGCGCACCGGCATCTACAGCCTCGGCTCGGACATGGCGATCCAGTTGCGCTTCGGCCGCGTCGCCTCGACCCGCCCCCGGCCTGATGCCGTCCAGCCGCTGAACAATTTTTTTCGCACCAAGGATGGCCATTGGCTGTGCCTGATCCCGCGCCAGGGCGAGAAGGACTGGCGGCGCATCCTGCATGCGGTGGACCGGCCCGCCCTGGCCGACGATCCACGCTTCACCAGCTCCAAGGAGCGCCGCAAAAACGGCCCGGCTCTGGTCGCCCTGATGGACGAGGCTTTTGCTGAGCGGGATCTGGCGGATTGGTGGGCCCGTCTCGATGCGGAGGAGCTGGTCTGGGCCCCTGTGCAAACGCCAGCGCAAGTGGCCGACGATCCCCAGGCCGAGGCCGCAGGCGCCTTCGCCACCATTCCCGGCCTCACCAGCGACGGCACCTCCGCCTATCGCACGCCCGCCAGTCCGGTGCGCTTTCACGGTGCCGATGATGGACCCAAGGGGCCCGCGCCCCAGGTCGGTCAGCACACGGCAGCGATCCTGACGGAACTGGGCTATGGCAAAGAGGCCATCCGTGATCTCTGCGCTCGCGGCGTTGCGGCCACAGAACGCGCGTCCTGAGCCCCGCTTGCCTTCTGCGTGAGAGTCACGGCAGGGTTGCTCGATTGTTAGGGGGCGCGGCGTCAGGGGCACGGGGACCATGCGCATCGCGCGAATCGTTCAGACACGGCATCGGGTGCCGTTAGAGACGCCGGTGCAGGCCGCGTGGGACGCGGAACCGCGCGACACGCTGGACATCGACCTCGTGTGGGTGGAGTCCGAGGATGGCCATGTGGGCATTGGCGCCGGCCTGCCTATGCCGGGCTTTGCCGGCCACGAAGACTTGTTCCTGGAGCGCGATGCCCTTGACCTGGAGCGCCATGCCCGGGTGATTGAAAGTCTGTCCTTTCACTACGGCCCCTGCTGGCCCTTGGATCTGGCCCTGTGGGACCTTGCCGGCCAGATCCACCAGCAACCCGTGTGGCGCCTGCTGGGGGCTCAGACCAATCGCCTGCGTGTCTTCGCCGCTCCGGGCGACACCCGTTCGCCGGACAATCTCGTGGCGCTGGCACGCCATGTGGCCGCCAGCGGCTTCCCCGCGATGCTCCTGAGGCTGACTGATGCGGATTGGCGTGCCGATGCCGCCCGCGTCGAGGCAGTGCGCGCCAATGCAGATCTGGTGTTGGTGGCCGATTGCGCCCAAGGCGCGCCGCTACCCTGGGCCACCGAAACCGTGCGCGGCCCGGAGGAGACCGTCGCCCTCATGGGCGCGCTTGATGCGCTTGGTGTGTTCTGGGTCGAAGACCCGCTGCACCGGGCTGACTATAAGGGCCTTGCAAGCTTACGCCAGCAGGCGGGTGTCACGGTCGCCGGCGGCGCCCATGCCCGCGAATTGCACGAGCTGCGGACCCTGATCGTGCGCGATGCGATCGACGTGCTGCGCACCGACGCTGCTTCCCTCGGCGGCATTACAAGCCTGCTTCCGATCCTGCACCGCGGCAAGGCCCGCAACCTGATGTTCTCGCCGCGCACCTGGAGCAACTCGATCGCCATGATGGCAAACGCGCATCTCGCCGCTGCCTCCGGCATTTGCCCGTGCCTGGAATATCCCTTTGACCCGCCAGCCCTGACGCCGGTCAGCCGCGATCATCTCCTCACAAGTCCAATTCTTCCGGACCCGGATGGTTGGCTCACCCTCCCCGACACCCCCGGGCTCGGCCTTGATCTTGACCATGACGCGCTTCAAGACACGCAAGTGGCACTGGAGTGACGGCACCAGGATTGTCCAGAACCACGGTTGTATCCTTGTAGATCGTCCCCCACCGTGGCGCCCACGGCCTTCACCGTGTCGGAGAATGAGACGGCCGTCGCGACCCTCTCGATGAGCGACCCCGACAGTGACGACTTCTTTTTCAGCCTCGTCGCAATCCGCGACTCTGCCCTGTTCGAGATCGACCAGGACACGGGCGCTCTGCGCTTTCAACAGGCCCCGGATTTCGAAACGCCGGGGGATACCTTCGACAACCCGAATTTCTCCGAAGCCGGAGATAATATCTACCATGTGCGCGTGCAGGTGAACGACAAAGACGGCGCCATCGTGCCCGTAGATGTCACCGTGACCGTGGCCGATGTGGACGAGACCGTAGCGGACCTGTCCCTGGTACAGGGGAACGATTGGTTCGACCCGGATACCGGACAAGGCGGCTATAACGCCACTTTTGCCCTCCACCTGACCGATCTGTTGGTGCCCGGCGACAGCGTCTCCGACTGGACCCTTGACCTGGATCTTGATGATCCGCAAGGGTCGTTTAATGCTGGCTGGCTTGACGGCTTCAACGCGCCTGTTAGCTTCGATGCGGCCACCGGCAGCTTCTCCACTGTCGGCCAGGGCTATCAACTGGCGCTGGAGCCCACTGATACCATCACGTTCACCGTCCAGGTGCTGGGCACCGGTTTCGCTGCCGAGGATTTCTCCGCCAACTTCCTCGACCTCGACCTCGACCTCGACCCGGAGCCGGTGGTCCCCGACCCCGGCGACAGCCAAGGCCTCAGCATTGACGCGTCCGGCCTCAATGACTGGGGCGCCGGCGCCGTGCAGCAGATCACCGTCACCAATACCGGTGCCCAGACCGTGGATAGCTGGCAGATCGCCCTCGATCTGGATCCGGGCGAACTGGCAAACGTGGCGGTGCAGACCAGTTGGGGGGCAAGCCTCAGTGAAGAAGGCGGCGATCTGCTCTTCACCCCCCTCGCCTATGCGGAAGAATTGGTGCCGGGCGAAAGCGTCACCATCGGTTTCCAGGCCGACATTCTCGACGACACGGGCGCTTTCTGGACCCAAGACGACTTCAGCTTTGTGTGATGGGAGCAGCGGCAGGGTCGCGCCGGCCCTGCCGCCCCGCTTGACGGCACTTGGC
Source organism: uncultured Alphaproteobacteria bacterium (assembly GCA_964625525.1). Lineage (GTDB taxonomy): Bacteria > Pseudomonadota > Alphaproteobacteria > JAJFIK01 > JAJFIK01 > CAZVEE01. The sequence continues at coordinate 18,252 of CAZVEE010000008.1, read as the reverse complement.
CTGATCCGGTCTCAATAACTTTTGGGCAACCCCAGCACTCGCTCGGCCAGGAAGTTCAAGATCATTTCCGTACTGACAGGGGCAATACGGGTGATCATCACTTCGCGGAAATACCGTTCCACGTCATATTCCTTGGCATAGCCCATGCCGCCATGGGCCAGCACGGAGCGTTCGCAAGCGTGATACCCAGCCTCGGAGCCAAGCAGTTTTGCGGCATTGGCTTCCGCGCCGCAAGGCTCGCCCTTGTCATAAAGGGCGGCGGCTTTGAAAGCCATCATGGCCGCGGCCTCAAGCTCGGCCCAAGCGCGGGCGAGCGGATGCGCCACGCCCTGGTTCTGGCCAATGGGGCGTCCGAACACCTCGCGTTCCTGGGCATAGGCGACGGCCTTGCGCAAGGCCGCGCGGCCGATCCCCACCGCTTCGATGCCGAACAGGATGCGCTCCGGGTTCAACCCGTGCAGCAGATATTTGAAGCCCTCGCCTTCCTCACCGATGCGGTGCTCCACCGGCACGCGCAGGCCGTCAATGAAGACCGTGTTACATTCCACGGACTTGCGCCCCATCTTTTCGATGATTTTGGCGTCCACATAATTGCGGTCCATGTCCGTATAGAACAGGGTCATGCCCTGGGTCGGCTTGGCGCATTGTTCGCGCGGTGTCGTGCGCGCGATGAGGATGATCTTGTTGGCGCTCTGGGCCGTCGTGGTCCAGATCTTCCGTCCGGAAATCACATAATGATCACCGTCGCGTTCGGCCTTGGTGGTGATGGACGAGGTGTCAAGCCCGGAATTGGGCTCAGTCACGCCAAAGCACATGCGGTCTTCACCGGAAATGAGCCGCGGCAGAAAGGTCTGGCGCTGCGCATCGGTCCCATGCACCACAATGGGCATGGGGCCGAACAGATTCACATGGATCGAGGAGACCGCCTGCATGGCGCCGCCGCTCGCGGCCACTGTGTGCATCATCAGGGCCGTCTCAGTGACGCCAAGCCCCGCACCGCCAACCGCTTCAGGCAGCGCAATGCCGAGCCAACCCGCCGCGGCCATATCGCGCACAAAGTCCTCCGGGAACACCCCATCACTGTCGCGCGCGCGCCAGTACTCATCCGGATAGCGCTCACAAATGCGGCCCACCGCCTCAACGATGGCGTCTTGTTCCTCGGTCAGTGCGAAGTCCATAGTCCGGTCTTTCTCATCACGCTTACAGGGGAAGAGCTGCCAAAATCTCCGTGGAGAAGAACAGCCAGCTCACATAACCCAAATAGCCGAGCACCATCAAAAAGCCCTCCAATCGGGTCAATCGGCCGCCACTCCACAAGAACACCAGCAGCACCAGCACAGCCCCCAGCATCACCCACATGTCCAGCGCCATGAACGTGGTGGCGATGGTGATTGGGGCCACCATGGATGACAGGCCCAACACAAACAGGACGTTGAAGATATTGCTGCCCACGACGCTGCCCAGCGCCATTTGCGGGTGCCCCCGGAAGGCGGCGATGGAAACGGCGGCCAGCTCCGGCACTGAGGTGCCGAACGCAACCAGCGTCGCGCCGATAATTGCCTGGGGCACTTGGTAGGTCTCGGCGATGGTCACCGCGCCATAGACGAGCGCTTCCGCCCCCAGGAACAGCCCCAGCAAACCAAGCAGTAGCAACAGCAGATACGTTGCCAGCGACCGGCCATTGCCGTCGCTGTGAATCTTGATGCGATCCCCCACCGGGCCATCGGGACGCGCGTTGCCGGTGGGCTGGCGCTTGCGCTCCATGACGTAAGAGAGCAGCAGATAAATCACCAATCCGCTGACCAAGACCGTGCCGGCAGTGGCCGAGATCAGCCCCTCTCCCGTGCGCCCGTCGATATCGGCAATCCCATAGCCCAGCAAGATGAGAAATCCGGTCGAGGCCAGCATCACCACCCCGTCGCGGTTGAATACATTCCGCCGCGCCAGGATGGGGCAGATCATCGCGCCAATGCCCAGCACCAGCAGCACATTGGCAATGTTGCTCCCGACCACATTGCCCACCGCCACATCGTCCGCCTCTCGCAGCACCGCCGCGATGGCCACGATCAGTTCCGGGGAGGAGGTGCCAAAGGCAATGACCACCAGGCCGATCAACAGCTCGGACACGCCGATTTCGCGCGCCAGGCCCGAGGCGCCGCGCACCACCCACTCACCGGCCATGAAGAGCACGATCAGCCCCCCGATGGCGAACAGATACGCCGCGCTGGAGCCGGCCCAAAGACTCGCAAAATCGATCATGGCGATCCCCCCTCAGGATCCGTGCACAGTAGGTGCCGCAGCGACGGCGCCGGGCGTCGTCCGGGCGAAGCGGTCAGGCGTAAAGGCATCAATAGCGAGCCGCGGCGCGCGCCCGAGCGCCAAGTCCGCCACCAGCTCCGCCGTCACCGGCGTCAACAAAATGCCGTTGCGATGATGGCCGGTGGCGATGGTCAAGCCCTCGATGGCGGTGCCTCCCAAGAGCGGCAGGCCATCGGGTGCAGCCGGCCGAAACCCGCTCCAAGCCTCGATCAGACTCAAGTCGGCAGCGCGCGGCAAGGTCCGCGCAGCCCGCGTTAGCAGGCCCGACAGCCCCCCCGCTGTCATACGCGGGTCAAAGCCCACATCTTCGGTGGTGGCGCCCAGGATCAGGCGCCCGTCGGCGCGGGGGACGCAGTAAATGCCGGGTCCCCAAACCAGATAGTCCAGCGACCGCGCCTGCGAGCGATCCCAGTCCAACGCCACCATCTGCCCTTTAATGGGCTTGACCGGCACGGGCAGCCCGGCCGGCAGGCCACCAATTTCCGCGCTCCAGGCGCCAGCCGCCAGCACCACGCCATCCACGGGCAAGCGCCCGGCGCCGGTGACCACCGCGCGCACTTTGTCGCCGCCACTCTCAATCGAATACACCGTTTCGCGTTCACGCACCGTGACACCGGCGGCTTTGACCGCATCCAGCAACGCCGTGGCGAGCACGCGGTTGTCCACCCGCCCGTCGAGCGGGCTCAGCACCCCCCCACGCACATCCGCAGCGACCGCCGGGACCATGGCCCGCAGATCGGCGCGATCAAGCCACATAAGGCGGCCGTCGCGTGGGCCGGCACGATCTTGCCCATGGGCGTTCACCCGTTCAATCACCGCGCGCCAGTGCCGCTCCTCATCCTCGCAGAACACCGCCACGACCGCCCCGTTGAGATCAAGGCCCAGATCCGCCCCGGTGGCCGCGTGCAAGGCTTCGACAAAGCCCGGCCAGCGCGCCTGGCTCGCCTGGGATAGCGCCAGAAAGCGAGGGTCGCGCGCTTCTTCTTCTATATGAGCAGCCAGCATGCCGGCCGCCGCCCAGGTCGCCCCTTTCCCGGCCTCGGCCCGCTCAAGCACGGTCACCTCGGCTCCGGCGCGGGCCAGATACCAGGCGCTTGCCAGTCCGATCGCACCACCGCCTATGACCGCCACTCTCATGTGTCTGCCCCCGCCGGCCCATTGCCGCCTTCCGCCTTGGGCCCGTCCCCGGGATCTCCCCCGCTTGGCCCTGCCCCAAATGTCTGCACCGCCGCGATGATCCGCGTACCCGCCGTGATCCAGCAGATGATGCCATAGATCACGCACAATGCGGCGAACCAAGCCGGGAATAGACAAAACAGCACGAACACCAGCAGCGTTTCGGTGCCTTCCGCCAACCCCCCCAGATAATAAAGCGATTTGGAGCCTCGGATCTCGGTGGTGACGCCGTGCTTGGCCGCAAAGATCGCATAGGCCAGGAATGTGGTCATGGGGCCGGTGAAGCTCCAGATGAGGAAGGCGCCGTAAAGCGCGTCCTCGGGGCGGCCCATGCTCATGCCGAAAACCACCCCGGCGTAGAAGATGAAATCGAGCACGATGTCCAGAAACCCGCCCACATCCGTCAGCCGGGTTTGGCGCGCAATGGCGCCGTCGAGCCCGTCTCCAAGCCGGTTGAGCAGGATCAGACCCAGCCCTAGCCCATAAAGGCCGAAGGACAGCGCCACCACCGCGCCCATCCCCACCGCGAAGGCGGCGATAGTCACCGCATTGGCGCTGATGCCGGCGCGCACACACCAACCGGCCACCCAGGCGAGTGGCGGGTCAATGAGGCGGCGCATGGTCGCGTCCAGCATGGTTGGGCTCCGTTGCGCGAATCTCAGGCCAGGTTCGGGGCAGGCCGGTCATCCAGCAGATGCACTGTCAGCCCGTCCTGGCGCAGCCGCGCCACGATATCGCGCACCTGGTCGGCATCACGCGCCTCGATCATCATTTCAAGCGCCGCATGTTTGGCAGACATGTCGAGCGCCATGCGGTGGTGCGCCACTTCCAGCACGCTACACCCATATTCCGCCACCGTGCCGGCGATCCGCGCGAGTTGGCCCGGCGCATCGGCGATTTCCACACGGATCCGAGCGATGCGCCCGTCGCGCATCAGCTCCCGCATGATGATGGAGGCCAGTAGTCGGGGGTCGATATTGCCGCCGCACAGCGGGATACCCACTCGCCGCCCCCGGAAGAGTTCCGGCCGTGCCAGCAAGGCCGCAAGGCCAGCCGCGCCTGCCCCTTCCACCACTGTCTTTTCAATGGTCAGCAGCAGGTTCACCGCCCGCTCCAGCTCGCTCTCGCGCACCAGCACCACATTGTCCACATGGGTGCGCGCGATCTCCAGATTGCGCGTCCCGATCTGCTTGACCGCGATCCCTTCCGCAATGGTGGTGCCGCTGCCGCTCACCGGTTCGCCGCGCAGGGATTGGGACAGCGAGGGGTACAACTCCGCTTCAACGCCGATGATTTTGATAGACGGGCGCAGCGCCTTGGCGGCGATCGCGATACCGCCGATCATGCCGCCGCCACCCACCGGCACGGCGAGCACATCCAGATCCGGCACCGCCTCCAGCAGCTCCAGCCCCAACGTGCCCTGGCCCGCGATCACATGATCATCGTCATAGGGATGCACGAAGATCAGCCCGTCATTGTCCGCCATGGCATAGGCGAAGTCCGCCGACTCCGACAGGCTTTCCCCTTCCAGCATGATGCGGGCCCCGAAATGGGCCGTTTGCCGCACTTTCACGTAAGGCGTAAAGCGCGGCATCACGATTGTCGCGGGGATGCCGAGCCGCTGAGCGTGATAGGCCACGCCTTGCGCGTGATTACCCGCCGACATGGCGATGACCCCGGCGCGCGCCTGCTCCGGCGTCAGGCTCAACAGCTTGTTGAGTGCCCCACGCTCCTTGAACGAGGCGGTGAACTGCAAGTTCTCAAACTTCAGATAGATCTGCGCGCCGAGCATGGTCGACAGCGTTTGCGAGTGCAGACACGGTGTGTTTTGCACGGCGCCCGCAATGGCATCGCGCGCCTGGCGGATGTCGGTGAGAGTGACGGTCATAATCTGTGATGGCCCCTGCCCCAAACTGGGCACATTTCGTAACACAAGATGTGGTTGCGCGCGGTCCCGTTCGACGGGTACACCGCCGCCCGGGCGTTCACGCAAACGCCGCGAGACCCGGCCGGATGCCGGGTGCGACAGCTTATCAGGGAGAAGCCGATGTTTGGGTCTTTTGATCGCATCAATCCGGCGTGGGGCGCGCTTGCCGCCTGGAGCGCGGGACTGACACGGCCGGGCTTTCTGGCCGCTGGCCTGGCTGCGCTGCTACTGGTCGCCACGCCGCTCGCCGCCGAACCGGACGAGGACGCCGACGATGACAACGCCGATGTGATCCAGGAAGTACCAGCACTTCAGCCCGCCACTGACCGCAGCGATGACGAGGCCGACGCGGACGAACCGCAGTTTTCCGAGCCGCGCCGCGATTGTATCCGGGTCCGGCTGATCCGGAACTTCAGCACCATCGACCGCTATCACGCGATTTTTTATGAGTCCGCCAATCGGGTCTATCTGGTGACCTTCACCTCACCCTGCTTGAACCTGCGCAGCGCCATCACCATTCGCGCCGCCTCGCGCACAGGCCGCATTTGTGGTTTTGCCGGTGAGCGCATCATTGTCGGGCGCAACGTCCCCGAACGCTGTTTTGTCCGCAGCGTTGAGCGGGTGGACAACGCAGAGCACGCCCGCTTCCTGGTGGCCGAGCGCACGGGCCAGGATGAGGACGATACCGACCCGGATGCCGACGCCGACGAGGCCGCCGCCAGCGCCACCGAGACCACCGGCACAGTAGAGACCGAACCCACGCGCTGACCATCAGTGCTATTAATGTCGCGATCCCCCGGTTCCCTCTTGTCAGGGCCGGGGGAAAGAGGGCATGTCTAGTCCTTTGGGCCTTGCGAGGCCATGCGTTGCACTAAGAAACGGGAACGCTAGAGGAATGTCCGCTTCTCAGGAGCGCCGGGACCCGTTGCCCACCACCTACACGCTCACCACGCAGTTGACTGGCGCGGATGACGAGGTGGACGAAAACGGCATCCCCTATTTCAGCTACGCCTCACCCGAGGACAGCCGCTTGCGGCGCCTGGCTATCACGCTGATTGAGCGCATCACCGGCCAGCCCAAGCTCAAGGCGATGTATCTGAAGAACCGCCGCGAGCCACGCGAGGGGGAGAGTTTCTGGGATGCCGCCATGCGGTATCTGGAACTGCACCTGAATTTCGACCGCACGCGTCTGGAGCAGATCCCCCAGACCGGCCCTCTGGTGGTGGTGGCGAACCATCCCTATGGAGTGCTCGACGGGATCGTTATCAGCTGGCTGATTTCCCAGGTCCGCACGGACTTCAAGGTGCTCACCAATTCGGTGCTGTTCCGTGCGCCGGAAATCCGCCCCTTCGTGCTGCCCATCGATTTCGCGGAAACCCGCGAAGCCATGGCCACGAACCTGAATTCCCGCGCCGAGGCCCGCGCCATCCTGAAAGACGGCGGGGCGATCGTGGCGTTCCCCGGCGGCACGGTGTCCACGGCCGACAAGCCGTTGACGGGCCGCGCCGTGGACCCGGATTGGAAGCCCTTCACCGCGCGCCTGATCATTGATGCCCAGGCCACGGTGGTGCCGATCTTCTTCTCCGGCCAGAACAGCCGCTTGTTCCAGATCGCCAGCCTGCTCAGCCCCACATTGCGCATCGCGCTGCTGTTTCATGAGGTGGCTCGGCGCATCCGCACGAAAATGGACCTGACAATCGGCGCCCCCATTCCCTATGCGGATCTCGCCCATATCAAGGATCGTCGCGCCCTCGCAGACCACTTGCGCAGCCTGACCTACGCGCTGGAGACCAGTTCGACATCCTGATGCGCAAATGCCGCACTTCGGCATCGAAACGGACATAGCCGCGCAGATTGGACTTGATCCCTATCCGGATCATGGTCATTGTGCCGCTCACCGCCGTCGGCGCGACCAATAGCACGCTCTGTTGGATAACCGGACGCCGACCCGTTGAACGATCGAAAGGGAGCACGATGAAACCATCTTGTGTATCCCGGGTCCTCCGCGCCTAAGCGCGTGACGGCCCGGATGATCAGACCGGGCCATGTTCTGTCCACCTCTTCCATTCCACGCGCATGATCGGCGTCCATCGTTTGAGAAAACGCCGAGGCGACGTCTCTGCACTGGGCCCCCCCTTTGCGGTCCGTTCAAGTCAGAACGGCAGGGACAGGGAAGACGGACCTTTCCCCGGCTGACCACCACCCTGTCCCAACCGATCCTGAAAGAGGGAGGCACCGCGCCAGCGTGCGGAGCATCGGATCATGACTGAGCAGACACCTGAAACTCCATCGTCAAACCGCCGCGATTTCGGCTTCGCCGACGTGTTTGAGTATGCCTGGGCCTATTGGCGCCGGGAGCCCTGGCGGCTCGCCTTCGTGCTTGCCGGCCTTCTCATCGGCACTGGCTTGAGCGTATCCCAGCCTTACCTCGCCGGTCGCCTGGTGGACACGATCGCCACCGATAGCGGCGATGTCGCCGCGGCGAGCCTGTTCCTTGGCCTTTTCGTCGGCGCCATTTTGCTGGCGGAAACGCTCTACATCCTGCGCGATCGCGTTTGGATCGCAGTGGCGCTGCGCTGTATGGCGCGGATCGTCGAGGACGGCTTCTTCCGGGTCCAGAGGTTCGGTACCGATTGGCATGCGAACAACTTCGCCGGTGCGACCGTGCGCAAGCTGACCCGAGGCATGTGGGCCTTCGATAGTTTCGGCGATACGCTGAACTATGGCTTCTTCCCCACCACGTTGGTTCTGGTCGGCACCATGACGGTCCTGACTCTGAACTGGCCACTGGTGGGTCTGGTGGCCGTCCCGGCGGTCGTGCTCTACATCACGGCGAGCTATCTCCTCTCCGTGCGGTATATCGCGCCCGAAAACCAGGCCTTCGCCGATATCGACTCCGAGTTCGGTGGCGTGGTGGCCGACGCGGTCACCTGCAATGCCACGGTCATCGCCTTCGGCGCCGAAGCGCGCGAGGATGAGCGGCTGCTGGACATGACAAGACGTTGGAAGGCCCAAGCATCGCGCACCTGGAACCGCCATGTGAATGCAGGCGGGGTCCTCGCGGCGCTGCGCATTGCCATGCAGGCGAGCATCTTGTCGCTGGTACTGTGGCTGTGGACGCAAGGCAATGCCACGCCCGGTCAGGTGACCCTGGTGCTGACCACCTACATGCTGCTGAACGGCTATCTGCGGGACATCGGCATGCATATGCGCAACATGCAGCAAGCCATCAACGAGATCGAAGACCTGGTCCGCTTCCGTGACCAGACGTTCGAGATCGCCGATGGCCGCGATGCCCGGCCCTTCGAGACCGGCCGTGGGCGGATCGTCTTCGACCGGGTGGCCTTCGCTTACGCCAATCAGCCGCGCCCGGTCTATGAGGACTTCTCCATCGACATCGCGTCGGGGGAGCGGGTGGCACTGGTGGGCAAGTCGGGCAGCGGCAAAAGCACCTTCGTGAAGCTGGTGCAGCGGCTCTACGATGCCTCTGGCGGGCGGATCCTAATCGACGGCCAGGACCTGCGCACGGTGACCCAGGACAGCCTGCGCCAGTCCATTGCGCTGGTGCCTCAGGACCCGATCCTGTTCCACCGGTCGCTCGCCGAGAATATCGGCTATGCCCGGCCGGATGCCACGCAGGACGAGATCGAGGCCGCGGCCCGCAAGGCTCACGCCCACGAGTTCATCACCCGTCTGACGGAAGGCTACGATACGCTTGTGGGTGAGCGGGGCGTGAAACTGTCCGGCGGGGAACGTCAGCGGGTGGCCTTGGCCCGGGCGTTCCTGGCGGATGCGCCGATCCTGATCCTGGATGAGGCCACGTCAAGCCTCGACTCGATCACAGAGAAGCACATTCAGGAGGCCATTGAAGAGCTGATGGACGGGCGCACCACGATCCTCATCGCCCACCGCCTGTCCACCATTCGCTCGGTGGACCGGATCCTGGTGTTCTCCGGCGGCAGGGTTGTCGAACAGGGCACCCATGCCGAACTGATGCGGCGCCCGGATGGTCAGTACCAGGCGCTCTATCAAACCCAGCACGGCGAGGCGCCCGCGCTGATCGCCTGACACAAAAAGAGGACGGAGCAGTCCCCCAGCTCCGTCCTCGGTCACACTTTCATCCGAAGATGATGCCGACGCCTCAGCTGTTCACAAAACGCAGGCGCCCATTGTCCATATCCACGGCCACGGTCGACACCGGGTCATTGAAGCGGTTCACCACTTTGGCGTAGAACTGGCCGCCGCTCACCCAGCTGCGGCGGATGCGCACCCGCTCCCCCCGGCGCTCGTAATACTCCATGATCACTTTGCGCGCGTCCGAGCGGCTCAGCGAGACCGTCACGCGCTCCTGCGCGGCACTCTCATTCGCGGACACCGGCGCTGGCGCAAACCCAGCACCCAGAACAACAGCGGTGGCCGTGGCAGCAATCATCAAAAAGCGCGGCATTTTCATCTCCTCCTCGGTTGCTCTCGGGGCAGCCAGACCCTGACCCACCCCAGCCCCCTTGCGGCCACTCCGGCGCGCAAAGGCCCCCTTCCAGGGGCAACAGACGTGCCAAACCGGGATTGTTAATATTATCAATGACTTAATCTGAAACTGTCCGGCTCGGGTGTTCGCGAGCGGACAGTTTGGCGTCCGAGGGCGGACAGCGTGCGCGCCTCAGCTCTGGCTTTCCTGCACCGCCGCCTCATAGGCCTCTTGCGAGGCATAGGGCCCATGCGCCTTGAACTCCGACAGCCGCGCCCGCTTCAACGTACCGCCCGATTTGGGGGGGACTTTCCAAAGCTGCCCCTCTCGGTCAAAGACCGGCAAGGGCCGGTTCCAGCGCGAGAACACCCGGCGCGCCGTTGCCGATTGGTCCATGAACACCTGGCGTTCCTGCGCGTCCCGCTCAAACAGATAGGTGTAGGCGTCCATCAGCTCACCGACAAACGCCGCCTCGACAATATCGAGATTGGACAGCACCCAGCAGCGATCTTCGAAAATCCAGTAATAGGCGATGCCCGCCATCTCTCCCTGCCGCGTCATATACGGAAAAAAGGGAAAAGAGCGGCAGGCGATGGTGCGCGCATTGCGCTGACAGGCCGGCGCAATGGTGCAGGACACGGCCATGCAGGTGTCGTGCAACTCGTCCACGATCTCGCGCGAATTGGCATCATAGGGTTTGAAACGCTCCCAAGCGTCGGTCGTCGCTTTAAGATGCTTCCATTCGGTTTTGGAGATGATGGGAATGGCATTCTGAGTGGAGCAGCACACGGGCGTGCCACCGTTCAGCGGGGCGCAATGCTGCCCGCAATCCGTCCGCTCGGAGATCGACGCGTTGAATGTCTTGTAGAGATGGGCGAAATCCTTCGGGCGCATATTGGCCATGGACGCTCCTGACGCGACTCAAAACATGATGCGATGCAGTCTAAGCGTCTGGACGGCGGTGGGAAGGCGCTTTGCCAAAAACGCGCACGCCTCTCCCAGACACTCCGTGAGGAAAACGTCAGCGCAGCCAGTCTTGCCAAACCAGCGACTCCGGCCCCCGCTTCACATCGCGCGGCGGCGAGGCTTCCACGGATTCCGTCTGGCGCACCGGCTGGGGATAGAGCGTCATCAGGTCTGTCACCGCCTCGGGCAACTCGGTGGAAATCGTCAGGCCGATCTCCCGCGCCTCTTCCGGCGTGATGGCATAGTCATGGGTCCAGTGGCCGGCGGTGAGGCGCTCCGCGATCGCCTGGGCCTGGGCCTCACCGAGCCGCTCACGCATCAGATCCGTCGCGCCGGACCGCAATTGGGCGATGGCCTTGGCGCCGATATCCGCCAGCACCAAGGTCAGATCATGCACATGGGTCAGCGGCTTTTGATGCGTCACATTCACAATGGAGGGAGCCGGCAGCCCCGCAATCTGCGGGTCGATGGGCCCGAGCACGGAGAAGTCCCCCATCACGATTTCATCCGCCGCAAGCGCGATCAGGGTGCCGCCGGACATGGCATAGACCGGCACATAGACTGAGACCTTGCCCTTATGCGCCTTCACGGCCCGCGCGATTTGCATGGCCGCCAGCACAAGCCCGCCCGGCGTATGCAGCACCAGTGCGATGGGCTGATGGTCCGGCGTGGTGCGGATGGCGTGAATGATCGCCTGCGCGTCGTCGATATCAATGAAGCGGGCCGACGTGAAGCCAAACACCGACACCCGCTCCTGGCGGTGGATCAAGGTGATGACGCGGGCTTCCAGATCGCGCTCAAGCTCGCGGATCTTGGCGGACCGCGCCCACCGCAACTGTCGCATGGCCAGGGCCGGCTGAATGAAAATCAGCAGCACCAGCACAAAAATGACGATGTAAAACCAGTCCATCTCGGCCCCCGGCCGCTGCGCCGGGCCCCGCGCCCGCCTGTCACAGGACGATACACGAGACCGGGCCGCAGGGGAAACGGGCGATCATAACTCGACGCAGCTCGCCCGTTGGTCGAACTCCAACACATCGCTGTAGCGACGCGGCGAGATGCAGCTTCCCTCGCCGCTGATGCGGTTCTGCTGGAAACGGCCAAAGCCGCCATTGCGCAGCCGCACGCCGTTGCGCCCACTGTCCAGGATCTCGTTACCCTCGAAGACCGGCCCGTCGGGATCATCCAGGACGACGCCATTATTCCCGCTTTGGGCAATGGTGTTGCCATTGAAGCGGCCACCGGAGCGCTCCAACACCACGCCGTCCGCGCCGTTATTGGAGAACTGATTGGATGAGACGGTCAGATCCTGCACATCCCGCACAATGAGGCCTGAGCCGTCGTTCTGAGAAACCAGATTGCCGACCACCATGATTTCCGGGTCCAGAACAGTGCTGTCGAGCAGGTCGCTGCCGGTGACGACAATGCCGTTAAAGGTTTCATAGATGGTGTTGTCGCTGACCTCATAAATGCGCGGCACATTGCGCGCGCGCCGGCGCCGCTCCAGCGGTGCGATCTCGACAAGCACACCCGTTTGCGCCAGCGTGATTTCATTGTCGCTGATCAGCGCTTCATTAGAGGCGATGTAGACGGCCGCGCCTTCTGTCCGGCCCGTGATGTAATTGTTGCGCAACTCCAGACGCCCGGAGAAGACGGCGATGCAGGGCGCACTGCCCGGATAATCCTCCGCCGGAATGATCCAGTCGATGTTTTCCAGAACGACCGTCCCGCTCGTGTTGATGGTCACACAGGCCTCGCCGGTGCGCGCCTCTACCGCGACCCGCGCGGGCGGCGGCGGCAACGGCATGTCCGCATCTTGGTCATCCATCCCGTCAGGGCCAGTATCGGCCATTCCAGTATCGGCCATTGGGGCATAGATCTGGCCACTGATGGTCACCGGCCGGGTGATGGTCAGGCTTTCCTGGTAGAAGCCGCGATTATCGGCCGGGGCCAGGGGCAGCACGGTAATGCGCCCGCCATCCGCCACGCGTTCAAGCGCCTCTGTCAGGCTTGCCACCCGGCTTCGCGTGCCCTGGTCACCGCTCAGGCGGCCATCGACAGTGATATGGGATAGACGGGTGTGGTTCCGCTCATGACTGCGGCCCGCCGCGCCCGAGCCCTGACCGTCTTTCGCGCCAGTGGACGCCCGGCCCCCCGGGGCCGGCTCGTCGTCCAGACGCAACCGGTCGCGCGGGACATCCGTCGTGGTGGCCTGGGCACTGGCTTGATCAGCCGCGGGCGCACGCGCCTGGCTGGCCGGGCTGGCGTCACCAGCCTTCTCTTGCGCGGTCGCACCGCTCACCCCGCCCAGCATCAGCGTCAGCGCTGCCAGACCGGCCATCCATTCCTTGCGTGTCATGGCGTCGCCCTTTCCGTCTTGGCCTTACCGCTCGCGCACCGGCAGATCGATGCGTTGCAGCACCTGGTCAGAGGCGCTGCGGAACCCCCACCGCACCGCATCGGTAAAGTAAGCATCCGACAGGCTCGTGTTTTCCGGCACTTTGCGGAATGTAGTCTGGACCGTACACTGATGGTTCACGTCGTCCCCTTGGAGCAAGAGGCCCAGATTATACGCTGCCAGGGCACTGCGCTGGCGATAGGCCCGCTCGTACCAGCGCACGGCGCGATACTCGTCGGGCGCCACGCCGATCCCACAGGCATACATGTAGCCCAGCGTTGTCTGACTGTGCACATCCCCCGCCACCGCAGCCTGACGGATCAGCTGTGCCGTCTCATAGGGCTGAAGATAGCCAGACGGGTACCAGAAATTGGCGGTCTGGAAATCCTTGATGGCATTCCGGGTGTTCGGCCCCATCGTATTGTCGATGTCGTCCGTGTAATAGCGCAGCGCTGCCAATCCCGACTGAATATCCTTGTGACGCAGATTGTTCACCCGGTTGAGGGCGATTTCCCAGGCTCCTGTCACCGGACATTCATCTGTATAAGGATTGCCTTGAGCGTCGAGCGCCCCGTCCGCGTAAATCTCATAGGGCGGCAGCCAGGATCCCGCGCGTTCCGCTGCCAGCGCCCGAATGGCCTCTGCATCCTCGGTGAGAGAGGCCTCCAGCGCCTGGCGCATGGCGCCCGCGTAAGGATGCCCGCCCCGTTCGGCAAGCAGGTAGAAGGTCAAGGCTTCCACCGCATTGGGCTCCAGACGACCGTCATCGGCAAAACTGACCAGCCGGCCGGAGCCCTGGCTTGACGAGCGATTGCGCGGGTCTCGGCTGAAGCCGTCGCGGAAGTGGCCAAACAGGACGAACTCGCCGTTTTCTTCTTGTGGCCGGTCAGAACCGCCGGCGCGCTGCACGCGGCGACTGACCAGGCCGGCGCGCCGCTGAGTCGGATCGTAGAGTTCCGCGAGCCGCGCGAAGCCGACCCCACCGCGACAGGTCATAATGTAGGTGACCCGCTCGAACGCCTCAGAGCGCCCGCGCGTGCTCAACCGCTTGAACATCTGGGCCCGGCGCAGCGTCGCCATTTCCACATCGTCGAGAAACCGCTCCAGCGCCACATCAGCCACGCCTTGAATCCGCAGATTCACCGACGCCAGATAGCACCAGACATAGGCTTCGATGGGATCGGCGCGGGTGTCCTCGCTGTCGGAATAGCGTCGGCACAACTCGGCTTGGGCCAACACATCATGTTCCCGCCACCCGGCGCGGCGCAAAAGGCGCATCTGGCGTTCGGCTTTTTCCGCTTGAAAAGCATCGGCATAGTCCGCGCGCGCGGCGTCGGACACCGGCACCAGAACGGACAGCACCGCAGCCAGCAGTGCCGCGCCAAACAGGCGCGCGCTCATCAGACTGGCTCCAAACGATCGTCTTGACTTGCCGGCCCGTGCCAAGGTCATGGCCGTCGCCCCCCACCGTCACAATGGCCGCCTGTCACGGGCAGGATCAATTCCTGCCTCGTCACCACGGCGACGTCATGCCGTTCCAGGCCGGCTCGCGGGCGCGCTCTCCGAGACAAACTCCAGGCCGGAAAAAATCGTGGCTCACGCCGCCCGCCCTGCCATAGGGCCGGCATGGGTGTGAGACCGGACACGCCGCGACCGCCGCCTGACGGCACCCCAATTACCTAACACGCGAGTGTCCCGAAAAGACCCATTGATAGCAACAGGCAAAAAAGGGGGATGTGCCCGCGCCATGGTCGCCTTATGGCGTGGCCCGGCCCGTAAGGGGGGATAAACGCTCAGTCCCGCTCGTGCGCTTCTGGATCGGCGCCGTTTTCAAGCGGCGGTTCCGCCCCGCTCGCCACCAGATAACTGGCCATGAGCGCGGCCTGATCAGCGTCGCTCTGGGGATCATCGCTGCCGTCGGCGGGCAGTGCCTCATGCTGCACCAGGGCCCGGCGCTGGCTGTCTTCTTCTTCGGCTTGTGCCGGGTAGTGGCGGCGATAGCCCCGGAACATCTCTTCACGCACATAGTTGTAGCGCTTCAGGATTTGCTTGGAGCAGTCATGGGTGAAAGGGCGCATATAGTCGTCCGTGTTCACAAAGGAACTCAGACGCTCATAGATGTAATCGCGGATATGCTGGGCCAGGCCATAAGCGGCCGCGCTGATCCCAAACCCCGCCAGCACCAGTAAGGTATCGCCGGCCGGGAACGCTGACAGCGCCTGGTCCCCATGCACCCCCAGAAACGCTTTGCACAGCTCGACCGCGCCATCCCATGGGGTCGGGGCCCAGCCATCGGCGAAATGACCATTGCCCACCGCCAGGCCCATATTAAAGACCACCATCACAATCACCAGCAGCAGTGGCGCCCCGACGACCACCAGCCGCGGTGTGACAAAGGGCAGCTTCAGCGCGCTGTTCAGGCTGTGCGTCAGCACCAGCGGGTGAATGTGAAAGCGCCGCCAGATCCGAAAGCCGCGCATCCGCAACCGCAAGAGCTGGTAAAGCGCGCCGACGGATTTCGGCTTTGTGGATTCCAGGAAACCGCTATAGGTGCCGCGATCCACGTCCAGATGGCGGCTCACGTCTTCCTTGGCATAGAGCGTCATCTCAAAAGACAGTCGGCGCATCCGGTATTGCAGCGCAATGAACCGGCGCACCAGCAGCAGCACCAGGATTGTCAGCGGCGGCAGGATCACGGCTGGCGCCTTCACGCTGAGTGGCAGCGAGAGGCCAAGCCGATGACCGATGGCCAGCACCAGAGCGCACAGGGTTACCCACACCACGCCCGCCGCCGCCAGCCAGATCAGCCGCACGGCTGTCCGGATCAGCGGATCGGTGAAGCCGAGCAGCTTGCGGTGCACCACATCCTGCTCGTCTTCAATGCGTTGGTGTTCCACTTCCGGGTTGTAACGGCGCACCGGATCATAAGCGCCCCCCTCGCCGCCACCGGGCGGTTCACCGGCGGTGCGGGGCGGATCGGGCATGGGCGGGCCAGACGGGTCGCTGACCGCTCCAGCCATTTGCGCGCTCGCCACTGAGGTGCCCGCGCCTGGGGCGCCTGCCATCTGCGTCCGACGCTGCATGATGGTGTCTCCCGGTTAGGGCCCCCCCTTGCGGCGCAGGCCCGACGGACAGGGACTGGCAACCGGCCGCAACTGCGGGGATCCGGCGGTACATCACGTGCCATGGCGTCAGAAACAGATGGTATACGAGTTTTGCCTAGGAACAAAATGTGACCTTACTCCGTGGCGACGAATTCGTGACAGGTGTGACCTAAATGCGTAAGCTACAGCCTATGACAAAGCCAGATTTTGAGCTGTCGATATTGATCATTACTGAAATTATACTCGTTTGACTGCGCTGATCGCGTCGCCCTGTTTGTATGGCCCAGGTATTACGCCTTATCGTCATCGGGAGCAGAAGGGTCTTCGTCTGTGGCGTCTGGATCTGACGGCGTTGCTGCGGCGGGGGGAGGAATGTCGCGCCGGCTGGTCTCGCCCCGACCGGTCGCGCTGCCGGCTGGCTTGATAGGCACGCCGGGATGGCGATGGCCCGGCGCGGTATCGGCGGAGCCGCCGCGATAAGTGAAATCGGGGGCCGGCATGTCCGGGTCATCAACGTCCCAGAGCCCTTCCCAGGGGTCCAGGTCCGCGGCACCGCCGGAGGTGCGTTTTTCGAAGAAATGCTGGGCGTTCACCATCTTCTTCCGGATGGTGTTGAAGCGGTCAATGATCTCGCCGGAACAGTCGTAGGTGTAAGGCGCCAGATCATAGTTGGACGGCGATAAATGCTCGGTCAGGGTGCCGACCACCACCCTGCTCATCACATGCGCTGCGGCAAAGATCCCGAGCCCCAGCGCAAGCGCCAACCCCACCACGCCGACGTCCCACCACGGATAGGCGCTCCACGGAGCCTGGGGTTCAAGCCCCAACACCCCTTTCATCGCCCCGATGACGCCCGCATTCGCGAAAACCCCCGCCTCGACCCCACGCCCGAGATTGAAAACCAGGATCATCATCAACAGGATGATCGGTGTCGTGAGGATCCAAAAACGCGGCGCCAGCAAAGGCAATCGCAATGCCTGGTTGAACCCAAAGGCGATGCCGAACGGTTGCACGAAAAACCGCCGCCAGATACGAAAGCCGCGAAGACGCAAATGCAACAGCTTGTAAAGGGCACCAACGGATTTCAAACTGTTGCCTTCCAGCGCCTCCACACAGCGCCCATGCTCGTTCTCAAGCCGGTGGGCCACATGATCATCCGCATACCGCTCGATCGCGTGGCCCGTGACCAGAAGCCGCCGCGGCATGCGCGAGCTGATCATCAGCAACCGCAACAGCGACCAAGCCGGATAGCCGATGACAAGGAGCGGGGCCAGATCGATGCTCTCGCGTCCGGGCCAGCCCACCAGCAAGAGCCCGCGCAGGTCCGTCACATGCAACAGCGCCAGCACAAAGCCCCAGGCGCAGGCCCACCCCACAACCCAGGCCGCCCGGCGCATCTGGCTGATGATGTCCTGCACATAGGGCGTGGTGAAGCTGGCGAGCTTGTCGTTCACCACCGTGCGTTCGGCTTCAATGCGCGCGAACTCCGCTTCCGCGGAGTAGCTGCGCATGTCTTTCACAGAGATAATGTCATCGCCAACGCTGACCGCGTGACGATCCACGCGTTCCGGCTGCTCCGGCGGCGCGCCGGCGTCCGATCCTGCGTAGTGGGTGTCGGCACGCAGCCGATTGCGACCACGTCGCGTACGTTTGCGCGGGCGCTCAGCGCGCCGCCCTATCCTGCCCCCGAATCCCCGCACCGCGTGTCCTGTCCGTCGTTCCCCTGACCCGCAAGGATAGTCATTCGGCAGGTATGCGCAAATGCCCCATGGGACAAAGTGGCCCTATTGGCATTTTGTCTTAAGACAGGGGCTGGCTGTGGTGGTGGGTGGTTTTCTAGGGTTTTGTTTGTGTCGGGGATTTTGTTCTGTGTTTTGTTCTGATGTGTGAGCCT